>NZ_JAAAXQ010000309.1 GCF_009916105.1 Streptomyces sp. GC420 | reverse complement strand
GGTCCCGGCCCCGGGGCGGGGATTCCTCCGGGGGCGTGCGGGACGCGGGGCACGCGGCGGCTCGGAAACCGGTCGGGCACCGCGCCCTGGGGCCACGCTGAGTGAGCTATGTTGAACCTTCGTGGGACAAAAAGGAGGCGCATCGGTGCCATCGGCCCAGCAGGCACGCGCGCAGGCGTCTGCGATCACCGCCGGGGAGCCGGTCCCGGAAGTGGAGGCCGCGCCCGGCACCAGGCTCCGAACGCTGTTCGACGGGCCCGGGCTCTCGCCTGCTCAGCGGCGTATCGCCCAGTACCTCATCGAGCACCTCAAGGAAGCCGCGTTCCTGTCGATCACGGATCTGGCGGAGCGGGTCGGGGTGAGCCAGCCCTCGGTGACGCGGTTCGCCGCGGCGGTGGGGTTCAGCGGCTATCCCGCACTGCGGGAGAAGCTCCAGGCCATCGCGCTGAGTACGCTGCCGGGCGCGGCCGACACCCCGGAGGAGCTGCGCCGCAACGAACTCCAGGCCGCCGTCGACGCGGAGATCGAGAACCTGGAGAACCTGCGCCGGGACTTCGCCGATCCCGGCCGGGTGATCGAGGTCGGGCGTGAGCTGTCGCAGTCCGTGCCGCTGACCATCCTGGGGCTGCGCATCTCCGTGTCCCTCGCCGAGTACTTCGCGTACGCGGCCCGACGGATCCACCCCGACGTCCGGCTGGTCACGCGTGGCGGCACCGTCGCCTACGACGCCCTGCTCCAGTCGCGCGAGGCCGGCGGCACGTGGGTGCTGGCCTTCGCCATGCCCCGGCACGCGCACGAGACGCTCACCGCCCTTCAGGTGGCGCGGCGGGCCGGGCTGCGTGTGGCGCTCGTCACGGACATGACGCTGGGGCCGTTCGTCGAGGAGGCAGACGTCGCGTTCGCCACGGGCACCGGTTCCCGGCTGGTCTTCGACTCGTACGCCGCACCGGTGCTCATGTCGTCCGCCCTGCTCCAGGCCATGGCGGACGCCGATCCCGAACGCACGCAGGCCCGCCTGGAGGACTACGAGCGGATCGCCGAACAGCACCAGTTCTTCCTCAAGGACTGACCGGGGACGGCGTCCTGCGTACCGGCTTCCGGACGGGAAGTCCCGTCTTCGTGACACATGAATGTTTTCATGTTCTTGCTTACTCGACGGTATATATAAATACTTCTCCCGGGTCGGCCCACAAACGGTCACCGGCGAAGACGCCTCCTTCTCACGTCGGACCCGGTGATTGAAACGGGCCTCGCCTCCGGGCGAGGGCCCGTGGCGGCCCCGGTCATCCCCTAGGCCGGGGCCGCCAAGAACCCCCTCCGACCGTCCCCGTCGTAGCCCAGCCCGGAAGCGATCACAGTGTCCCTGACCTACTCACCCACCAGCACGGACTGGCCCTGCCAGGTCAAGACGCCCGGCAGCCGCGACTGGGAGCGCACGGCCACCAAGTGGCTGCGCGAACTGCTGCCGGCCCGCTACGCGAGCTACCAGACGCTGACCCGCCACCCCGTGCTCCTCGCCCGCCACGCGCAGCTCCAGGTGCAGCAGGAGATCCGCACGGTCCGTACGGCCCTGCAGACCGCCCGCGCGGAGCTTCCCTCCCTCGGCGTCCCCGAGTCCGTCATCGAGCAGACGATCCGGCTGTACGCGGCGGAGCTGGGGCAGCTCAACCACCTCGCCCGCGGTGTGCGGGTGGTCATGCACGCCCTGATGGACGCGAACCCCGCGCGCCACGGCCACTGACCGGCGGCCCCGCCGACCGGTGCCCCTGTCGGATCAGGCCGAGCCGCGAGCAGCGTGCCCTACTGTGTCCGGATGCGGTACTTGGCGGAGTCGTTCGTTCTCGGGGCCCTGAGGCGGGGCCGTCCGGTGGAGCAGTTCCTCGGGCCGTGCGGCCCGGCAGAGCGCCCGGGTGTGCGTCGCGTCGAGATTCGCCCCACGGGGGCGTCCTACGAAATCTACCTCCACACGGTCGAGGACGCGGGCCACGAGAGCTTCTTCGACCTGGGGGAGTTCCCGCCGTTCGATCCCGACGCCGACGAGTTCGGCCGGCTTCTGGGCACGGCCGAGGACCCGCTGACCGCGCTGAACACCGCCGAACGGCGCACGGGAGCCGAGCGGGGCCGATGGGTGAACGAGGGCGTCGTTCAGGACGAGTACGGCGACTTCGTACGGGCGGGCCGGCCGTCGGGCGCTTCCCCGGACGGCCATCGGTGGCCCGGCGTCCCGGGTGCCCTGTGACTTCGTGTCCGTGATCGAGCGGCGGTGACACGGGCGCCGGGCGTGGCGGGGGGCGTCGTCACGGTGGATCACGCGTCCGCGGGTGGAACAGGTGGCGGGCAGGGCGTCGGTCAGTGCCTGAGCCACCGCGGCCGCCTGAGCGTCAGCGGTGATGTCGGTGCTCCCGGCTACCGTGGTCACCATGATCAATGCCGATGACGTCCGCCGCCTGGCGATGTCCCTCCCGGAGACCGTGGAGAAGGAGGCGTGGAGCATGCCCACCTTCCGTGTGGCCGGGAAGATGTTCATCACGATTCCCGACGACGGGACCTCGTTCGCCGTGCGCTGCCCCCGGCACGAACGGGCGGAGCTGATAGCGGCGGAACCCGAGAAGTTCTGGGTGCCGCCGCACGAGGCGGGTTCCGCCTGGGTCCGGGTCCGCATGGCGGCGCTGGAGGACATGGACGAGCTGCGCGACATCCTCGTGGATTCCTGGCGGCAGGCCGCGCCGGAACACCTCGCCGAGGCCCATCCGGCTCTGCGGCCCGGAGGGTGAACGAACCGGCGGTCTCAGTTCCCCTCGCTCGCCTGCGCGTTCACCAGCACGTCCCCGGCGGCGGTGCGGTAGTAGAGCACCGCCCGCCCCGCGCGACGGCGCCGCACGAGGCGGGCGTCGAGAAGCACCTTGAGGTGGCGCCCGACGGAGCCCAGGCCCTGCCCGGTGAGGGCCACCAACTGGGTCGTGCTCTTGGGGGTGTCGAGGAGGACCAGGACACCCGCCCGCCCCCGCCCGAGGAGGGCGACCAGTGCGTGGGGCGCCGTCGTGCGGTCCGCGTCCGCCAGCGCTCCCGAGCACGGATACACCACGGCGTACCGATGGGGTTCCTCCCAGGAGACCCAGCCGCGGCTCGGGGTGACGGGGACGAAGAAGAGCTGTGCCCCGGAGATCTCGCGCGGCGGGTGGTCGTGGGTGTTGATCTGGAGCCGACTCTCCCCCAGCCAGCGCATCCCGGGGCGCATGCCGTCCAGCGCCGCCGCCCAGCCGCCCCGGCTCAACCGGGCCGTGCGCGCGACGACATCGGCTTCGAGGACGCGCAGGCGGCGCGGCCAGTGGGGCCGTACGGCCCGCGTCCACACCCATTCCAGCAAGGCGGCGGCGCGCTGCGGGAGGTCGTCCCGGTCGAGCGTGGCGGGCAGCGTGCCGCCGAGCGACACGGTGAGATCGGCGCGGGCCGCCCCGGGAGGGGTGGCGCGGACACGGGCCACCTCCTCCTCGAAACCGGGCTCGCCCCGGCCGGTCGGGGTCGGGGTGAGGAAGTCGGCGTTCCACCGGCGTCCCAGTCCGGTCCGCACGAGCAGCGCGGTGACGGGTCGTCGGCCAACAGCGCCCGGAAGCCGGGCAGATGAGTGTCGAGCCAGGCCTGTTCGCCCGGGTGTGCGGCGGTGCCGTGCACCAGGGTCTGCACGCTCGACGTCACCTCGGCGAGGGGTGACACGACGAACCGGCTGCCCGCGAGCGTGTCCGCGTTGACCTGCCACCAACCCAAGGTTTCGCCTCCCCGCGAAACAGTAGCGCCCCCTGCGCGGACGCTCGCAGCCTTGCCCCATGCGCAGTTACCGCGAACTCTTCGGGACGCCCGGGTTCACTCCGCTCCTCATGTTCTCCGCGGCCCAGGTCGCGGCGCAGACGGTCGGCGGCCTCGCCCTGGGCACCCTGGTCTTCTCGGTGACCGGCTGCCGCCGCGCGCCGCGCTGACCGGCCTGTCGCTGCTGTTCGCGCTGGGCACCGCCGCGCAGGCGATCCCGGGGCTGCCCGTGTGGGCCGCCTTCGCCGTGCTCCTGTCGACCGGTCTGCTCGGCTCGCCGGGCGGCGGGGTACAGCTGGGGCTGCTGAGCGAGATCCTCACCAGGGACGGCACGGACGGCTATCTGCTGGGCCGCTCGGTGCTCAACATGTCGGTCGGCGTCCTGCAGATCTGCGGCTTCGGGGCCGGTGGTGTGCTGGTGACCGTCCTGTCACCGCGGGGCGCACTGCTGGTGGGCGCCCTGCTGCACCTCACCGCCGCGGCCGTCGCCCGGTTCGGGCTCACCTGGCGGGCGCCGCGGGGCTCCGGGCGCCCCTCGGTGGCCCGGACCTGGCGGGACAACGCGCGCCTGTGGTCCTCCGTGCCCCGCCGCTACGTTCTTCTGGCGCTGTGGGTACCCAACGGGCTCATCGTTGGCTGCGAGTCGCTGTTCGTCGCCCACTCGCCCGGGCACGCGGGCCTGCTGTTCGCCTCCGGCGCGCTTGGCATGCTCGCCGGGGACACGCTGGCCGGCAGGTTCGTCCCCGGACGGTGGCGGGAGCGGCTGGGTCCGCCGCTGCTCCTGCTGCTGGCCGTCCCGTACCTGGTCTTCGCGTTCGGCCCGCCGCTGCCGCTCGCGGTGACGGCCGTCGTGATCGCCTCGGTGGGGTACGCGGCGAGCCTCCTCCTCCAGGAACGGCTGATCTCCCTGACTCCGGACGAGCTGAGCGGGCACGCCCTCGGGCTGCACACCTCGGGCATGCTGGCCATGCAGGGGGTGGGGGCGGCCTTCGCCGGCGCCGTCGCCCAGGTCGTCGCTCCCTCGACGGCGATCGCGGTGACGGCGGCGCTCTCCGTCACGGTGACCCTGACCCTGGCGCCCGGCCTGCGGCCGGGCGCCGCTCCGCGGGACGCCACGACGCGGGACGCCACGACGCCGGGCGGCGTACCGGACGCGGACCATCCGCCGGCCCGCGGGCCGTCCGGCCGCTCTGCCGGAAGCGGTTCCGCTTCCGCGGGCGTCCGAACGCCGCGGAGGCGCTGACCCCGGCGATCACATGACCGGCGGTCCGGCCAGAAGCACGACCCTGTCGGTTTCGGCGTCGAAACCGAGTACCGGATGCCCGTCGCCGCCCTCCGGCTCCATCAGCACCGGCCGGCCCAGCCGTCGCCCGACGTCCCGCAGGAAACGGCAGAACCCGTCGAGTCGCTCCTGGCCCTGAAGCTCCCGCAGATCGACATCGAAGTCGATCTCCTCCGCCGCATGGAAGGGGAAGATCACCAGCATGTCGGCCGACGGCCGGACACGCAGCACCGGACACTCGGCGTCAGCCGGCCGGGAGAACACTGCCTCCGCCCGGGGCACCGGCAGCACCGTCCCGCCTTCGGAGTACCGTCAGTTCCACCCGCTCTCCCCGGCGAGATCGAGGACCGCCTGCCAGTCCTCCACCGAGGTGTCCGGGACACGCAAGTCCGGCAGCGCCCCCATCGGTTCAGGGTCGAAGAAGTGCGCGACGTCGTCCCACAGCAGATCAGACACCCCGCCATGCTGCCCGGCATTCCGCCGCCGCGCAGCGGATGTCCCTCGGCGAACCGAACAGGGGCGCTTCCCGCCGTGCCCGACCGCGCCGTCGGGTTCGGGGTGTGCGACCGCCCCGGTCACGCGGCGGCCGCCCGCACTGCGACGTGCACGGAAGCCCGGCGCTGCCTCCGGACAGGTGATACAACGTGAGACTGCCGTTGCTCCGCGTGGAGAGGACCCTGACGTGCCGACCGAGCGCATCGGACCGCCGCTGGTCGCCGAGGAACGCGAGATGATGCGCGCCTTCCTCGAATACCACCGAGCGACCCTCGCCATGAAGTGCGACGGTCTGTCCGACGGGGAGCTGCGGCGGCAGTCGATGCCCCCGTCGTCACTCTCGCTCCTCGGTCTGGTCCGGCACATGGCCGAGGTGGAGCGCGCCTGGTTCCGCCGGGTGATCAACGGGGAGGACGTTCCGCTCGTCTGGTCGGACGAGGGGGACTTCCAGGTGGCGTACGACGCTTCCTCGGCCACGCGCTCGGAGGCGTTCACCGCCTGGCAGGCGGAGGTCGAGCACTCCCGCAGGATCGAGCGGCAGGCCGAGTCGCTCGATGTGACCGGCTTCTCGGCCAAGTCGGGCGGGGACGTCTCGCTGCGGCTCGTGATGCTGCATCTGATGCACGAGTACGCGCGGCACAACGGTCACGCCGACTTCCTGCGCGAGGGGATCGACGGAACCGTGGGGGCCTGAGCCGCCACCGGGATCGCGGGCCGGTCGCAGGCGTTCACCCGGTCTCCGCGAGCCCGGCGCCGCTCACCGGCCGGGGTGCCGGACCTGGGTGCCGGACCGGCACCGCCCGCGCTCAGAGCCCGGCCCACCATGCCGTCGAGCGGCCGAGGTAGGCCACGGGGCCGGGATCGGGGACCGGGATCTCGCGGAAACCGAGACGGTCGTAGAAGGCCCTGGCCGGCACGTTGGCCGTGGCCATGCACAGGTGGACGGCCGCCACGTCCTGGGCGCGCAGCGCGTCGAGGAAGGTGCGCATCAGGGCCCGGCCATGGCCCTGCCGCTGCCACGCGGGCAGCAAGTCGATGTGCAAGTGGGCGGGGTGACCGGCGAGTTCGGGGAGCACCATCCGTTCGGGGTCGTGCAGCAGCCGGGCCATCTCCTCCGCCGGGGTGGCCGGCGGGCCGGCGGGCTCCGGGAAGCGCTGCGCGACCCGGGGCAGCCACATGGCGCGGAACTCCCGTACGAAACGCGGCGTGTCCGAGGTACCGAGGATGTAACCGACCGCCCTGCCGTTGCCGTCGTCGAGGACGAAGGTCAGCTCCGGCTCCAGGCGGGCGTACGGCAGGGCGAAGATCGACGGCAGCAGCTCCTGGTCGGGGTAGATGTGCCGGGAGTCCTGCCCGTTGTGCGCCGTCCGGACGCAGATCTCGGCGAGGGCGTCGTCGTCCTCGGGGCGGTAGGGGCGTACGGCGGGTATCGAAGTCACGCGCGGCATCCTGCCTCTTTGGGAGCGCTCCCACAATCGGTTTCACGCCACGCTCCGCGGCTGCTGCCGACCCCACCGAGAACTCAAAGTGTCTGGACAAAAAGGCAGCGGCTCACGGCCCCGTTCGCCTGAGCGGGACGCGCGCGGGCCCGGCCGGCGACGGCCGGGCCCCGCCCGCGCCGGGCGCCGGGGCCTTCCGCTGCGGGGCCGTCAGCAGCGGATTCGGCAGCGGCAGATAGCGTGAGTCCGCCCCGTCGGCGCCGGTCCAGCGCAGCAGCAGGTTCGTCTTGCCCGGCACGGTGGGCGCGGAGAGCAGGCCTGCGACCAGCGCGGCGGTCTCCGGCAGGGCGCACTCCTCGCCGTAGCGCTCGAACTCCCGGCGCGCGGCGGGCCACAGCAGCGGGGCGGCTCCGGGGAAACGCTCCGCGAGCGTGGCCCCGATCTCGGCCAGGTGGTTGACGACGAGGCAGTACTGCAGGCGCTCCCAGCCGGCCGCGCCGCTCACCTCCGGCAGCCGCTTCACCCCCTCGGCGTCGCGGAAGACCGCCCGCACGGGCGTCCCTTCACCGTCCACGGCGATCAGGGTGTTCTGCAGATGGCACTCGAGGACGAGGCCGTGCCGGGCGAATACGTCGAGCACGGGCGGGACGACCTGCCGCAGGTACGCCGTCCACCAGTGCAGCGGATCGGTGAGCCGGTCGAGCGGATTGCCGTCGAAGCGCTCGGTGAGGGCGGCCGGCAGCAGCGCCGTGGTGCCCGGCGGCAGGTGGCGGCGCAGTCCGTCCCGCACGAGCACGGCGAAGATCTCGAAGAGGCCTCCGACGGTGCGGTAGCCGCGGTCGCTGAGCCAGGCGGCGGAGCGGTCCGCGCGGGGAGCCGGGGCGCCGAGCGCGGCGGTGGCCGGTCCGCCGAACGCGGCGGTGACCGCGGCGTCCGTACGGCGCACCGCGAGCAGGTCGTGGTGCCAGAGCCGGCGGATGTCGTTGGTGATGCGCACATCGAGGCTGAACTTCAGGAACAGGTCCTCGCCCGGAGTCCCGCCGGAGGGCCCCGGCACGGCGTCCAGGTGGACCGTGCGCACCGAGGCCGTCGGCGACGCGGACTGCGCCGTCCGCCCGAGCCGGACGAGCCTGCCGTCCGCGAACGCCTCGCGGACCTCGGGAAGTTGACTGGTGAGCTCCAGCTGCCAGGGGTGTGCGGGCAGCAGCCGGTAGCCGGGCGGCGCCGTGCCGAGCGCGTCCAGCGCCGCCGTGTCGCCCTCCTCGGCCACGGCGTCCTCCCGGACGCCCAGCAGCGCCAGCGGAAAGCGGGCGTGCGCCTCGGGCGCGTAGCGCAGCCAGCTGTCCGAGGGGCCGCCGCCGCGTGCCTTGGGCGCCGGGTGGTACGGATGTCCCATGACCAGGGCCTGCTCGGATCGCAGCCACACATCGCCGGGCGGGGCCGTGCGCGCGCGGGCCGCGAGGATCGCCGCCACCGCGTCACGGCTGTCGATCATCTCGGTGAGCAGCTGGTCGTTGCCGTGTCCCGTGTACCGCCGCAGTTCCTCGGCGACGAGCTTGACCAGTTCGGCGTGGCCGAGCCGGCGCCAGGCGCCGTCCGCCCACAGCTCGGGCTCGGCGGGGCGGCGGCCGTCCCGCACCCGGAGCAACTGCCCGCCGGCACGAAGCCGGTGCACACTCCGGCCGTCACAGGGATCCGCGGCCGGTCCCGCGATCTCGCGCAGCACGCAGTTGAGCAGTGGTGCCGCGGCGAGCGCGTCGGCGATCTCTCCGAATGCCTCCATCAACGATCAGTATGAAGTGTCGTCCGACTCCACCGCGCCAGAGGAGACACCGTGCCCCGCACCCACGCCGAGCGGACACTCGCGGGCCAGCTGCTCGACGTACGTCCTGACCTGCTCGCGGCGTACGTGGCCGCGCTTCCGGCCGCCCGCGCCGCGGTGCTGACCCGGTTGTGGCGCGGGCTCGCGCACGAGCCCCTCGGCTGGATCGCGCGCCGGGACCGGACGCGGGACGGGCTCGTCCTGCGTCTGGCGGACGGCCGGCGGTTGCACGGTCCCCCGGCGGATCCCTGGGCCACGGCGGCGTCGGTGACCGCGCTGGAGCTGGAAGGGGCCGAGCACACGCACGCGGCGGAGCTGATGGCGCGGCTGGACGTGCCGGGCGGGGCGGAGTTCGCGGCGGAGCTGGACAACAGCACGGCCTCGCTCGCCCTTTCGCGTACTGCTCCCGTGGCCCGGCGGGCGCCGGGGAGCCTGTGGGAGTGGGAGCAGCGGATCACGGACGGGCATCCGTACCATCCGTGCTGCCGCTCGCGGCCCGGTTTCACGGCGGCGGAGCAGCTGGCCTACGGGCCGGAGCACGGTCCGGTGGTGGGGCTCGGGCTCGTGGCGGCGGACGACTGCCTGACGGTCGGCGCGTGGCCGGACGGGCTGCGGAACGACGGCGCGGTGCTGCTGCCCGTGCATCCCTGGCAGGCGGAGCACGTGCTGGGCCTGCGGGCACCGGACGACCGCACACCGGACCGCCGCCTGCCGGACCGCCGCCTGCCGGACCGCCGCCTGCCGGACGACCGCCTGCCGGACGACCGCCTGCCGGACGGCCGCACGCAGAACCGCCGTACGCAGAACCGCCGTACGCGGGGCCGCCGTGTGGCGGTCGAGCGGCCGGCGTACGGTGCCGGGCACGCGGCGCGCCCGCTGATGTCCCTGCGCACACTCGCCCCGGCCGGGGGCGAGCTGGACGGCGTACACATCAAGACGACGCTCAGCACGCGCCTCACCTCCTCCGTACGGGACATCTCGCTGTACTCGATCGAGCACTCGGCCGCCGTCTCCGCCCTACTGGAGTCGCTGGCGGAACGACTGGACGGCCGGCTGCACATCACCCGCACCCTGGCGGCCGCCGCCGGCTCCCCCGACCTGGCGGCGATGCTGCGCGAGTCGCCCGACCGCTACGCCCGTCCCGGCGAACAGGTCGTCCCGGTGGCGGCCCTCCCTCTCCC
>NZ_JAAAXQ010000308.1 GCF_009916105.1 Streptomyces sp. GC420 | reverse complement strand
CCTGATGCCCTCACCGGCTCCGCCACCACGCCCCCCGGCTCCGCCGCCCCGACTCCACCACGAGGAACCATGACGATCACCACCACGCCCGGTGTCACCGCACTGGACCGGCACCGTGAGCGCAACACCGATCAGGCCGTGCTGGAGGCGATCCGCAAGCGGATCGACGAAGCAGGCGTGCAGTACCTCTACTACCAGGCCGTCACCGTCACCGGCCGGGTCGTGGGCAAGGTCGTCCCCGCCCGCCACCTGGCCCGCAACGCGGAGCGCGGCGTCCAGCTGCACCGCACCGCCGTCAGCGACCTGCAGACCGACCGGGCCGGCAACCTGCTCGGCGGCGGCGCCGAGGCCGCCGAGTTCACCGCCGTCCCCGACCTCGACACCTTCGCCGTGCTCCCCTGGGACAGCACCACCGGCCGCTTCTTCTGCCGCCTCTACGAACCCGACCACCGCCCCGGGGTCGGCGGGCAACCGCTCGCCACAGACGTACGCGGCAACCTGCGGAGGCTGCACGCCGCGTTCACCGCCCGCACCGGCCTGGAACTGCGCACCGGCTGCGAACCCGAGATGACGTGGAGCGGCCCCGGGCTCGACGCCCGCTTCCGCCCCGGCTCCAGCCCGGCCTACCACGTGGACCACCTGGAGCGGTACCGCCCGATCTACCAGAAGGTGATCTCCTACGGGCAGGCGCTCGGGCTGGACATGATCGAGGGCGACTACGAGGACCCCGGCCAGCTGGAACTCAACTGGATGTACGACCACGCCGACCTCACCGCCGACCGGCTGGTGGTCTACCGGCAGATCTGCCGCCAGGTCGCCCGTGAACTCGGTGTCACCGCGAGCTTCATGCCCAAGCCCGCCACCGGGATGATGGGCAACGGCTGCCACCACAACCTCTCGCTGTGGCGCGACGGCGTGAACGTCCTCGCCGACCCCGGCGTCACGGAGCTGCACCTCACCGAGACCGGTCGGCACGCCCTCGGCGGAATCCTCAGCCACGCGGCCGGCGCCATGGCGGTCATGGGCTCCACCGTCAACTCGTACAAACGCTACTGGGACTCCGGCCAGTTCGCCCCGTCGCAGATCAACTGGGGCATGGACAACAAGACCTGCACGGTGCGCCTGTCCGCCAACGGGCGGCTGGAGTTCAAACTCCCCGACGCCATGGTCAACCCCTACCTCTCGCACGCCGTGCTGATCGCCGCCGTCGAGGACGGCCTCACCCACGGCACGGACCCAGGACCGGCCCAGCACGGCTCCAGCTACGACGGCGACGTGCCCCGCTTCGACAAGCTTCCGCTCACCCTCGGCGAGGCCCTGGACGCCTTCGAGGCGGACCCGGTGGTCAAGGACGCGCTGGGCGCGGAACTCGCCGAGCTCTACAGCGCCTTCAAACGGGACGAGTGGGCCCGCTTCTGCGGCACCGTCACCGACTGGGAGCACATGATGTACGCCGAGGAGACGCCGTGACCGCGCCTCTGCGCCTTGCCTGCATCGACTCCGAGGCGGCACCCCTGTTCCACCTCTCGGGACCCGACGGCTCCCGCCGCGGCTACGAGCCGGCCGTCGGCGAGCTGATCGCCGCCGAACTGGGCCGCCGGCTGGAGTGGGTGTACCTGCCGTGGGCGGAGATGATCCCCGCCGTGCGGCGGGGAGAGGCCGACGCCGTGCTGTGCGGGCAGGGCATCACGCCCGACCGGTCGGCGCTGGTGGATTTCACCCGCCCGTACGCCGTCTTCCACGAGTCGGTGCTGGTGCGGCGCGGGGACGCGGTGAACGGCCCGGAGGACCTGCGCGGCAGGAGGGTCGCGGCCATCGCGGGTTCCACCAACATGGCACTGGCACGGACGTTCACCGGTGCTCTGCCGGTGTCGTTCGGCGGTGGCTCCGACGACGTCTTCGCGGAGATGCTCGCGGCCCTGCGGGCCGGGGAGGTGGACGCCGTCGTCGACGACGACGTGGTGTTCGTCCCGCTGGGCGAGGACCCGGACTTCACGCTCGCCTTCACGGTGCGCACCGGCAACCGCTGGGCGCTGGGCGTGGCGAAGGACCGTCCGGACACGCTGGCCGCGCTGGACGGCGCGCTCGGCCGCGTCACCGCCGACGGGCGGCTGGCCGGGGCGTGGGCCGAGTGGCTGCCCGCCCTGGAGTACCCGTTCGGCGGCGCCGGGGCGCCGAGATGAGCGTGCGCCCTCCGATCCTGGTCGTGGGCCGCCGGGCGGCCACCGTCTCCGGGCTGCGGTTCAGCGCCACCGTCGCCGCCGAGGCCGTGTGCGAGGCCGTCTTCGCGGCGGGCGGCGAGCCGCTGGTCCTGCACGGCGCCGACCGCGGCGCCCTGCCGGAACTGCCCCGGCGGCTGGCCGGCTTCGCCGGTGCGGTGCTGCCCGGCGGCTCCGACCTGGACCCCGCCCACTACGGCGGGACCCGGCACCCGATGACCGAGCCCGACCATCCGGACCAGGACGCCCTCGACCTCGCCGTGGCCCGCGCCGTGCTCGCCCGGCGCATACCGGCCCTGGCGATCTGCCGGGGCCTGCAGGTGCTCAACTCCGTCTGCGGCGGCACCCTCGTGCAGCATCTGCCGCCCGGCCCGGTGGCGCACCGCGACGCGCTGCACCCGGTCACCGCCCTGCCCGGCACCCGGCTGCGGTCGGTGGTCGGCCCGGCCGCCTTCACCGTCTCCTCCTACCACCACCAGGCCGTCGACCGCCTCGGCGACGGCCTGGTGGTGGCGGCCCGCTCCGCCGACGGCCGCGTCGAGGCCGTCGAGCACCCGTCCGCCGGTGTGCTCGCCGTGCAGTGGCACCCCGAGGACCTGGCCGCCGGCTCGCCCCAGGACGCGGCGCTCTTCGCCGACCTGGTCGACCGCGCACGCATCCCGACCCGGGCACGCATCCCGATCAGCACCAGAAAGGACTTCGCCCCATGACCGCGATCACGGACCCCGCCCCGGAGGCCGCCGCGGCCCTGACCCGGCGCGAGGAGCTTCAGAAACGATTCTCCACACTCTCCCCGCCCACCCGGCTGCACATCGACGGGCGGCAGGTGGACGCCCTCGACGGCGCCGTCCTCGAACGCGTCTCCCCGCGCGACGGCCGGGTGATCGCCCGGGTCGCCGCCGGCGGCGCGCCCGACATCGACCGTGCGGTGGCGAGCGCCCGGCGCGCCTTCGACAGCGGCCGCTGGTCGGACCTGCACCCGCGGCGTCGGCGCGCCGTCCTGCAACGGCTGGCCCGGCTGGTCGAGGAGCACGCCGAGGAACTGGCGCTGCTGGAGAGCGTCGACATGGGCAAGCCGTACACCGACGCGCTCGCCGTGGACCTGCGGGTGACCGTCCAGACCCTCGACTTCTACGCCGAGGCCGCGGACAAGGTGTACGACGAGGTGGCGCCCACGGGCCCGGAGACGCTGGCCACCGTCACCCGCGAGCCGCTCGGCGTCGTCGGCGCCGTGGTTCCGTGGAACTTCCCGCTGATGATGGCGGTATGGAAGATCGCGCCCGCCCTCGCCGCCGGCAACACCATGGTCCTCAAACCGGCCGAGCAGTCGCCGCTGACGGCGCTGCGCCTCGCCGAACTGGCCACCGAGGCGGGAGTGCCCGACGGGGTCCTCAACGTGGTGCCCGGCCTCGGCCCGACGGCGGGAGCGGCCCTCGGCCGCCACCCGGACGTGGACGCCCTCACCTTCACCGGCTCGGGCGAGGTCGGCAGGCTCTTCCTGGCCTACTCCGCCGAGTCCAACATCAAGCAGGTCTCGCTCGAACTCGGCGGCAAGTCACCGCAGATCGTCCTCCCCGACGCGCCCGACCTGGACGTGGTGGCCCGCGCCGTGGCCGGGGGCATCTTCTTCAACCAGGGCGAGGTGTGTTCGGCGGGGTCCCGGCTGCTGGTCCACCGCTCGGTCAAGGACGAACTGCTTGAGCTGGTCGTCGAGGAGGCACGCCGGACCGTCGTCGGCGACCCCCTCGACCCGCGCACCCGGGTCGGCGCGCTGGTGGAGGAGAGGCACCTGGAGCGGGTCCTGGGCCATGTGCGCGGCGCCGTCGAGGACGGCGCCCGCGCGGTGGTGGGCGGCGGCCGGGTGCTGGCCGACACAGGCGGCTGCTACGTGGAACCGACCGTCTTCGACGGGGTCGACCCGGCGATGCGCATCGCCCGGCAGGAGGTCTTCGGGCCGGTGCTCTCGGTGATCGCCTTCGACGACGACGAAGAGGCCGTGCGGATCGCCAACAGCACCGACTACGGGCTGGCCGCGGCCGTGTGGACCCGGGACCTGTCCACCGCCCACCGGATGTCCCGGGCCGTCCGGGCCGGCACGGTCTGGGTCAACTGCTTCGACGACAGCGACATCACGGTTCCGTTCGGCGGCTACGGCCAGTCCGGCTTCGGCCGTGACAAGTCGCTGCACGCGCTGGACAAGTACACGCAGCTCAAGACCACTTGGATCAAGCTGTGAGCGCCCGCCCGGCCGCGCACCGGAGCGGGACGGACCGTCCCGGGGCGCAGGGACACGAGACGGACGGGCCCGAGGAGCGGCCCGTGGTGCACCGGCACGAGGTGGAACCGCCCGGCCCCGCGCCGGCGGGCGGTCCGCGCATCGCGGTCGTGGTCTCGCTGAACTTTCCCGGCCTGACCGTGCCCGTCGCCGGCCTGGTGCGGCGCTTCACCGGGACCGCCCTCGCGACCCTGCGGGAACTGGGCGCCGCCCACCTGCTGATCGACACCTCCGCGGAGCCGTTCCCCGACCCGGCGGAGGTGACCCGGTTCGACGGGCTGCTCGTCCTCGGCGGCGGCGACGTGGACGGAGAACTGTACGGCGTGAGCGGCCCGGTGCCGAACTCGTACGGCGTGGACCGCCGGGCGGACGACCACACCCTGGCCGCGATCCGGCGGGCGAGTGCCGCGGGCAGGCCGGTGCTGGGCATCTGCCGGGGCAACCAGCTGATCAACATCGCCCACGGCGGCACGCTCGTACCGGACCTGGAGGACTACCGGCTGCACCGCGGCGGCCCGGGGCGGCCGATGTTCCTCGACGAGAAGGTGACCGTCACGCCCGGCACCCGTGTGGCTGACCTCGCGGGAGAACCGCGGCTGACCGTACGGTCCGGCCACCACCAGGCCGTCGACCGGATCGGCGACGGCCTGATCGTCTCGGCGCGCGCGGACGACGGTGTGGTCGAGGCGGTGGAGCACCCTGACCGGTGGGTGGTCGGCGTGCAGTGGCACCCGGAGGACCCCGACGGCTGCGCCGCCCACCGCCACCGCCTGTTCTCCGGCTTCGTCACCGCCTGCACGCGGTGACACGGGGCTGCGGCGGCCCGGTCCCGCGGCCTCCACCCGGGTGGTGGCCGCGGGACCGGCCGTCCGGGCCGTCCGGGTGGCGGCCCCGCGGGACCGTGTCCTCAGCACGCGCCGGCACGGCCCGCCGACCGGTATCCCGGCGTGCCGGAACGCAGCACCCGAGACACGCCGGTGCCGCGCGACGCCCGTCCGCGCCGGGCGGCCGCCGCGCACCACCACCCCGCCCCGGCGATCTGCCGGGTCGCGGCTTTCTCCCACAGCCGGTCGGCGATGTGGATCCGGTCGACCTCACGCGGTAGCGGCAGGGACCGGGCGGGGATGCCACGGCGGTGACCGGTGGCACCCCGGCGTTCCTGCCGGCCGGCGAACCGCAGCGCGCCCCTTCCGGCTGCCGGACATCGGTGCGGCGCGAGGCGCGGCCACGCGCGGCGTCCTTGCGGGCCCGCAAGCCACGGCCGGGCGGAGTCTCGGCGCCCCCTTCCGGCTGCCGTCCGACGCGGGCGGCGGCGGGACGCCGTGCACGGGCCTCGCGGCCGCGTCGTCGGCACCGGCGCGCGGACTCCGGCGGGCCGGACGCCCGCGGCCCGGCCGCCGTTCCCGCGAGGCGTTCGCCCGCCGGGCGCTGCCCGTCGCGGCTTCGCCGGGATCCGCCTACCCCCGCTCGAAGGCCCGCGGACCGGGTTGACGGATCGTCAGAACCGCTTCCGTGGCGTACCAGGCGTAGGCCACCACGAAGATGAGCCGCTGCAGCACACCCTGCACGTCCGGGAGCACGGTCATCCCCAGGGGAAGCACCACCGAGGCCGCGACCGCGACCGCGTCGGCGAGTCGTACCCGTCGCCGGAGGGCCCGGCGGGACAGCGCGACGGCCACGATGCCCAGGGCGAAGGCGATACCCATCGTGCTCGCGGCCACCGAGTGCAGGACGTCCTCGGTGCGGTCGTACGGCCCCGTCGCCTGCCAGGGTTTGTGCGAGAAGGCTGCCGCGGCCGTCATCAGCGCGCCGAAGGCCGCGTGCAGGGCGACGCCCCACACTCCCCACCGGCGCCGGCACACGGTGGCCAGCAGGACGACCGACAGCCCGAACAGGACGAAGCCGAGGCGTGCCACCCAGGCGCCGGACAGTCCCTGGGCCGCGGACTCACTGGTCGTCCGCGACACCCATGAGTAGCCGGGCGGCATGACCGCCGGTGCCACGGCCAGCGCCACGGCCGAGGCGATCAGTCCGCCCAGGGCGACAGCCGCCCCGGTCACCCGCAGGTCCCCTGCCCGGCCTGTCCCGAGATTCACAGCCTGGGTCCCCGTCCCGCTCGGCGCGCTTGTGTCGTCCCCCCTGTTTCTACAGGCAGGGCGGCGTTCCTGTCGCCCGCCGGAACATGTGCGGGCGGCCCGCCGGAGCCGTTCCGGTGGCCTGCCGTGCACGGGGGCGGGCCGGTATCGTCCGCCGGGACGCCGCCGGGCGCACCTGACCGATCGGACAGGTCTCCTCCCCTCCGTCGGGGCAGGTGCCCGGACGGCCCGGTACGCCTAGCTTTGTCGTCCGTATCACACCACCGTCGGCGCGGGCCTGCGAAGTACTATCCAGGTCATCCGCACGTTCACGGACTTCACCTCCGGGAGGTCGCATGTCGCTCGTGCCAGGCGCCGTCGCGACCAGCGGTCACGATCCGAGCGCCGAGTGGAGCCGTGACGAGTTCCAGTGCGAGCTCGTGGGGCCCCAGCGGGCCGGGACCGAGGCGGCCCTCCGGTCCTCCCGTCTCGCCAAGTTCCATGTGCCGGAGATCGTGTTCGGGCCGGGTTCGCTCGCGGAGCTCGGGCACTGCGCGCTGCGGCTCGGCGGGCGGCGGCCGTTCCTCGTCACCGATCCGGGTCTGATGGAGGCGGGCTGGGTGGACGAGGCGGTCGGTCACCTGCGCCGGGTCGGTCTGCGCCCGGTGGTGTGGCACGACGTGACGCCCAACCCCAAGGGGCACGAGGTCGAGGCAGGTTTCAGGCGGTACACCGAGACCGGCAGTGATGTGATCGTGGGGCTGGGCGGAGGCTCCTGCATCGATGCGGCCAAGGGCGTGGCGATCCTGTCGGGCAACGGCGGGCGCATCCTCGACTACGAGGGTGTGGACCAGGTCGTGCAGCCGATCCCGCCGACCGTGATGGTGCCCTCCACCTCGGGTACCGGCGCGGACGTGTCGCAGTTCGCCGTCATCACCGACACCGCCGAGCGCGTCAAGATCACGATCGTCAGCCGGACGCTGGTGCCGGAGATATCGGTGATCGACCCGCGGCTGCTGACCACCATGCCGGGCTGGCTGAACGCGGCGACCGGGCTGGACGCGCTCACCCACGCGATCGAGGCGTTCGTGTCCCGCGCCCACAACCCGCTGACCGACAACCACGCGCTCCACGCCGTCAGACTGATCATGGAAAACCTGGCGCGCACCCAGTTCGAGCCGAAGGACTTCGGCCCCCGCCTCGCCATGGCACAGGCCTCGCTGGAGGCGGGCATGGCGTTCACCAACGCCATCCTGGGGGCGACGCACGCGATGAGCCACCAGGTCGGCGGCCTGCTCGACGCCCCGCACGGCGTGGTGAACGGCGTGATCCTGCCGCATGTCATCCGGTACAACGCCGAGGCGTGGCCGGAACGGTTCGTCGCACTGGGCGAGGCCGCCGGCATCCCGACCGCGGGGCTCCCCGCCCACGAGGTGGCGCTGCGGCTCGCGGACCGGGTGCGCGCGCTGGCTGACGACGTCGGCGTCCCCAAGGGCCTGGGCAGCCTCGGGGTCGCGGATTCGGACGTGCCCGGTCTCGCGCGCACCGCGCTGAAGGACGCCTGTATGGCCACGAACCCCCGGGAGCTCGACGTGTGGGACGTGCAGACGCTGTTCCGTGAAGCGCTGTGAGGCGGTCGGGGTGAGCGTGAACGGCCGTGGCCGGCAGGCCGCCGACCTCGGGGCGCTGACCGGCCTGCGTTCGGGCAAGCGGTCGTTCTATCCGGCGTACGTGCGCTCCATGGAACGGCTGGAGCACACGGTGGAGGCGCTCGACGGTATCTCGCGGGCCCTCGTCCGCTCGGCGGAGGGCCCGCGCGCCCTGGTCGAGGCCGTCGTACGAACGGCGGCGGAGCACCTCCAGGCGCGCTGGCTGCTGCTGGCCCTCGCGGACGGGGCACTGCGCGTGGCCCGTCCGCGGTTCCTGCTGTACGCCGACGACGTGCTGATCGACGACGAGGCACGGCTGCCCGCCGAGGCGCGGGAACACCTCGAAGTCCTGCGCGCCCGGCCCTGGGAGGCCGGGGCGCCTGCCCGGGGCCGCGGCTGGGTTCGCGCGCCGATGACCCTGGACGACGAGCCGGTCGGCGGGATCGCCGCGCAGCCGGGGGCCGGGGTGGAGGTGGCCGAGACGGACCTCGCCGTCCTGCGGGTCCTCGCCAATCAGGCCGCCGTCGCGCTGCACAACTCGTACCTCTTCCACGCGGCGACGGCGCTGCGCGGACGGACGGAGCAGCTGTCGGAGGCCGCCGAGAAGCAGGCCAGGGACCTGGCCGCGCGCAGCGCCGAGCTGGCCGAGGCCCAGACGCGGCTGCTCGACGCGATGCAGCGGCAGGCGCTGGACGACGAGCGGCACCGGATCGCGCGCGAACTGCACGACAGCGTCACGCAGTACGTGCTGAGCGCCGGGATGACGGTCGAGGTGTGCCGGGCGGAGCTGGAGGCGCTGGGCGGGCCCGCCGGGGACATCGCCGGGCGGCTGGCCACCGCCAAGGACCTCAACCGGTATGCCGTGGAGCGGCTGCGGGCCGCGATCTACGCGTTGCACCACACCTCGCACGAGCCGACGGGACCTCTCCCGGTGCTGCTGGAGCGGCTCTCGACGGTGCATCTGACGACGGACCTGGACGTGCGGGTGCGGGTCGAGGGCAGTCCGGTGCCGTTGCCGCCGCAGGCCGAGCAGTCGATCCTCAGGCTGACCGGCGAGGCTCTGTTCAATTCGGCAACGCACGGCAAGGCCGGCCGCGCTCTGGTGCGCCTGCGGTACCTGCCGGAGGCCGTTGTGCTGACCGTGTCCGACAACGGCACGGGCGACCCCGCGCAGTTGCGTCACGCGCTGCGGCTGTCGCGGGCCGCCGACCTCTCGGGACGCCACCGCGGGCTGGCGAACATGGTCGCCAGGGCGGAGGAGATGGGGGGCAGGCTTTCCATCCGCCGGTCAGGAATGGGAGGCGTTCTGCTGCGGGTCGAGATCCCGCTGCCGGGGCGCTCCGATCAGGAGGCAGCCGATGACCACTGAGCAGCGGACCGCCGCGGCCCTCGCCGCCGCCGTGCGGATCGTCCTTGTCGACGACCACGCCATCGTCCGGCACGGGCTGCGTTCCATCCTCGAGCGGGAGAGCGACCTGGAGGTCGTCGGTGAGGCGAGCACGGCCGCCGAGGCGGTCACCGTCGTCGAGCGGGCGCGGCCGTCGATCGTGCTGCTGGACCTGAAGCTGTCCACCGGGGCCGACACCGAAGGGCTGGAACTCTGCGCGAAACTGACCGGGCGCCACCCGGAGCTGGCGGTGCTGGTGCTCACCACCTTCATCGACGACTCGCTCGTGGTGGACGCGATCCACCACGGGGCACGCGGCTACGTCGTCAAGGACGTCGACACCACCGAACTGCTGCGCTCGATCCGCGCGGTGGCCCGCAACGAGAGCGCGTTCGACTCGCATTCGGCCGCGGCGATGGTCCGCTCCATGCGCGTCCAGCC
>NZ_JAAAXQ010000307.1 GCF_009916105.1 Streptomyces sp. GC420 | reverse complement strand
GGTCCACACCCCCACCGACTCACGACCCCACCGGAGCGCTCGCGTCCGGTCGGCTCCGGACGAGGTCTCCCAGCGCGGCGCCCGCCAGTTGCCGCACATCCCTGGCCAGGTGCGCCTGGTCCGCGCAGCCGACCGCCACCGCCACCGTCGCGAAGGGCGTCCCGGACCGGGCCATCGCGAGGGCGCGCTGCAGGCGCAGCACGCGGGCCAGCGTCTTGGGGCCGTAGCCGAAGGCGTCGAGGCAGCGGCGGTGCAGTTGGCGGGGGCCGAGGCCGACGGCGCGGGCCGTCTCGGCGACCGTACGGCCGGCGGCCAGCGCGGCGGCGACGGTTTCCGGCACCGGATCGGGTCGGCCGACCTCGCCGGCCCTGCGCAGGGCCAGCGCGTCGAGGGCGGCCGCCCGGTCCGCCGCGTCGCCGACGCGCTCGGACAGGTGCCGTACCCGGCCGGCTGGCCAGAGCTCGTCCAGCGGCACCCGCCGGTCGCGGAGTTCGCATGCCGGCACACCGATGAGGAGCGCGCCGGTGCCGGGGGCGAAACGGACCCCGCTGTACCGGGTGCCGGGCGGATCCGTGACCGGGTGGGCGGACGTGTCGGGGCCCGCGACGATCAGGCGGCCCTCGCTCCACATGAGGTCCATGCAGCCGTCCGGCAGCACCGGGTTCCCGGTGACGGTGGCCGTCCACAGCACCGCGCCTTCGACCCGGGACGTCCTCTCCTCGTACACGCCTCCAAGGCTAGGCCGTGCCGGGAACCGCGCGGGCGCGGACGGCCCACGACGGCCTGCCGCCGGAGCGCTCAGTCCCGCTCCGGGCGCCGGGACGGCGCCGCGCGCTCCTCCGGCGAGGGCCGCGCGGGCGCGGACGGCGCGGACGGCTTCGAGGAGTCGTGGCGCCGGTGCGTCCGCAGCCGGGCCGTGACGTCCTCCGGGGGCAGGAACTGCGCCCAGCGCTCGGGGAACTCGGACGGCATGTCGACGTTCTCCCCGTCGTCGTCCTCGTACTCGTCGTCCTCGTCCTCCGCCGCGGCCCGCGCCGCCGCCCGGGCGACGACCTCGGCGGCCCTCGCCTCCCGCGCCCGCTCGTTGGCCTCGCGGGCCGCGGCCGTGGCCACGGACGGCCAGACCCGGTCGATGGCCGCGTTGACCGCGGCGCCCACCAGCACGGCGAAGGCGGAGACGCCGATCCACAGCAGAACGGCGACCGGCGCCGCCAGGGAGCCGTAGATCGTGGGCCCCTCGATGGTGCTGGTGATGTAGATGCGCAGCAGGAAGCTTCCCAGCACCCACATGCCGAGGGCGACGAGCGCGCCGGGGATGTCCTCTATCCACGGCGAGCGGACCGGCACCGACACGTGGTACAGCGTGGTCAGGAAGATCACCGAGAGCACGGTGACGACGGGCCAGTACAGCACCACCACGACCTCGGCGCTCCACGGCAGGATCTCGATCACCGCGTCGGGCCCCGCGACCGTCAGCGGCAGTACCACCGAGCCGATGAGCAGCGCCACGAGGAAGAGCAGGAAGGCGAGCAGGCGGGTCTTCACGATGCCGCGCACCCCGTCGAGCCCGTACATGACGGTGATCGTGTCGATGAAGACGTTCACCGCCCGCGAGCCCGACCAGAGGGCCAGCAGGAAACCTATGGAGATGACGTCGGGACGGCCGCCCTCGATCACGTCGTCGAGGAGCGGCTGGGCGATGTCCTTGACGCCCTGGTCGGACAGCACGGTCCTGGACGCCTCGATGATGTTGTTCTCGAGGCTGATCACCGTCTCCGTACTGATCCACGCGTCGACGTAGCCGAGCAGTCCGATCACGCTGAGCAGCAGCGGCGGTACGGAAAGGAGGGTGAAGAACGCGGCCTCCGCGGCGAGTCCCAGAACCCGGTATTCCACGCAGGACTCGACGGTGTCCTTGACGAGCAGCCAGGCCATCCGGCGTTTCGAGACATTCCGGTACAAGGCCCTGGCCCTGTGGAGCCGGCCCTTCGGCTGCTCGGGTGTTTCCTTTGCCTGCTGCACCTCTTTACCGTATCGGCATGGCAGGCAGCACCCACACAGTGACCAATCAGGCTCCGCCCCTGGTCGGATACGACATTTTCGCCGCCGACCGGACCCTGACCGAGGCGGTCGAGCGGTACGTGGCGCCCGAGCGTCTGGACCCGGTGCGCAAGGAACTCGGCGAGCTCGGCCGCAGCGCCGGCTCGGCGCAGGCCCAGGAGTGGGGGGCGCAGGCGAACGACTACCCGCCGGTGCTCCGTACGCACGACCGCTACGGCCACCGCATCGACGAGGTGGACTTCCATCCCGCCTGGCACCGGCTGCTCGGCCATGCCGTCGGCGCCGGGCTGACCGACGCCTGGGGCCGGCCGGACGGGCACGTGCGGCGCGCCGCCGGGTTCCTGGTGTGGACGCAGGCCGAGGCGGGCCACGGCTGCCCGCTGTCGATGACGCACGCCGCCGTGCCCTCGCTGCGGGTGGACCCGGAGCTGGCGGCCGAGTGGGAGCCCCGGCTGACCTCGCACGTCTACGAGCCCGAGCTGCGCCCTCCCGGGGAGAAGCCGGGCGCCCTGTTCGGAATGTGCATGACGGAGAAGCAGGGCGGCAGTGACGTGCGGGCCAACACGACCGCCGCGCGGCCGCTCGCCGCGGCCGGCGAGTACGTGCTGACCGGGCACAAGTGGTTCTGCTCGGCTCCCATGTCGGACGCGTTCCTGGTCCTCGCCCAGGCGCCGGGCGGGCTGACCTGCTTCTTCGTGCCCCGCGTGCTTGCCGACGGCACCCGCAACGCCTTCGCCGTCCAGCGGCTCAAGGACAAGCTGGGCAACCGGTCGAACGCGTCCGCCGAGGTCGAGTTCGACGGGACGACGTGGGCGCGCCGGGTCGGCGAGGAGGGACGCGGCGTGCGGACCATCATCGAGATGGTGGCGGCGACCCGCCTGGACTGCGTACTGGGGTCCGCGGCCATCATGCGGCAGGCCGTGGCACAGGCGATCCACCACGCCACCCACCGCGGCGCCTTCGGCGGTCCGCTGGCCGACAAGCCGCTGATGCGCAATGTCCTGGCCGATCTGGCACTGGAGTCCGAGGCGGCCACGGTGCTCGCGATGCGGCTGGCGGCCGCGTACGACAGCGAGGACACGCACGACAGGGAACTGCTGCGGCTCGCGGTGCCCGTGGCCAAGTACTGGGTGACCAAGCGGTGCACCCCGCTCGCGGCCGAGGCGCTGGAGTGCCTGGGCGGCAACGGCTACGTCGAGGAGTCCGGGATGCCGCGGCTGCTGCGCGAGTCGCCGCTGAACTCGATCTGGGAGGGTGCGGGCAATGTGCAGGCCCTCGACGTGCTGCGGGCGCTGCGGCGCGAGCCGCGGGCGCTGAACGCGTTCCTGAACGAGGTGGGGCGGGCGCGCGGCGCCGACCACCGCCTGGACGGTGCGATCAAGAACCTGCTCACCGAGCTCGCGGAGCTGGAGAACGTCGAGGGCCGGGCCAGGCGGCTGGTGGAGCGAATGGCGCTGGTGCTCCAGGGTTCGCTGCTGGTGCGATTGGCGCCGGCGGCGGTGGCGGACGCCTTCTGCGCCTCGCGGCTGGGCGGTGACTGGGGTGCGGCCTTCGGCACGCTGCCGGCCACGCTCGACCTGGCGTCGGTGGTGGACCGGGCGCGAGTGGAGATCTGACGGAGCCACAGGCCGGGACTGCCGCGGTTCGGGCCACCGCACCCGGCGGTTCACAGCAGGGGGTGGTGCTGCGCCGACACGGCACCACCCCCTGCTCCATGCCTCCGGTTGCGGAAGAGGCACGTACGCCGTGGCGTTGTCCCCAGCGTCACCGTTCACGCCGTCGGGCGCGAGAGTTGCACAGGGTTGCATAGGTTGCGTCGGGTTGCGGCCCGTTGCCGGATACCCGTGTGCCCAGGGGCCGCGGAACGGCAGGATGGGACCTCGACAGGTCTTCGGGAGAGATCTTCGGGAGAATCGACTGGTGAAGAGGACTGCCGCCGAGCGCGTCGGAGATGCCGGGGTCGATTCCGTGTCCGGACTGTCGGCGTCCGTGCGGGAAGCCGGGCGGGTGATGGCCGGGATACGCGAGACGGCGCTGGCCGGACGGCCGCCGCTGACCGAACCGCGCATGGTGATCGGCGAATCGTGGCGGCGGATGATCGCCAAACAGATCGACCCGGAGACCGGCAACTTCAAGGACGTGCTCTCTCCGGAGGAGGTCGAGCGCCGCAGGCAGGCCTCCCCGCTCGCCGAGGTCATGCCCGTCCTGACGGAGGGTCTGGTCTCGGTCGCGGACGTCGCCTCCCACATCATGATCGTCGCCGATCCGGACGGACGGGTGCTGTGGCGCGAGGGCAATGTCGGGGTGCTCAAGAGCGCCGACCGGCTGGGCTTCGCGGTGGGCGCCTCCTGGGCGGAGGACGTGATGGGCACCAACGGCATCGGCACGGCGCTGGTCGCCGGCCGCCCGGTGCAGGTGTGGCACGCCGAGCACTTCGTACGGTCCCTGCACCCCTGGACCTGTGCCGGCGCACCGATCCGTGACCCCAGGGACGGCCGGCTGCTGGGGGTGGTGGACCTCAGCGGGCCCGCGGCCACGATGCATCCTGCGACACTGGCGCTGGTGACGTCGGTCACCCGGCTCGCGGAGGCGGAGCTGCACACCCGGCACCTGCTGGAGATCGAGCGGCTGCGGTCGGTGGCCGCGCCGGTGCTGTGCCGGATCACCGGGCGCGCCTTCGTGGTGGACGCCAATGGCTGGATGGCGGCGGTCACCGGCATGCCGCCCTTCGACCGGCTGCCGCTGCCGCGGTCGCTGCGCGCGGGGCGGCACTGGCTGCCGTCGTTCGGGATGTGCGCGGTGGAGCCGCTGCCGGGCGGCTGGCTGGTCAAGGTCGGGGACGAGCACGCCGACGGCACGCGGGCGGACACCCCGAACCGGGTGGTGCTGGACCTGAGCCGGCCGCGGCGCTGGTCGGTGACCGTGTCGGGGGCCGCGGGAAGCTGGTCGCAGGAGCTGAGCCCGCGTCACGCGGAGCTGCTGTTCGCGCTGGCCCGCAGCCCGGGCGGGCGCACCGCGGCCGAGCTCGCCAGGGACATCTTCGGCGACCCGACCCGTACGGTGACCGTGCGCGCGGAGATGTCCCGCATACGCCGCACGCTGGCCGGGGTGCTGGCGCACCGGCCGTACCGTTTCTCGGAGGAGGTCGAGGTGGAGATCCTGCCGCCCTCCGACCCTGCTGACCTGCTGCCCCACTCGGCCGCTCCGGTGGTCGGGGCCGCGCGGAGATCGAGTCCGTCGGGCATCGGCGGCGTCGGCTGATCCCGGCTTGGTCGAAATGCGGCCCGGATGATTCCCTGGCACTCATGCGTATCACTGTGACCACCTGGTTCCTGGAGCAGACCTCCCCCGAGGACCTGCGGCCGTCCCGGGAGCCGGGCGAAGGAATCCGGTTCGAGCGGGCCGAGGTGCCCTCGCCGGAGTTCAGCAGGTTCCTCTACACCGCCGTCGGCGGCGACATCCACTGGACGGACCGGCTGGGCCTCGGCTACGGCGAGTGGCGGGAGATCACCGACCGTCCGGGCGCGGAGACCTGGGTGGCGTACGACCGCGGGACACCGGCGGGCTACCTGGAGCTCGACCCGCAGGACGAGGGCGCGGTGGAGATCAAGTACTTCGGCCTGATCCCGGCGTTCCGGGGCCGGGGCATCGGCGGCCCGCTGCTGTCCTACGGCACGGCGCGTGCCTGGGACCTGGCGGAGCGCTGGCCGCAGCGGCCGCCGACGAAGCGGGTACTGCTGAACACGTGCAGCAAGGACAGTCCGCAGGCGCTGGGCAACTACGAGCGCCGGGGCTTCCGGGTGTACGAGACCCGGACGGCCGAGGAGGACCTCGGCCCGACCCCCGGGCCCTGGCCGAACGCCGGTCCCACGGCCTTCTGACCCCACGGACCCAAAGACCCCCTGACCCCGACCCGGCGGGCCTCCGATCCCGCGGCCCTCCGATCCCGCGGCCCTCCGTCCCGCGGGCTCCTGCTCCTACGGGTCTCCGACCTCACAGGCCGGAGACCGCCCGCCCCGGTCCCGGGCCCCACGCCCGGCAACGCCTCCCCTCGCGCGGGGCGTTGGGGCGGGCCGGACCCCCGGCCGACTGTGACCGAGACCACGCTTGTCCCGCCATTCGAGACGACTATGTCCAGATGCTGGATAAAGGTGGACTGTGTCCAGATCGCCGTGCCACGCTTTCGTCATGTCTCGAACTGGAATTGCCTTGGTGAGTCGGCGGCACGTCGACCTCGGCCGCATGTCCAGTGCGATCTGTCCGGCGGGCTGACCAGACCAGCGAACCGCCGCATTCCCACTTTTCCTCTCACCCGCGCCGCGCTGCGCCCATTTTGGCGCGCGCCCATCGGCGCAGGTCAGTAGCCGTATCCCGCGCTTCGAAGTCCCGAAGGACGTATGACCATGGCCGCCACCCCCGACCATCCGACCTCCGCCACGCCCCGACGCAGGCCGGGTCGCCACCGCGGCGAGGGCCAGTGGGCCAGGGGTCATTTCACCCCCCTGAACGGGAACGAGCAGTTCAAAAAGGACGACGACGGTCTCAATGTGCGGACACGCATTGAGACGATCTACTCGAAGGCCGGCTTCGACTCCATCGACCCGAACGACCTGCGCGGGCGTATGCGCTGGTGGGGGCTCTACACCCAGCGCAAGCCCGGGATCGACGGCGGCAAGACCGCGATCCTGGAGCCGGAGGAACTGGACGACGAGTACTTCATGATGCGCGTCCGCATCGACGGCGGCCGGCTCACCACCGAGCAACTGCGCGTCATCGGCGAGGTCTCCCAGGAATTCGCGCGCGGCACTGCCGACGTGACGGACCGTCAGAACATTCAGCTGCACTGGATCCGCATCGAGGACGTCCCCGAGATCTGGCGCCGCCTCGAAGCGGTCGGCCTGTCCACCACCGAGGCCTGCGGCGACACGCCCCGCGGCATGCTCGGCTCGCCGGTCGCCGGTATCGCCGAGGACGAGATCATCGACGGCACGCCCGCCATCGAGGAGATCCACCGCCGGATCGTCGGGAACCCCGCCTACTCGAACCTGCCGCGCAAGTTCAAGACCGCGGTCTCCGGCTCGCCGGTGCTGGACGTGGCGCACGAGATCAACGACGTCTCCTTCGTCGGCGTCGACCACCCCGAGCACGGCCCCGGCTTCGACGTCTGGGTCGGCGGCGGACTGTCCACGAACCCGCGATTCGGGGTGCGGCTCGGTGCCTGGGTCCCGCTGGACGAGGTCGCGGACGTCCACGAGGGCGTCATCAGCATCTTCCGCGACTACGGCTACCGTCGGCTGCGCAACCGCGCCCGGCTGAAGTTCCTGGTCGCCGACTGGGGCGCGGAGAAGTTCCGCCAGGTGCTGGAGGACGAGTACCTCAAGCGGAAGCTGACCGACGGCCCCGCTCCCGCACAGCCGGTCCAGCGGTGGCGCGACCACATCGGTGTGCACCGGCAGAAGGACGGCCGGTTCTACGTCGGCTTCGCGCCGCGCGTCGGCCGGGTGGACGGCACGGTCCTCACGAAAATCGCCGAACTCGCCGAGAACCACGGCTCCGGCCGGGTACGCACGACGGCCGAGCAGAAGATGATCGTCCTCGACGTCGCCGAGGACCGGGTCGACTCGCTCGTCGCCGGACTCGAGTCGCTGGACCTCCGGGTCACCCCCTCGCCCTTCCGGCGCGGCACGATGGCCTGCACCGGCATCGAGTTCTGCAAGCTCGCCATCGTCGAGACCAAGGCACGCGGCTCCGCGCTCATCGACGAACTGGAGCGCCGCCTCCCGGACTTCGAAGAGCCACTCACCATCAACATCAACGGCTGCCCGAACGCGTGCGCCCGTATCCAGGTCGCGGACATCGGTCTCAAGGGCCAGCTGGTCCTCGACGACCGCGGCGAGCAGGTCGAGGGCTACCAGGTGCACCTGGGCGGCGCTCTGGGCCTGGAGGCCGGCTTCGGCCGCAAGGTGCGCGGTCTGAAGGTCACCGCCGAGGAGCTGCCCGACTACGTCGAGCGCGTCCTCAAGCGCTTCCGGGCGGAGCGTGAGGAGGGCGAGCGCTTCGCCGCCTGGGCCGCCCGCGCGAGCGAGGAGTCGCTGTCGTGACCCCCGCGAGTGAGCCGAGGGGGCGCGCCTGCGCCGAAAGGGAGAACGCGCACAGGCCGCGAGGAACGAGTGACCGAGCACGATCGACCGTCGGCACAGGCTTCGGCGCCCCGGAGACGAACCGAGCCCCGCAGGAACAGGAAACCGACGTGACCCCGGCGAGTGAGCCGAAGGGGCGCGCCTGCGCCGAAAGGGAGAACGCGCACAGGCCACGAGGAACGAGTGACCGAGCACGATCGACCGTCGGCACAGGCTTCGGCGCCCCGGAGACGAACCGAGCACCGGAAGACAGGGAGCCGCTGTCGTGAGCGAGCGAGCCGCACCGTTCTACTGCCCGTACTGCGGGGACGAGGACCTGCGCCCCGGCGAGACCGGGCACGGCACATGGGAATGCGCGGCGTGCAACCGGGCCTTCCAGCTGAAGTTCCTCGGGCTGCTGGCCCACGGGCTTCGGCGCAACGACGCGGAGGGGAACGCGACATGAGCACTCTCACGGAGACCGAGGATCCTAAGGCCGCCGGCCTGAAGGCCCTCGCCGAGCAGGCGGGCCGCGAGCTGGAGGGTGCTCCGGCGCTGGACATCCTGCGGTGGGCGGCCGACACCTTCGGCCGGCGCTTCTGCGTGACGTCCTCGATGGAGGACGCGGTGGTCGCCCACCTCGCGTCCCGCGCGATGCCCGGCGTCGACGTCGTCTTCCTCGACACCGGCTACCACTTCCCGGAGACCATCGGCACCCGCGACGCCGTCGAGGCCGTGATGGACGTGCGCGTCGTCACTCTGACGCCGCGTCAGACGGTGGCCGAGCAGGACGCCGAGTACGGCCCGAAGCTGCACGACCGTGACCCCGACCTGTGCTGCCGGCTCCGCAAGGTGCAGCCGCTGGAGGAGGGCCTGAAGGGCTACGACGCCTGGGCGACGGGCCTGCGCCGCGACGAGTCGGAGAGCCGGGCCAACACCCCGGTCGTCGGCTGGGACGAGAAGCGGCGGAAGGTGAAGATCTCGCCCATCGCCACCTGGACGCAGGATGACGTGGAGGCCTACGTCGCAGAGCACGGGGTCCTCACCAACCCGCTGCTGATGGACGGTTACACCTCCGTCGGCTGCGCCCCCTGCACCCGGCGTGTGCTGGAGGGCGAGGACGCCCGCGCGGGCCGCTGGGCGGGCCGCTCCAAGACCGAGTGCGGACTGCACCTGTGACGACGACCAACGACCTTGATGTACAGGAGACTTCGATGAGCGTCCGGCAAGAAGGGGCCACGGTGTGGCTCACGGGTCTGCCGAGCGCGGGCAAGACCACGATCGCCCACGCGCTGGCGGAGCGGCTGCGCGCTGAGGGTCACCGGGTAGAGGTGCTCGACGGCGACGAGATCCGTGAGTTCCTCTCCGCGGGACTCGGCTTCGGCCGCGAGGACCGGCACACCAACGTGCAGCGGATCGGCTTCGTCGCCGAACTCCTCGCCTCCAACGGGGTGAAGGCGCTCGTTCCGGTCATCGCCCCCTACGCCGACAGCCGCGAGGCGGTCCGCAAGCGCCACCAGGCGGAGGGCACGGCGTACGTCGAGGTGCATGTCGCCACCCCGGTGGAGGTGTGCTCCGTACGCGATGTGAAGGGCCTGTACGCCAAGCAGGCGGCCGGTGAGATTTCCGGGCTGACCGGGGTGGACGACCCCTACGAGGCGCCGGAGGCACCGGACCTGCGGATCGAGTCGCAGAACCAGACCGTGCAGGAGTCCGCCGCGGCGCTGCACGCGCTGCTCACCGAGAGGGGCCTGGCATGAGCGGCGCGCGGGCGGCCGCCGGGCCGCGGACGAACCCGAAGGCCGTACCTTCGCGCCTCGCGGGCGGAGAAGCTCAGGAAGGGGTTGCGGCATGACGACTGTCGCGCACATCAGTGAGGACACGGCGAACCCTTACGCTCTGTCGCACCTCGACGTCCTGGAGTCGGAGTCGGTGCACATCTTCCGCGAGGTCGCGGGCGAGTTCGAGAACCCGGTGATCCTCTTCTCCGGCGGCAAGGACTCCATCGTCATGCTCCACCTCG
>NZ_JAAAXQ010000306.1 GCF_009916105.1 Streptomyces sp. GC420 | reverse complement strand
CGCCCCCGGCTGCGCCTGGTCAGCCTCGGCCTGACGCTGGTCATGCTGGCCTTCGTCGTACGGCTGCTCCAGGTGCAGGCCGTGGACGCCGCCGCCTACTCCGCGAAGGCCGACGTCAACCGCTACGTGAGCCACAAACTGGCCGCGGTGCGCGGCGAGATCACCGACCGCAACGGGGTACGCCTCGCCACCAGTGTCGCCGCGTACGACATCACCGCCGACCCGCTGATGTTCACTCCCGGGGCCAGCAAGGCCGAGGACGCCCCGGAGCAGGCCGCCGCCCTCCTCGGGCCCATCCTCGGCAAGGATGTCGACGAGCTCGCGCAGAAGCTCTCCACACCCAGGTCGCGCTACGTCGTGCTGGCCCGCCGCCAGAGCCCGCAGGCGTGGAAGCAGATCAAGGACCTCAAGACCGCCTTCGCCGACAAGAAGGTCAACGTCCTCGCGGGCGTCTTCCAGGAACCGAGCAGCAAGCGGGTCTATCCGGCGCAGGACCTGGCGGCCGGCGTGCTCGGCTTCGTCAACGGCGAGGGCAGGGGCGCGGGCGGCCTGGAGGCCGCGTTCGACCCGGACCTCGCGGGCGAGGACGGCCGGATCACCTACGCGCAGTCCGGCGGCCGCCAGGTGCCCACCGCGGGCACCCGCGAGCAGCCCGCCGTGCCCGGCTCCGACATCGAGCTGACCATCGACCGGGACATCCAGTGGGCCGCCCAGCAGGCCATCACCGAGCAGGTGGAGAAGTCCGAGGCCGACCGCGGCTACGTGATCGTGCAGGACACCAGGACCGGCGAGGTGCTGGCCATGGCCAACGCACCGGGTTTCGACCCGAACGACGTCTCGGGGGCCGACTCCGCCGCCATGGGCAACGCCGCCCTCCAGGACGCCTACGAACCGGGCAGCACCAGCAAGGTCATGTCGATGGCGGCGGTGCTGGAGGAGAACGCGGCCCTGCCCACCACCCGGGTGACCGTCCCCAACCGGCTGCACCGGGGCGACCGCCTGTTCAAGGACGACGTCGACCACCCGACCTGGTACCTCACGCTGAACGGGGTGCTCGCCAAGTCGAGCAACATCGGGACGATCCTCGCCGTGCAGCAACTCGGGAAGACCCAGGCGCAGGCCAACAAGGTCCTCCACTCCTACCTGCGCAAGTTCGGCGTCGGCAGCCAGAGCGGACTCGGCTTCCCCGGCGAGACCTCGGGCATCCTCGCCGAACCGGGCGACTGGTCCACTTCGCAGCAGTACACGATCCCTTTCGGCCAGGGACTGTCCCTCAACGCCATGCAGGCGGCGTCCGTCTACTCGACGATCGCCAACGCCGGGGTGCGCGTGGAGCCGACGCTGGTGCGGGGCAGCAGAGGGCCCGACGGCCGTTTCGTGGAATCCGCGGAGCCCCGCAAGACCCGCGTGATCAGTGAGAAGACGGCGAAGACCCTCTCCCGGATGCTGGAGTCCGTCGTCGTCGACCAGGAGGGCACGGGAACCAGGGCGCAGATCCCCGGCTACCGGGTGGCGGGCAAGACCGGTACGTCCAACCGCGTGGATCCGGACACCGGGCGCTACAAGGGCTACACCGCGTCGTTCGCGGGGTTCGCGCCCGCCGACGAGCCGCGCGTGACCGTCTACTGCGCGATCCAGAACCCGACGAGCGGGAGCTACTTCGGCGGCCAGATCTGCGGCCCCGTCTTCAAGGAGGTCATGGAGTTCGCCCTGAAGTCGCTCCGGGTCGCGCCGACCGGCACCGAGGCCGACCTGCTGCCCGTGACCTTCGAGCCCGGCGAATGACCGCCCGTGACCGCCGGCGAGCGCGCGCGAGCGAGCGGTGAGTGAGAGAGTGAGGCCCAGTGACGACGCGCAATCCGGGCGGCGTTCCGCCCGGGAACCCCAGGCCCCCTTTTTCCCCGCACGCGGGTACGCCCGGTACGCTCACCGCCGTGCCCCACGCTGATCAGTTCCAAACCATTCCGAAGGACGTTTCCGTGACCTACCCGGGAGCGCCGCGGCCGGTGCAGGTCGAGCCCACCCCCCTCGCGGAACTCGCCGATCAGCTGGGCATCGCCTCCCCCGGCCCGGGGCGGGCCACGGGCATCACCCACGACTCGCGCGCCGTCCGGCCCGGCGATGTGTACGCCGCACTGCCCGGCGCCCGCCTGCACGGCGCCGACTTCGCCGCCCAGGCCGCGGGGGCCGGCGCGGTCGCGATCCTCACCGACCACACCGGCGCCGCCCGCGCCGCCGCGACCGGCCTGCCGGTCCTCGAGGTCGACGACCCGCGCGGCAGCATGGGCGGGCTCGCCGCGAGGATCTACGGCGAGCCCGGTGCGGACCTGCTCCAGATCGGCATCACCGGCACCTCGGGCAAGACCACGACGGCGTACCTCGTCGAGGGCGGCCTCAGGGCCACCGGCGGCCTCACCGGGCTCATCGGCACGGTCGAGATGCGCATCGGCGACGAGCGCATCAAGTCGGAACGCACCACTCCCGAGGCCACCGACCTCCAGGCCCTCTTCGCGGTCATGCGCGAACGCGGGGTCAGGTCGGTCGCCATGGAGGTCTCCAGCCACGCCCTGGTGCTCGGCCGGGTCGACGGCTGCGTCTTCGACGTGGCCGTCTTCAACAACCTCAGCCCGGAGCACATGGAGTTCCACTCCGACATGGAGGACTACTTCCGGGCCAAGGCGGGGCTGTTCACCCCCGCCCGCAGCAAACACGGCGTGGTGAACCTCGACGACCCCTACGGCCGCAGACTGGCCGCCGAGGCCACGGTCCCGGTCACCACCTACTCCGCCGCGGGCCACCCGGCCGCCGACTGGCGCGCCGAGGACGTCCGGCTCGGTGCCGCGGTGAGCACCTTCACGGTCGTCGGCCCCGAGGGCGAGCGCATCCCCGCGACCGCCCCGCTGCCCGGCCCGTTCAACGTCGCCAACACCCTCGCCGCGATCGTCACCCTCGCCGTGGCGGGGACCGACCCGAGGACCGCGGCCGAAGGCGTCGCGGCCGTGCCCGGAGTGCCCGGCCGCCTGGAGCGCGTCGACGCCGGGCAGCCCTATCTCGCGGTCGTCGACTACGCGCACAAGACGGACGCCGTCGAGTCGGTGCTCCGCTCGCTGCGCGAGGTCACCCCGGGCCGGCTGCACATCGTGATCGGCTGCGGCGGCGACCGGGACGCCACCAAACGCGGGCCGATGGGCGCCGCCGCCGCCCGGCTCGCCGACACCGCCGTACTGACCTCGGACAACCCCCGTTCCGAGGACCCACTCGCCATCCTCGTCACCATGCTCGCGGGCGCGGCGGAAGTGCCCGCGGACGAACGTGGCGAGGTTCTCGTGGACCCCGACCGGGCGTCCGCGATCGCCGCAGCCGTGGCCCGCGCCCGGCCCGGCGACACCGTGCTCGTCGCGGGCAAGGGCCACGAGGAGGGCCAGACCGCCGCCGGGGTGACCCACCCCTTCGACGACCGCCAGGTTCTCCGTGCCGCCATCGAGAACGCCGCAGCCAACGCCGCAACCCTTCAGAACAGCGGGACGACGCATTGATCACCCTCTCTCTCGCCGAGATCGCCGAAATCGTCGGCGGGCAGACGCACGACATACCGGACACCGCGGTGCCGGTCACCGGACCGGTCGTCATCGACTCCCGTGAAGTGCGGCCGGGCGCGCTGTTCGCCGCCTTCGCCGGCGAGCGGGCGGACGGCCACGACTACGCACGGCGCGCCGTCGAGTCGGGCGCGGCAGCGGTGCTGGCCGCCCGCCCCGTCGGCGTACCCGCGATCGTCGTCGACGACGTCAAGGAGGCGCTCGGTGCCCTTGCCCGCGCCGTCGTCGCACGCCTGGGCGCCACCGTCGTCGGGCTCACCGGCTCCGCCGGCAAGACCAGCACCAAGGACCTGATCGCCCAGCTCCTGACGCGGATCGCCCCGACCGTCTACACGCCGGGCTCCTTCAACAACGAGATCGGCCTGCCGCTCACCGCGCTGCGCGCCGACGAGACGACCCGTCATCTCGTCCTGGAGATGGGCGCCAGAGGCATCGGGCACATCCGCTACCTGACCGCGCTCACCCCGCCCCGCATCGGTGTCGTGCTCAACGTCGGCACCGCGCACATCGGGGAGTTCGGCGGCCGGGAGCAGATCGCCGAGGCCAAGGGCGAGCTCGTCGAGACGCTTCCGCCCGCGCAGGACGGGCCCGAAGGGCCCCAGGGACAGGACGACGGCGGGCGACGGGCGGGCGGCATCGCCGTCCTCAACGCCGACGACCCGCTGGTGCGCGCCATGGCGAGCCGCACCAAGGCCCGCGTCGTCCTCTTCGGCGAAGCGGACGACGCGGACGTACGGGCGGAGAACGTCCGTCTGACAGCGGCGGGACAGCCCGCTTTCAGGCTTCACACACCCTCCGGGTGCAGCGACGTGACCATGCGCCTGTACGGTGAGCATCACGTGTCGAACGCGCTCGCCGCGGCCGCCGTGGCCCACGAACTGGGCATGCCCGCAGACGAGATTGCCCTGGCCCTCTCCGAGGCGGGCACGCTCTCCCGCTGGCGCATGGAGGTCACCGAGCGGTCGGACGGCGTGACGGTCGTCAACGACGCCTACAACGCGAATCCCGAGTCCATGAGAGCGGCGCTGCGTGCGCTGGCCGCCATGGGCCGGGGGCGGCGGACGTGGGCGGTGCTCGGCCCGATGGCCGAGCTCGGCGAGGAGTCGCTGGCCGAGCACGACGCGGTCGGACGGCTCGCCGTCCGGCTCAACGTCAGCAAGCTCGTTGCGGTCGGCGGCAGGGAAGCCTCCTGGCTGCAAATGGGCGCATATAACGAGGGTTCGTGGGGTGAGGAGTCGGTGCACGTGTCCGACGCGCGGGCGGCGGTCGACCTGCTGCGCAGTGAACTGCGGCCGGGGGACGTCGTACTGGTGAAGGCGTCCAGGTCCGCCGGTCTGGAGAGGGTCGCGCTGGCGCTGCTCGAAGAAGGCGGCGCGACCGAGGGCGAGGTCGCCGGCCGATGAGGCAGATCCTCTTCGCGGGAGTCATCGGGCTCTTCCTGACCCTGGTGGGAACCCCGCTGCTGATCAAACTGCTGGCCCGCAAGGGCTACGGCCAGTACATCCGGGACGACGGCCCGCGCGAGCACCACAGCAAGCGCGGTACGCCGACCATGGGCGGTATCGCCTTCATCCTGGCCACGCTCATCGCCTACGCCCTGACCAAGGTGATCACCGGCGAGGACCCGACCTTCTCGGGCGTGCTGGTGCTCTTCCTGATGGCGGGCATGGGCCTGGTCGGCTTCCTCGACGACTACATCAAGATCGTCAAGCGGCGTTCGCTGGGCCTGCGGGCCAAGGCGAAGATGGCCGGGCAGCTGATCGTCGGCATCGCCTTCGCCGTGCTGGCACTGCGGTTCGCGGACGCCCGCGGCAACACCCCGGCCTCCACCAAGCTGTCGTTCGTCCAGGACTTCGGCTGGACCCTCGGCCCGGTGATCTTCGTCGTCTGGGCGCTGTTCATGATCCTCGCCATGTCCAACGGCGTGAACCTGACCGACGGCCTGGACGGTCTGGCCACCGGCGCCTCGGTGATGGTCTTCGGCGCGTACACCTTCATCGGCATCTGGCAGTACCAGGAGTCCTGCGCCAACGCGCAGACCCTGACCAACCCGGGAGCCTGCTTCGAGGTACGGGACCCACTCGATCTCGCCGTCGTCGCCTCCGCGCTGATGGGCGCCTGCTTCGGCTTCCTGTGGTGGAACACCTCGCCCGCCAAGATCTTCATGGGTGACACCGGCTCGCTCGCCCTCGGCGGCGCGCTCGCCGGTCTGGCCATCTGCTCCCGCACGGAGCTGCTGCTGGTCATCCTCGGCGGACTCTTCGTCCTCATCACGATGTCCGTCGTCATCCAGGTCGGCTCGTTCAAGCTCACCGGCAAGCGGGTCTTCCGCATGGCGCCGCTCCAGCACCACTTCGAACTCAAGGGGTGGTCGGAAGTCCTTGTCGTGGTCCGTTTCTGGATCATCCAGGGCATGTGCGTCATCGTGGGCCTCGGCATCTTCTACGCGGGCTGGGCGGCCACCAAGTGATCGACTGGCAGGGCAAGAACGTCACCGTCGCGGGCCTCGGGGTGAGCGGTGTCCCCGCCGCCCGGGTCCTGCACGGCCTCGGCGCCGCCGTCACCGTCGTCAACGACGGCGACGACGAAAAGGCGCGCGCCCAGGCCGCCGAACTCCGGGCGCAGGGCATCACCGTCCGCCTCGGCGACGGGGCGACCCTGCCTCCCGGCACCGAACTGATCGTCACCGCGCCCGGCTGGCGGCCGGACAAACCGCTCTTCGCGGCCGCCGCCGAGGCCGGTGTCGAGGTCTGGGGCGACGTCGAACTCGCCTGGCGGTTGCGCGGACTTCACGGCAGGAAGCCCGTGCCCTGGCTCGCGGTCACCGGCACCAACGGCAAGACCACCACCGTGCGCATGCTCGCCTCGATCCTCGAGGCAGCGGGGCTGCGCACGGCCGCCGTGGGCAACATCGGCGTCTCGCTCCTCGACGCCGTGCTCGGTGAGGAGCCGTACGGCGATCTCGACGTACTGGCCGTCGAGCTCTCCAGCTTCCAGCTGCACTGGGCGCCCTCCCTGCGCGCCCACTCCGCCGCCGTGCTCAACCTGGCGCCGGACCACATCGACTGGCACGGCTCCATGGAGGCGTACGCCGCCGACAAGGGCCGCATCTACGAGGGCAACTCGGTCGCCTGCGTCTACAACGCCGCCGACAGGGCGACCGAGGACCTGGTGCGCGAGGCCGACGTCGAAGAGGGCTGCCGCGCCATCGGCTTCACCCTCGGCCCGCCCGGCCCCTCCCAGCTCGGCGTCGTGGACGACCTCCTCGTCGACCGGGCCTTCGTCCCCGACCGCCACAAGCGGGCCCAGGAGCTCGCGCGGGTCTCCGACGTCCGGCCGCCCGCCCCGCACAACATCGCGAACGCCCTCGCCGCCGCGGCGCTCGCCCGTGCCTTCGGGGTCGAACCCGCCGCCGTGCGCGAGGGCCTGCGCTCCTTCCGGCCGGACGCGCACCGCATCGAGCACGTCGAGGACGTCGCGGGCGTCGCGTACGTCGACGACTCCAAGGCCACCAACACGCATGCGGCGCAGGCCTCCCTGGCCGCCTACGACTCCATCGTGTGGATCGCCGGCGGCCTCGCCAAGGGCGCCTCCTTCGACGAACTGGTCGCACGGTCCGCGAAGCGGCTGCGGGGGGTGGTGCTGATCGGTGCCGAACGCGCGCTGATCGCCGAAGCCCTCGCGCGACACGCCCCGGAGGTCCCGGTGGCCGACCTCGACCGGACCGACACTGGGGCGATGTCGGCGGCGGTCCGGGAGGCCGCGCGGCTGGCCCGGCCCGGAGACACGGTTCTGCTGGCCCCGGCCTGTGCCTCGATGGACATGTTCGCCAACTACAACAAGCGGGGCGAGGCATTCGCGGACGCGGTCCGCGAACTCGCCGCCGAGCACAGCGCCTAGCCGGTACGGCCACCAGGGCCCGCACAGTGAGCCGGCGGCGCCGGGCCCGAGTGTGGAGGGGACAGTGACCATGTCGGACGGCGGCCGCCTCGTGGGCCCCCGGTGGGGAGCGCGCCCCGTCCCGCGCCGCCGGGGAACCGGCCTGCCCCGGCCCGCGGCCGGCCCGGGCGGTCCCAGGGCGTGCCCGGGGCCGGCGTGCGCCGTGCCGTGCGGGGAGCGGGCGTGGTGAGCGGCCGGACGGCACGGCGCCGACCGGCGCCCGGACGGGCCGCCGCGGGCGGTCCGGCACCTTCCCGGGGGCCCGCGTTCCAGCGCGTCCGGCACCTCTACGAGCGGGCCAGAAGGGCCTGGGACCGGCCGCTCACGGCGTACTACCTGATTCTGGGCAGCAGCCTGCTGATCACCGGGCTGGGGCTGGTGATGGTCTACAGCGCCTCGATGATCCAGGCGCTCCAGTTGGACCTGCCCGCCTCCTACTTCTTCCGCAAGCAGTTCCTCGCCGCGGTCATCGGATCCGTACTGCTGCTCGTCGCCTCGCGGATGCCCTCGAAACTGCACCGCGCCCTGGCCTATCCGCTGCTCGCCGGATCCGTCTTCCTGATGGTCCTCGTCCAGCTGCCGGGGATAGGGCACTCCGTCAACGGCAACCAGAACTGGATCTACCTCGGCGGGCCCTTCCAGCTCCAGCCCAGTGAGTTCGGCAAGCTGGCCCTCGTGCTGTGGGGGGCCGACCTGCTCGCCCGCAAGCAGGACAAGCGGCTCCTCACGCAGTGGAAGCACCTGCTGGTGCCGCTGGTCCCGGTGGCGTTCATGCTGCTGGGGCTGATCATGCTCGGCGGGGACATGGGTACCGCGATCATCCTGACCGCGATCCTGTGCGGCCTGCTGTGGCTGGCCGGGGCACCGACCAGGCTGTTCACCGGGGTGCTCGCGGTCGTGGGACTCATCGGCTTCCTGCTGATCAAGACCAGCGCCAACCGGATGGCCAGGCTCGCCTGCCTCGGTGCCACCGAACCGGGCCCCGACGACCAGTGCTGGCAGGCCGTGCACGGCATCTACGCCCTCGCCTCAGGCGGATTCTTCGGTTCCGGCCTGGGTGCCAGCGTGGAAAAATGGGGCCAACTGCCGGAACCTCACACCGACTTCATCTTCGCCATCACCGGGGAGGAACTGGGTCTGGCAGGGACGCTGTCGGTGCTCGCACTCTTCGCGGCTCTAGGCTATGCGGGTATCCGCGTGGCCGGACGCACGGAGGACCCCTTCGTACGGTACGCGGCGGGCGGCGTGACCACCTGGATCACGGCTCAGGCCGTGGTCAACATCGGTGCGGTGCTCGGCCTTTTGCCGATCGCCGGAGTCCCGCTCCCGCTGTTCTCCTACGGAGGTTCCGCCCTGCTGCCGACCATGACCGCCGTCGGGCTGCTGATCGCCTTCGCGCGGGAGGAGCCGGCCGCACGTGCGGCACTGGCCATGCGGGGGCCCGTCCTCGGCAAGAGGGGGGCCGGGGTGAGTAGGAAGACGATGAGACGGCGCGTCAAGAAGCGTCCGTCCGGAGAGCGGTGAATTTCGGTGCATGTCGTACTCGCCGGTGGGGGGACCGCCGGCCACATCGAGCCGGCGCTCGCCCTCGCGGATGCCCTGCGCAGGCAGGACCCCAGCGTGGGGATCACGGCCCTGGGCACGGAGCGCGGACTCGAGACGAAGCTCGTCCCGGAGCGGGGCTATGAGCTGGCGCTCATCCCAGCCGTACCGCTGCCCCGCAAGCCCACACCCGAGCTGATCACCGTACCGGGCCGGCTGCGCGGCACCATCAAGGCGGCCGAGGACATCCTGCAGCGCACCCGCGCCGACGCGGTCGTCGGCTTCGGCGGCTACGTGGCCCTGCCCGGCTATCTGGCGGCCAAGCGGCTCGGGGTGCCGATCGTGGTCCACGAGGCCAACGCGAGGCCGGGTCTCGCCAACAAGATCGGTTCGCGCTACGCGGCCGCGGTCGCCGTCTCCACCCCGGACAGCAAGCTCCGCGGCGCCCGCTACATCGGCATCCCGCTGCGCCGCACCATCGCGACCCTCGACCGGGCCAGGATCCGCCCCGAGGCCCGCCAGATGTTCGGCCTCGATCCCAACCTCCCGACGCTGCTCGTCTCCGGCGGCTCGCAGGGCGCCCGCCGCCTCAACGAGGTGGTGCAGCAGGTCGCTCCGCTGCTCCAGCGCTCCGGCGTCCAGATCCTGCACGCCGTCGGTCCGAAGAACGAACTGCCGCGCGTGGACAACATGCCCGGTATGCCGCCCTACATCCCGGTACCGTACTTGGACAGGATGGACCTCGCGTACGCCGCGGCCGACATGATGCTGTGCCGCGCGGGCGCGATGACCGTCGCCGAACTCTCCGCCGTCGGACTGCCGGCCGCCTATGTTCCGCTGCCCATCGGCAACGGCGAACAGCGGCTGAACGCCCAGCCGGTGGTCAAGGCGGGCGGCGGGCTGCTGGTCGACGACGCCGAACTCAGCCCCGAGTGGGTCCAGGCCCATGTGCTGCCGGTGCTGTCGGACCCGCACCGGCTGTACGAGATGTCCCGCGCCGCTTCCGAGTTCGGGCGCCGGGACGCCGACGAGCTCCTGGTCGGCATGGTGTACGAGGCGATCGCGGCGCATCGCCGCGGATGACGCGGGCACGAAGGAGAGTGGGCAGTGGCCGGACCGACGACAGCCGAGCCCGGTGCCCGGCGGGCGCCGGCGCCCGGCCCGCCCCGGCCCGCCGC
>NZ_JAAAXQ010000305.1 GCF_009916105.1 Streptomyces sp. GC420 | reverse complement strand
GTCCGGCCCCGACTCCGGCCCGGACTCGACGGCGGGCGCCGCCTCCCCCACCGCCGCCTGCGCGAACAGGTCCTCCTGGGTGAAGTCGGCGATGCCGCTGACCCCCACCCCGAGAAGCCGTACGCCGCCGGTCGTGTCCACGGCCTCCAGCAGCCGCCCAGCGACCTCCCGGACCACCGCCGGATCGTCCGTGGGGCCACGCAGGGTCTCGGAACGGGTCAGCGTCGAGAAGTCGTACCGCCGCACCTTCAGCACCACGGTCCGGCCCGAGCGCCCGGCGGCGCGCAGCCGGGTGACGCAGCGGTCCGCGAGCCTGGCCACCTCCAGCCTGATCCGCACCCGGTCGTGCAGATCGACGTCGAAGGTGTCCTCCACGGACACCGACTTGGCGTCGCGCTCGGCGACGACGGGCCGGTCGTCGTGACCGGTCGCCATGGCGTGCAGCGAGGTCCCGTGCGCCCTGCCCAGCAGCCGCACGAGCTCGTCCTCGCCCGCCTCGGCCAGTTCCCCGACCGTGGTGATCCCGGCCCGGCGCAGGTGGTCGCCCGTGGCGGGGCCCACACCGGGCAGCGTCCGCACCGTCATCGGCGCGAGCAGCTCGCGCTCCGTGCCGGGTTCGATGAGCAGCAGTCCGTCCGGCTTGGCCTGCTCCGAGGCGATCTTGGCGAGCATCTTCGAGCCGGCCAGTCCCACGGACCCGGCCAGGCCGGTGACCGCCCTGATGTCCCTGCGCAGCCGCTCCCCGACCTGCCGGGCCTGGGCCGCGTCCGCGGCCGTCCCGCCGGCCTCGAGGTCCACGAAGGCCTCGTCGAGGCTGAGCGGCTCCACCAGCGGCGACAGCTGCCCTAGCAGCTCCATCACCTGGCCGCTGACCGCGCGGTACAGCGAGAAGCGGGGCACGAGATACGCCGCGTTCGGCGCGAGGCGGCGGGCCTGCGCCATCGGCATCGCCGAGTGGACCCCGAAGCGCCGCGCCTCGTACGAGGCGGTGGCGACCACTCCGCGCGGGCCGAGCCCGCCCACGATCACCGGCTTGCCGCGCAGACTCGGCTTCGCCGCCTGCTCGGTGGCGGCGTAGAAGGCATCCATGTCCAGATGCAGAATCGTCGGCGCGGTTCTCACATCTTCCGATGCTGCACCACGCCACTGACATCGGCTCCGCCTCGTCCCCAGCGGGCGGCGACGCGGGCTCCGCGGTGCGAGCAGCGTGCGCGCCGCTCAGACCGCTCTGTGACGCCGCCTGGCCAGCTCGTCCGCCGGGTTGTGCCCGAGCAGGGTCTCGCCGGTGTCCACCCGCTCGCCGTGCAGCTGCGCCAGGGCGCTCTCCACGTCCCGCCAGACCACTCCGACCGCGATCCCGAAGATGCCCTGGCCGCCCTGGAGCAGATCCACCACCTCGTCGGGCGAGGTGCACTCGTAGACCGTGGCCCCGTCGCTCATGAGCGTCATGCGCTCCAGGTCGTCGAAGCCGCGCGCCCGCAGGTGCTCGACTGCGGTGCGGATGTTCTGCAGGGAGACGCCCGTGTCCAGAAAGCGCTTGACGATCTTCAGGACGACGACGTCCCGGAAGCTGTACAGCCGCTGGGTGCCCGAACCGTAGGCTGGCCGCACGCTGGGCTCCACCAGACCGGTGCGCGCCCAGTAGTCGAGCTGCCGGTAGGTGATGCCCGCGGCCGCGCAAGCGGTGGGTCCGCGGTAGCCGACGAGCTCGGACGCCGGGCCGCCGGGCTCCCCCGGTCCGGGCCCGGCCATCTGCCGGTTCGCGGAAGCGGCCGCGTTGCCGTGAAGCGGATACGGACCGCTCTCCCCCAGACTCCGTCCGGGGGCACCCCCAGCCGTATCGTCGCCGGTGCTTCTCACGCCGACCTCCGTCCTTGACCTGCCTCTCGACGGTAGGCAGTCACTCGGGGTGCGTCAACGATCGCCACACTCGGCACGCCGAGTGATAATCACCCTTAGAGTGGTTTACCGTGCCCCCTGTTGGGGAAAGGCTACTCGAATGCCTTGACGGAGCCGCTTGCGGGACTCATCAAACCCGCCGAACAGGCGAGCAGAAGCGGTTCTTCAGATCCGCGTTCCACCGATCGGCCCAGACCGGCCTCCACCGTCACCCACCGGCTCCGCGGCCGGCTCCGGAGCCCGGTCACTGACTGCTCGTGCCGAAGTCCTCGGGGGAGATCTGGTCGAGGAACTCGCGGAACTTCTCCACCTCGTCCTCCTGCTCGTCCGGGATGGCGATCCCCGCGTCGTCCAGCACACCGTCACTGCCGTAGATCGGCGTTCCGGTGCGCAGCGCGAGCGCTATGGCGTCGGACGGACGCGCGCTGACCTCCACCCCGCTGGCGAACACCAGCTCCGCGTAGAAGACACCGTCGCGCAGGTCGGTGATGCGCACTTCCGTGAGCTCCTGGCCCACGGCCTCCAGCACGTCCTTGAACAGGTCGTGCGTCAGCGGTCTGGCGGGCGCCATCCCCTGCTGGGCGAAGGCGATCGCCGTCGCCTCCCCTGGACCGATCCAGATGGGGAGGTACCGATCGCCTCCCACTTCACGCAGCAGAACGATCGGTTGGTTGGAGGGCATTTCCACCCGGACACCCACGACGTCGAGCTCGTTCACACAGCAACCCTAGGACGTGCCCGGCAGGTTTGGGTAGTCGGGCTCCCCCGGCTCAGTGCAGCCGGACCCTCAGCGCGGTCTGCACAAGAGCGGCGTGCAGCCGTACGGTGAGGGTCGCCAGCTCCCTCGTGGTGGCCTCGGCTCGGGCCCGGGTCTGCGGATTGCGGTGCCTGCGCAGCGGCGCCACCACCTGCTCGACGAGGCCGGCCTCACGTTCCGCGGAGGCCTTCATCGCCCGCAGGTGGCGCGGTTCGAGCCCGAACCCGCCGAGCTCCGAGACGAGCCGGGCCACGGTCACCGCCTCGGCGTCGTAGGCGCCGTCCTCGTCGCGCGTGATCAGCCCGTAGGACTCCCACTCGTCCAGCTCACCGCTGTCGACCTCGGCGGCCGCCAGCAGCTCCTCGCGCCCCACCCGGGCGGCCGTGGGCCTGCGTTCCTCGGCCTCCGCCACGCCCAGCACGCCGTCCAGCGGCTGCGGGGCGGACGCGGGCGACGGCAGCCGCACGTCCTCGCCGCGCTCCAGGGCGTCCAGGTGCTCCCGGATCACCTTCAGCGGCAGGTAGTGGTCCCGCTGCATGCGCAGCACCTGGGACAGCCGCTCCACGTCCCGCGGGCTGAACTTGCGGTACCCGGACGGCGTCCGCTGCGGCTCGACCAGTCCCTCCGCCTCCAGGAAGCGGATCTTGGAGATGGTGACCTCGGGGAATTCCTCGCGCAACTGCGCCAGGACGCTGCCGATGCTCACCAGCCGTCCGCCCGGGGCGGCGGTGCCGCTTCCGGCACCGCCCGTCGGTGTACGCACCATGGACCTTCCCTGAGGGTCCCCCCGGACCGAGTCCGGGGGAGGGTCAGATGCCCTGCTGGCTCGCGTAGAAGACCAGCCGGTACTTGCCGATCTGCACCTCGTCGCCGTTGTGGAGCGCCACGGAGTCGATCCGCTCACGGTTGACGTACGTGCCGTTGAGGCTGCCCACGTCGGAGACGGTGAAGCCCTCCGGGCCGCGGCGGAACTCCACATGGCGGCGCGAGACCGTCACGTCGTCGAGGAAGATGTCGCTCTGCGGGTGCCGGCCCGCGGTGGTCAGGTCGCTGTCCAGCAGGAACCTGCTGCCCGAGTTGGGGCCGCGGCGCACCACCAGCAGTGCCGAGCCGACCGGCAGCGCGTCGACCGCCGCCTGGGCCTCCGGCGAGAGCGCGGGAATCGCGGTCTGGCCGGTCGCCTCGGCGTCGTACGCCTCGAGACCGGAGATCGAGATGGTGGAGGTCGTCTCGGACGGACGCTCCGGAGTGGCGCCCGCGCGCAGCGGCGCGCCACAGTTGGAGCAGAACCGGCTCGCCTCGGCGTTCCGGTGCCCGCACCTCGTGCAGACCGGCAAGGCAGACATCGAAGGACCCTCCTGATGCGGCTGGCCCGCAGAGGCGTTGGTCGCATACGGATCGGGGGAAAACCCTCCACCCGCACTTGAGGCTGACGATTCCTCGAAACCTATGCGGCCCGAGGCCGCAGGGTCAACAGAGGACGCGCCCCGTCCGCCCGGAATGTCACCACCCGGACCACCGACCTGGTCGCGGAACAGCGGACGCTCCGCGCCCTCCTGCGGCTCGCCCTCCGCGCGCGGCGCGCGGTGCCGAGCGCTGCCGCCCTCCTCGCGGGAGCTCTTGCCGAACAACTTCGCAAACAACTTCACGGGCGATTCCCCTTGACTGAAACAGACCCGCCCGTGGGGCAGGACGAACTCCGAATGCACACTGCCGACCCAGACACCTGCACAACGTCCGTATCCACCGGACAGTTTCCATCACGCGCCCCTGGTTCGGTGCGCCGACCCCCCGCTACTTCGTGCCCCCGTCCGGCACTCCTCATACGCCCCCGCCTCATCGCGACGACGACCGAGCGTAGTCAGGCCGCTTCGCGGACCGCAAGGCGTCCACAACGATCTTCTCCGACCTCGTCACCGTAGCGGTGGCCTGCTCCTTCTCCAGAGTCTGCACCACACCGCCCGGGATGTTCAGCGCCGGCTCCAGATCCGCCGGTTTTCCGATGACCTTGAAACGGTACGGCTGGCTCACCGCGCGGCCGTCGATCCTGATCCCGCCGTCGCCGTCGGCGAAGTAGGTGCTCGCCACGACCCGTACGTCGTTGATCTGGATGGCCTCCGCGCCCGCGGCGCGCAGTTCCTGGATCGCGTCGAGCAGCATGTCCGCCTCGACCGTGCCCACCGGGTCACTGATCGTGAGGTTTATCCCGGGCCCCTGGGCGGCCACCGTACCGGCCAGCACGCCGAGCTGACGCTCCTTCTCGACGGTCTGCCTGCGGGCCTCCTCCGCCTGGTCGGAGCTGTTCTCCAGCTCGGTCCGCTGGGCCTCCAGACGCTGTTTCTCGTCCTCGAGGCGCTGACTGCGGTCGTCCAGCTCGTCGAGGATGCGCACCAGGTCCTCCTGGCGCGCGCCGCGCAGGGCGCTGCTCTCACTGTTGGAGCGCACCTGGATGGCGAGCCCCAGTCCCAGCACGAACAGCAGGAGGGCGACGATGAGTTGGGCGCGGGTGATCCTGGGCGGCCACAGCCCCGCCACGAGGCGCTGCCGTCCGGTGAGGGCCTCGGGCTGCTCCTGCCGTGCCGAGGGGTCCTCGTCCGGCTCGGGCCGCTCGGGTGGCAGTTCCCGCCGCTCCAGGGGTCCGCGCAGCTCGACACCGCCGCCCGTGCCGGTGCCCGTGCGCTGCGTCCCGGGCTCGCGGAGCCGCTCCGCGGTGATGTTGTCGGCCGGGGGATTCTTGTCGCTGTGCTCGCTCATGGTGTCGCCCTCACGCCCGGAACACGTGCCGGCGGATGGCGGCTGCGTTGGAGAAGATCCGGATGCCCAGCACGACCACCACTCCGGTCGACAGCTGGGAGCCGACGCCCAGCTTGTCTCCGAGGAAGACGATGAGCGCGGCCACCACGACGTTGGACAGGAAGGAAACGACGAAGACCTTGTCGTCGAAGATGCCGTCCAGCATGGCGCGCAGTCCACCGAAGACCGCGTCGAGTGCCGCCACCACGGCGATCGGAAGGTAGGGCTCGACCACTGCCGGCACTTCGGGGCGGACGAGCAGTCCGACCACGACTCCGACGACCAGGCCCAGTACGGCGATCACGATGTGCCCTCTCCTGTGCCGGCGCTGCCCTTCTCGGCCGCGCCGGCGGTCGGCTCTGCGGTACGTACGATCAGGCTGGGCGCGGCAGGAAGACGCACCCCGGCCTCGGTCGAAATCCGGGTGCGAATCCCGTAGTTCTCCTGGAGGACATGCAGATACTGGCCGTCGACGCTGTCCTGGAAGGTCCTGCTCAGCCGCTGTCCGTCGCCCACGGCGAGCACCGTGTACGGCGGCACCAGCGGCTTGTTGTCGACCAGTATGGCGTCACCGGCCGCCCGGATCGCGGACAGGGCCGTCAGCCGCTGCCCGTTGATGGCGATGGCCTCGGCACCCGATTCCCACAGGCCGTTCACGACCCGCTGCATGTCCCGGTCGCGGACCCGCCCGGTGTCGGAGAAGCCGCTGCTCTCCCGGGGGCCGCCACCTCCGGAGTCGCTGTCCTCCGCGTCGTCGACGACGAGCTTCACGCCGGGGCCCTCGACCTCTGTCGCCCCGGCCAGCAGCCCCACGAGCCCGCCCTGGTCGCCGCCGTGGTTCCGGAGCGCCTCCCGCTGGCGCTCGCCCACGTCCTCGCGCAGGGCGTCGACGCTGTCCTCGAGGTCTTCGGTCGCCGCTGTCTCCGTCTCGATGCGGTCGATCAGTTCCTGCCGCTCCTTGGCCACGACGGGCGCGGTGACCTGGGCCTGCGCCGCTCCCAGCGTCACGACGAGGGCGGCGAGCACCAGACCGCCCGCGAGCCACAGCTTGGCCCGCAGGGTCTTGGGAAGCCGCTCTCCGTCCGCCGCGCGCCTGGCCGCCGCCTCGGCGTAGCCGTCGTCGAGGCTGTGGTCCATGACGTTGGTCAGCAGCGACATGGAGGCGTCGGGGCGCGCGGGGCGCGCCGGAGGACTGCTCCGATCGGGGGGCTGCTGCGACATGCCGCACATCGTCGCACGTCGCGACCGCTACCGCCGAATGGGCCCACCGGTGTGCCGGATACCTCCGCTTGGCGGTATCCGGCACACGGTGCCCGTTCGGTGCCGATCAGTGTCCGGCGCTGTCCACGATCGTCGACCACTCGTCGAGCAGCGCCTGGGCGGAGGCGTCGTCGGGACCCTCGGCCCAGAGGTGGGTGACGGCCTCCGCGGGGTCGGGCAGGACCATCACCCAGCGCCCGTCTGCCTCGACGACGCGCACGCCGTCCGTGGTGTCCACGGACCGGTCGCCGGCCGCCTCGACGACCCGCCGCATGACGAGGCCCTTGACGGCCCAGGGAGTGGCCAGGTCCCGCTTGTGCACATGGGCCTGCGGGATCCGCGCGTCGATCTGGCTGAGGGTGAGCTGTGTGCGCGCCACCAGGCCGATCAGGCGCACGAAGGCCGCCGTGCCGTCGAAGACACTGCTGAACTCGGGCACGATGAATCCGCCGCGGCCGTCGCCGCCGAAGATCGTGCCGTCCATCCGGCCGACCCGGGTGAGGTCGTCGGGCGAGGTGGTCGTCCACTCGACCTGCGTTCCGTGGTACGCCGCGACCTGCTCGCCGATCCGCGTGGTGGTGACCGGCAGCGCCACACGTCCGCTGCGGCGCTCGGCGGCCACGAGGTCGAGGAGCACGAGCAGCGCCCGGTCGTCCTCGACGATCCGGCCGCGCTCGTCCACCAGCGAGATGCGCTCGCCGACGGGGTCGAAGCGCACACCGAACGCGGCCCTGGACGAGGCCACGATCTCGCCCAGCCGCACCAGCCCGGAGCGCCGTGTCTCCGCGGTCTCCGTGGGCCGGGACTCGTCGAGACCGGGGTTGATCGTCAGCGAGTCGACCCCGAGCCGTCCCAGGAGGCTGGGCAGGACGAGTCCGGCGCTTCCGTTCGAGGCGTCGACGACGACCTTCAGTCCGGACTCCGCGATGCCCGTGGTGTCCACGCTCCGCAGCAGCGAGCCGGTGTAGGAGTCGAAGACGCTGCCCGGGAAGTGCAGGTCACCGATCTCGCCGGGGAAGGCGCGCCGGTACTCCTGGCGGGCGTACACCCGGTCCAGCTTCCGCTGTCCGGCCGCGGACAGGTCCGCACCGCGCTCGTCGAAGAACATGATGTCCACCGAGTCCGGCACACCCGGGGTCGTACGCACCATGATGCCGCCGGCGCTGCCGCGCGCCGTCTGCTGCCGCGCGACGGGCAGCGGCACGTTCTCCAGGTCCCGTACGTCTATGGCGCTGGCCTGCAGGGCGGAGATGACCGCGCGCTTGAGGGCGCGCGCGCCCCGTGAGTGGTCACGGGCCGTGGTGACCGAGGCGCCTTTCTTGAGGGTGGTGGCGTAGGCGCCGGCGAGTCTGACGGCGAGTTCCGGGGTGATCTCCACGTTGAGGATGCCGCTGACGCCCCGCGCTCCGAAGAGGTGCGCCTGCCCTCTGGACTCCCAGATGACCGAGGTGTTGACGAAGGCGCCGGCCTCGATCGTCTTGAACGGATAGACCCGCACATTGCCCTGGACGATCGATTCCTCGCCGACCAGGCACTCGTCGCCGATGACCGCGCCGTCCTCGATGCGGGCCGCCCGCATGATGTCGGTGTTCTTGCCGATGACGCAGCCGCGCAGATTGCTGTGCTGCCCGATGTACACGTTGTCGTGGACGACCGCCTTGTGCAGGAAGGCGCCCGTCTTGACGACCACGTTGGAGCCGACGACGGTGTGCTCACGGATCTCGGCGTCGGCCTCGACCTTGGCGTAGTCACCGATGTACAGCGGGCCGCGCAGCACCGCGTCGGGGTGCACCTCGGCGCCTTCCGCGACCCAGACGCCGGGAGAGATCTCGAAGCCGTCGATGTCGACGTCGACCTTGCCCTCCAGGACGTCCGCCTGGGCCTTGACATAGCTCTCGTGCGTGCCGACGTCCTCCCAGTAGCCCTCGGCGATGTAGCCGTAGATGGGCTTGCCCTCCTTCATCAGCTGGGGGAAGACATCGCCGGACCAGTCGACGGACACGTCGGCTTCGACGTACTTGAAGACTTCCGGCTCCATGACGTAGATGCCGGTGTTGACGGTGTCCGAGAAGACCTGCCCCCATGTGGGCTTCTCCAGGAACCTTTCGACCTTGCCTTCGTCGTCGACGATGGTGATGCCGAATTCCAGCGGATTCGGCACACGCGTCAGGCAGACCGTGACCATCGCACCCTTTTCCTTGTGGAAATTGATGAGCTCGGTCAGGTCGAAGTCGGTCAGGGCGTCACCGGAGATCACCAGGAAGGCATCGTCCTTCAACGCCTCCTCGGCGTTCTTCACACTCCCGGCAGTACCGAGTGGCTTTTCCTCGTTGGCATAGGTGAGTTCCATGCCGAGTTCTTCGCCGTCGCCGAAGTAATTCTTGACGAGCGAGGCGAGGAACTGGACGGTGACCACGGTCTCGGTGAGTCCATGCCGCTTGAGCAGCCGCAGCACGTGCTCCATGATCGGGCGATTCGCCACCGGCAGGAGCGGCTTGGGCATACTCGAGGTCATCGGGCGAAGGCGCGTGCCTTCGCCGCCGGCCATCACGACGGCCTTCATGTCGGAAGCGTCCTCCTTGGAGAGATGACGGTCCAGCCGACTTCGCCCGTCCACATAGGCCCACCGAGGTGCGACTCGGGTACACGACCCTTAAGGGCCACCGGCTTCAGCGAGCTCAATCGGCCACTGCGTCCGCCCTGACGAGACGGCGGACCTGGACCACATACAGCATCCCTGCCCACCAGTACAGCGTTGTACCCCATCCGGCGAACGCCCATCCGAAAATAGCAGCGAGTGACGGGAGCCAGCCAGTTCCGTCACTGAGGAGCAGCAGCGGGAACGCATACATCAGGTTGAAAGTTGCAGCCTTGCCGAGGAAGTTCACCTGGGGCGGCGGATAGCCGTGCCTACGGAGAATCCCAACCATCACCAGCAGCACCAGGTCACGCGACAAGAGCGCGAGAGTCAGCCACAGGGGCAGGATCCCGCGCCAGGTGAGCCCTACGAGGGTCGACAGAATGTAGAGCCGGTCGGCGGCGGGGTCGAGGAGCCGGCCGAGGCTGCTGACCTGGTTCCAGCGCCGTGCGAGCTTTCCGTCGAGGTAGTCGCTCACCCCGCTCAGCATGAGGACCAGGAGGGCCCAGCCGTCGCTCTTGGGGCCACCGAATTCGGGCCGCAGGATCAGCCACAGGAAGACGGGGACGCCGGCGAGACGCGCCATGCTGAGGATGTTCGGGATGGTGAGGACCCGGTCGGTCTGAACACGGGTCTCCTGGACCTCCACCCGGGGGCCTCCTGCGATTTCGAGCCGACGATGCTACCCGACCCTACCCCTCGTCTCGGTGCCTTCTCGCACAGGGTCCCGGCCACTGTCCCGAAACACGCGGTGGGCCGGGCCACGGTTACCCGACGACGGCCAAGGATCCCTGAAACGCGGAAAAGCCCCGGGCACAAGGCCCGGGGCTTCCCGGAATAATTGTTCGGCGGTGTCCTACTCTCCCACAGGGTCCCCCCTGCAGTACCATCGGCGCTGAAAGGCTTAGCTACCGG
>NZ_JAAAXQ010000304.1 GCF_009916105.1 Streptomyces sp. GC420 | reverse complement strand
GGCCACGACGGACGGAGCGGGCGGCACGGGCGGGAGCCCCGCGAACGCCGGGTCGGCCTCGAAGGCACCGGAATTCGACGACTGCCAGGGCGGCGCCGGAGTGCACACCGTCAACTCGACCGGCGGTCAGGCATCCTTCTACTTCGGCGACAACGGGGTGTGCCTGGTCTCGGCGGTGCCCACCCGCGGCTTCACGGTCCGCACCTCCCAGACCCGGGCCACCGAACTGAGCGTGACCTTCTCCGGCGACCGCCACGAGTCGGTGATCACCGCGACGTCCGAGCCGCAGGCGAAGGCCTCGGTCCGCGAGACCAGTTGGTGATGCTTCTGTAGTGTTCGCGGTGTTCGCGGATTTCGCGGTGTTGATGAGCCAGCTTCGCCGGAACGGGCCGGCTCAGGCCTGCCCTCGCCGACCCGCGCTGTATGGGTTGCCGTGGGGCCGTCGTGGCGGCCCACGGGCGGCCCCGTACCCGCACCCCGCACAAGACGGCTCAGCCGGAACCGGCCCCGTACGGTCACCCCTGCAACCCGCCCCGCCGCGACGGCCCCACGGCAACCCGCCGCGCCGGGACCGCACCACCCCAGGTGGCACCCGGACCGGCGGCCGCCCGTGCGCGGCGGCGCGTCCCGCCGGGCAGGGATGTGCGGGCGTGCACCCTGTACCGGGAGGGAGACGGCGGTGGACGCCGACCCCGGAGGCGGCGCCGCCCCTGGGGAACGACCGGATGGCGGGACGGGACCGTGGAACGGCGGGGAAGAACGTGGCGGCTCGGCGGACCCGCCGGGAGAGGAGTGCCACCGGCCGCCAGGACGCTGTTCATCCTCCTGGCTGTCGAGAACCTCGCGACGAACTACACCTCGACCGCCATGAACGTGGCGCTGTCGGCGCTCGTCCGTGACCTGGACACCTCGCTGACCGGCGTACAGTCGGCGATCTCGCTGTACGCGCTGGTGATCGCCGCACTTCTTATCACCGGAAGCAAACTCGGTGCGCGCCACGGGCACCGGCGGATCTTCATCCTCGGCGGCGAGGTCTTCGTCCTGGGGGCACTGATCAGCACCCTCGGCCCGACCCTGCCGTTCATGCTGGTCGGCTGGTCCCTGCTCCAGGGGACCGGCGTGGCGCTGATGCTTCCGGCGACGGTCTCGATGCTCACCGCGGCATTCACCGGCGCCACCCGTACGAAGGTGCTGTCCACGCTGGGCATGATCGGAGGAGTCGGGGCGACGGCCGCTCCCGTCGTGGGCGGCCTGATCACAAACTACCTGAGCTGGCGCGTGTCCTTCCTCATGGAGGCCGTGATCACGCTGGCCGTGGTGCTGCTCATGCGGCGTACGGCCGAACCGGAGCGATCCCCGGCACGCACCCCCGTCCAGCCCTTCGACGTCCTGGGCGCGGTGCTGTCCGCCACCGGATTCGGGCTGCTCGTCGTGGCGACCCTGCTGGCCGGGCGGTACGGCATGCTCAGGGCCCGGCAGGACTTCGAGGTTTTCGGCCTCACGCTGCTCCGCCGCGGCCAGCTGTCACCGGCGATCCTGCTAGCGGGCATCGGGCTGGTGGTTCTGGCCGTGTTCGCGGTATGGGAGCGCCACCTCGTCAGGTGCGGCAGGGATCCGCTGGTGCGGATGTCGGTGCTGCGCAACCGCACGGTCCGGGTCGGGACCGAGACCCAGGTGATGCAGTTCCTGGTGCCGACCGGAGCTCTGTTCCTGGTACCGGTCTTCCTGCAGACGACCCTCGGGTTCGACGCGCTGCGGAGCGGAATCACGCTGTTCCCGGTGGCCCTGGGCCTGATGGTCGCGGCCTCGGCGGCGGCCCGGCTCGTCGGACGCGGGCGGATGACCCATCGCGGCGCCCAGATGGGGGCGTTCCTCTTCATGGCCGCCGGCTGCGTCGCGATCGCCCTCCTGTTCGATCCGGGTGAGCGGGAGGTGACGGCCATGGGCCTGGCGCTGGCGCCGGGTCTGCTCCTCATCGGGCTCGGCCGGGGCATGGCCACGACGGTGACCGACCTCATCCAGTCGGCGCCCCGGCCGGAGGAGGTCAGCGACGTGACGGGACTCTCCCGCACCGCCGGATACCTCGGAGGCTCCTTCGGAACCGCGCTCGCCGGTGCGTTCATGACCACGGCGCTGGTCCTCGCGTTCGAGGCCGGGGCGGACGAGAGCGCCGTCCTGTCCGCCGGTCAGAAGCAGCTCGTCACGCGGACCGTCGAGCATCAGGTCCAGATCACGGCGGTCACCGATGAGGCCGTCCGCGCGAAGCTGGCGTCGCGGGGCGTCACGGGCGCCGCGGCCGACGAACTCGTACGGATCAACGCCCGGGCCAGGGGGCAGGCCCTCACCGTGGCGGCCCTCGGCATGGCCGTGCTGGCCCTGGCCGGACTCCTGGTGGCACGACGGCTTCCCCGCGCCGGCACCCGCGGTCCGTCACCGGGCTGAGACTCCCCGGTCAGGACCGTGGCGCCGCTGATCGGCGGGAGCGGCGGGTACTGATCGCCGCGACGGGTCGGCGAAGGAGAGGAGCCGTTACGACGGAGGACGGCGGGCCGGAACCCTCGCCGTGCGGTTCGGCGCCGGGCTTTGCCTGCGGCCGATCACTGCTGCTAGGAAGGAGCCGTGCCGGCCACCGATACCCCAGGCGCGTCGCGGAGCGACGCCGAGCGCAACCGCAGGACCCTGCTGAACGCGGCAGCCGAGGCCCTGGCGCAGAACCCGGGCGCGTCGATGGCACAGGTGGCGGAGGCCGCCGGTCTCACCCGCGCCACCCTCTACAGGCACTTCAGCACCCGCCAGAAGCTCCTCGAGGCCATGCGCGCCGAGGCGCTCGAACGGGCGGCGGAGGCGATCTCCGGTGCGCGGCTCGCCGAGGGTGACGCCCTGGAGGCGCTGCGCCGGGCCGTCGACGCGCTGGCGCCCACCGGCGTGCGCTTCCGGGCGCTGCTGGCGGAGGGCGCCGATCAGGATCCCTCGTTCCTCGGCGAGCGCGCCGAGGTGTTCGCGCCTCTGGCGGAGGCGGTGAGGCGAGGTCAGGAGGCCGGCCGTATCCGGGCGGACGTCTCACCGGCATGGGTGGTGACAGCCATGGCCGCGCTCCTCGTTGCCGGCGTGCGGACCGCCCCGGCGACGGACTGCGACGGGCACTCGGTCGCCGACGTGGTCTTCGGCACGCTGACCCAGGGCGTGGTGGCGAAGGGCTGACGGCCGGATGGAGGCCGGTGCGCGGTGGCGCACGATCCGTCCGCCCGAACGTGGACAGTGGTGTCACGCTTCGTTACCGTGCCGTCGGTGTTGTCCGTTGCGGAAGTCGACCGTCCGTCACGACGGCCGGCTGTTGTCCCCGGCCCGGTTCTGTTCTGCCGCAGGGCGTGGTCGCTCCATCCGGTCATGGCCGCACGCTTCCGCACGCTTCCGCACGCTTCCGCACGCTCCCGCCCGGTGCATCCCGGCCGGGCGGGCGGGATGCACCCCCCACCTCACAAAGCCCTTGGAGTTCTTGTGTTCGATACCGTCTCAGGCCTTCCCGTCCATCCCCTCGTCGTCCATTTCACGGTGGTCGTCGGCCTCGGCGCCGCCCTGGCCGTCGCGGTCGCCGCGCTGTGGCCCCGGTTCCGGATGTGGGCGGGCCCGCTGCCTCTGGCGCTGAGCATCGCCACCCTGGTCCTCGTCCCCGTGTCCACCCAGTCCGGCGAGAAGCTCGAGGAGCGGGTCAAGGAGACGTCCCTCGTCGAGCGGCACGCCGAGATGGGCGAGGGCCTGCTGCCCTGGGTCGCCGCACTCGCGGTGGGGGCCGCCGTCCTCTACTGGATGCAGCGCCGTGCGGCCCGTGCGGGGGATGCCGCCGGGCGGCCCGCCTCCGCCCGGCCGCGGGCGGTGCTGGTGGTGGCGGTGCTCATCGCCCTGGTCGGCGCCGTCGGTACCGGGGTCCAGACCGTACGGATCGGCCACAGCGGAGCGGAAGCCGCCTGGAAGGCCTGATCGCGCGGATCGCGCACCGTCGGGCTACCCGTCGGCGTTTGACACCGCCGCGGGCCGCCCGGACGCAAAGTTGGACATGAGTGTCTCGGAAAAACTAGACATGGATGTCTCATTTCTTTAGGGTGAAGGCAGAGCCCGGATCGCTCCGGCCATCACCCCGACGAGGAGTTGAGTCCCATGTCCCTGCAACGGATCCCCGCGCCCCGCGGCCACGAGACGCCCGGCACCGCGCCGGTTCCGGCCGGGAGCGCGGGGCAGCCGGGCGACGTCGACGTCCTGATCGTGGGCGCCGGACCCACCGGTCTGACCGCCGCCGCCGAGGCCGCACGCCACGGCCTCACGGCGCGGATCATCGACGGCAAACCCGGCCGCTCCACCTTCTCCAAGGCCCTGGTCGCCCACGCCCGCACACTGGAGGTCTTCGAGACCATGGGCGTGGCCGACCGGGTCCTCGCCGAGGGCACCCGGTTCGCCGCACTCAACGTGAACACCCGGCACCGCCGCCCGGTCCGCATCGACCTGCTCGGCCTCCCATGGGGCGACACCGCCTACCCCTACTGGCTGTCGATCCCCCAGTACGCCACCGAGCACATCCTCGAATCACACCTGGCCGCGGCGGGAGGCCGGGTCGAGTGGGGCCTGTCGCTCGACGACCTCCAGGACGAGGGCGGTTCCGTCCTGGCCGCGCTGACCCGCACGGACGGGCGGCGCGAGAGCGTACGGGCACGGTGGGTGATCGGCTGCGACGGCGGCCGCAGCCGGGTCCGGGACGCGGCCGGGCTGCGCCTCGACCGCACGGACACCGGGGCGACCTTCGTCCTGGCGGACGTCCTGACCACCGCGGACCTCCCCGAGGACGAGGGGCACGTCTTCCTCGGTCCGCAGGGGCTGCTGCTGATCGTCCCGATGCCGGAACCGCGTCGCTGGCGCGTCATCGCGCACGTTCCGAAGGCCCGTGACGACGAACGCGTCACCGTGGACGCGTCCTTCCTCGACCAGTTGATCCGAGAGCGCTCCGGGGTCGAGTTCGGAAGCCACGACGTGACCTGGGAATCGCAGTTCGCGCTGAGCCACGGCCTCGCGGACCACTACCGCCGCGGACGCGTCTTCCTCGCCGGAGACGCCGCGCACATCCACAGCCCGGTCGGGGGCCAGGGCCTCAACACGGGCGTGCAGGACGCCCACAACCTGATGTGGAAGCTCGCCGCCGCCCGGCACGCCGACCCGCACCGGGCCGAGGCGCTGCTCGACAGCTACGAGGCCGAACGGCGGCCGGTGGCACGGGCGATGGTACGCGGCACCGCCCGCGCGACCAGCGCCCTCACCACCCGTACGGGCATGACGCGAGCCCTCTTCGGCACCGTCGCGCCCACGCTCCTCGGCCGCCGCCCCGTGCAGGCCAGGCTCGGACGCGGCGTCGGCATGCTCGACATCGCCTACCGGGACGGCTCGTCGGCGGAACATGCGCGTGACGCGCTCTTCGCGCCCGGCCGCCGGATGCCCAACCCTCCGCTGCGCGGCGGCGAACGGCTGCACCAGCGGCTGGACCCCCTCCGCCACACCTGGGTCGTCCGGGGACTGCCCGCCGAGGCGTGGCCGGGCGCCTGGCACCCCGGGTGGGCGGGCTTCCCGGTCGTGTTCCTGTCCGAGGAGGAGTGGGCTGAGCTGCCCGGAGCGCAGACGGCGCCGCCCGTGGTGCTGGTACGCCCCGACCGCTACACGGCGGGCGCGGGCCGCACCCCGGAGGACGTGCTGTCCGCGGCGGCACCGCTGCTGCTCCTGGACGCGATACCGCCGCAGGCCGGCCCCGTGGCGGGGTGACTGGCCACGGGTGGTGCGGCCGTGGTCAGGCCGTCCGGGCCGCGTACGGGAGGAAGCCGGCCCAGGCGGCGGGGGAGAGATCGAGCTGCGGGCCCTGCCGGTCCTTGGAGTCCCGGACGTGGACGGCGGCGGGGCAGGCGGCGACCTCGACGCAGTCGTCGCCGTCGCCGCTGCTGTGGCTCGACTTGTGCCAGGAGAGGGCGACTTCGACGCAGTCGCCGCTGCCGCTGCTGCTGTAGCTGCTCTTGAACCAGGCCAATTCCGGGGTGCTCATAGGGCTCCTCGCATCCGCTGCAGCAGGCTCACTGAGTCATCGAGAGTGAGAGCTTGTGAGCGCATCCTGGCATACCGCATCTGTAGCGTGCTGATCACTTTGGAGTCGGAGATGAACAGACCGCTCTCCGGAGCCTCGTTGTACGCGAACCAGCGGTTCTCCTCGGTCTCCAGTAACTGCATGGGTCCGTGGAGCCCCGCGTGGCTCTCCCGCACGAGCGGCATCACCTGGATCTCGACGTTCCGCTGCCCGGCGATCTCCAGTACGTGGTCGAGGAGTTCGCGGGTGACCCCCGGCCCGCCCGTACCGCGCAGGAACAGGTGCTCCTCCAGGATGAAGCCGTACGCCGTGTTCGGTCGTTCCCTGAGCAGCCGCTGCCGTTCCGCGCGCGCCTCCCACTGGGCCTCGATCTGCTGGTCGACCAGCGGCGGGAGCTGATGCGTGAACAGCGTCCGCGCGTAGGCCTCCGTCTGCAACAGGCCGGGGACGAGGCGGCATTCGTACGTGTAGAGCGTGATCGCCTCCGCCTCCAGCTGCGCCCACTGCCGGAACCAGCTCGCCAGCCCCGGCTCCCGCGAGATGTGCCGGGCCGCGCCCCGCAGGGCGCCGAAGGCGTCGAGCACCTCCTCCGCCCGTTCCACGAAGTCCCGGGTCGGGAAGCGTCTGCCCTGTTCGATGGAGGCGACCGTCCCCGGCGCGTACTGCACCAGCGGGGCCAACTCCTCCTGCGTGAGGCCCGCCCGTTTGCGGAACGCCTTCAGGACCTCCCCGAACGCCTTGAGACTGTCGGAGGACTTCGGTTCGCCACCGCCGTTGTTCGTGCCCGTCATTTCCGCCGCCCCTTTCGCGCACCCGTGCTGTCGAACGCGGCGGGGGCGCCGGGGTCACGGGCGGCGGCTCGTACGCGGGCCCGGCGTACGGGTGGAGACCTCGGCGAGGTAGTCGTCCAGGGTCCGGCGCGGGGACCAGCCGAGGGTCGTCGCGCGGGTGGTGTCCAGGACCACGGTGCGGGCGAGCTGGTCGACGGCGTAGCGGCTGAGGGCAGGTTCGGCGCCGGTGAGGGAGGCCAGCGACTCGGCGGCGCGGGCGGCGGCGCGGGCGAGCGGGACGGGGAGGTGGCGGACGCGGGCCCGGATGCCGTGGGCGGCCAGGACACGGCGCACGGCGGCGTCGCGGTCGTAAGGGACGGCGTCCGCGATGTTGTACGCGCCCGGCGGCCAGCCGGCCGCCGCGAGGCACGCGTCGGCCAGGTTCTCCACCGCCGTGAGGCTGAGCCGTACGTCGGGCCCCGGCAGCAGCAGCGTGCCCGCGCGGACCCGGGAGGCGAGGCGGGGCAGGAGCTGGGTGTCCCCGGGGCCGTAGACCGCGCGGGGGCGCAGGACGACCGCCCCCGCCGAGAGCGCGAGGTCCTCGCCCGCCGCCTTCGTGCGGCCGTACGCGTTCAGGTGGCCGCCGCGCGGGTGGTCCTCGGTGACCAGGCGCCGGTCGCGGCGCGGGTCGTAGACGCTGGCGCTGCTCACCCACACGACGGGCCTGCCGCGGGCTGCGTCGAGGAGGCGGGAGGTGCCGTCGACGTTCACCGCGCGCATGTCCGCCTCGGCCGGTGATCCCGGCGCCGGGTCGCCGACGGCCGCCGCGCAGTGCACGACCAGGTCGGTGCCGGACAGGTCGGGGCGTTCGCGGGCGGCGTCCCAGAAGCGGTGCTCCCCGAGCGGGCCCGGCCTGCGGCCCAGGCAGACGACGTGCGCCCCGGCGGCGGCAGCGGCCCGGGCGACATGCCCGCCGCAGAATCCGCTCGCGCCGGTGACGGCGATACGCGGGCGGCGCGGCGTCATGAGCCCGCCTCCCGGTCGTGGTCCCGGTCGTGGGCGTGGTTCCGGTCGCGGTCGTGGTCGTCGTCTCGGCGCGCGGGCGCGGACAGGGGGCACCGGCCGGAACGGGAACTCTCGCCGGTGGCGGGCGCGGGCGAGTGGGCGAGGGTGCGCCCGGAAGGGACCTCCCCGCCCCGGAGTGCGCCGCCCTCGGCTGCCCCGCCCGGGGCGGCGGTGCCTGGGAGTGCGCGACCCGGCGTGGTTTCGTGCGGGAGCGCTCCGTGGGGGACCTCGTCGGCCGCGGCTCCGTCGCTGGAGAGCGCGGCGTCGGCGGGTGCCTTGCCCGGCTCATCGCCCGCGAGCGCTCCGCCCTGGGTGGCGATGCCTGGGAGTGCCCCGCTCGGGGCGGCGATGCAGGGAGGTGTTTCGCTCGGGGCGGCGTCGTCCGGCAGTGCCCCGCCCGAGGCGGCGTTGTCCGCGAGTCCATTGCCCGGGACCGTGTCACCCGTGGTCTCCCCGCCCCGTGCGGGGTCGTGCGGCGGTAGTCCCGGGCCGGGCAGCCCGGTCGGTGAGCCGTACGCGACCGCCAGGCACTGTCCGTCCCGTACGGCCGGAGCCGTGGCCGCCCGTACGGCCGGTGCCGCGGTGGCCCGGACGGTCAGCGACCGCCACCCCGGCAGCGCCGCCCGCCGGTCCGCGCGGGCACGGACGACCACCGGGCGGTACGGGGCCAGGCAGGCCAGCACGTCCGCGAGCTGGACACGGGCCAGTCGGGCGCCCGGGCAGGTGTGCGGACCGGCGCCGAAGACCAGGTGGGCCAGGTCGGGGGCCGGCCGGCGCAGGTGGGCGCCCGCCGCGTGGCGGGCGATCAGCAGGAGTCGGTCACCGGTGCGGACCGGGCGTCCGCCGACCGTGCCGTCCGCCGCCGCGACGCGCGGGAGCAGCGGCGAAGGGGCCGTGAGCCGGAGCAGTTCGTCGGCCAGCGGCCGGACGGCCGCCCCGGCCGCCGCCTGCTCCCACAGGCCCGCGTCCGCGCACCACGCCACCGCTCTCGGTACGGCGGCCACCGTCGTGTTGACGGCCGCCACCGCCGTCATCGCCGCCAGCGGGTCGTCCCGTGCGCCGAGCAGCCGCAGCAGCCGGGCGGTGGCGAGCGCCGTGGCCCTCCCTGCGCGGCGCGGGCCCGGCAGGTGGTCCCGTACCGAGGCGGCCGCGGTCTCGGCCGCCGCGTCTGCGACGGCGACGGGGTCGGCGGCCGAACCCACCAGCGCGCAGACCACCGAACCGGACAACTCCCTTGCCAGCGAGACGAGATCCACCTCCTCGCCGCGGCCGAGCGAGGCCGAGGCCCGGTCGAGGAGCGGCCGCCACACGGCCCGCAGCCGCTCCACACCGGCCGCGCCCAGGTCCGCGGCGAGGTCTCGGCGGCCGGCCCGGTGGGCGCCGCCGTCCTGGTCGAACAGGACCCCGCCGTCGCCGCCCGTGGACGACGAGGACAGTGCCTCGCGCGCGGCGCCGCCCGTCGTGCCCGCAGCCGTGCGGTCAAGCGGCAGCCGGGTCAGCGCCTCCCGGTAGGCGGCGGCCTCGTGGACCAGCACGGTGTTGCCGATACGGCGCACCGCCCGGCCGCGGGTGGCGGCGAGCAGCGCGAACAGCAGCGGGTGGCCGCGCAGGTAGACCCGGCGGTCGCGCCGTCTCGCCCCGGCCGAGGAGTGGGCGGCCCAGGTGTGGGCGGCCCAGGAGTGGCCGGTGTTCTTCGGGCTCACCGGACGTGCACCTCCGTGAGGTCGGCGGGCGTGTAGCGGCGGTCCCAGTACCAGAGCAGGGTCCGGCGGGCGCCCCACGCGCGCAGCCGCCGCAGGCTGTTGAACACCACGAGCCGTTCGGCGCGCACGATCCGGTCGCTGTGCTCCCTTGCCCGGTTGAGGAGTTCGACGTCCTCGGAGGGGCCGTGCAGCGGTACGCGAGGGGTGCCGCCGCAGCGCAGGTAGAGGTCGGCGGTGATGGCGAGGTTGTGGCCGTGGCACAGCACGTACGGTGTGCGGTAGCGCGGATGGCGGTGATCGCGGCGGTAGCGGCCGTACAGCGCCGTCAGCCGGGTCACCGCGGGCAGGACGTGCGCCTCGGCGAACGTCGGGTGCTCGTCGCGGCGCGGGACGCTGCGGCCGCAGGCCATCTCGGTGCCGCGCCGGAACTCGTCCTTGGCCACGGCCGTCCAGTCGGGGGCGGGCACGCAGTCCGCGTCGGTGCGCAGCAGGTGCCGGGCGCCCTGCGCGACGGCGTACCGGAAACCGGTGTCGGCGGCGGCCCCCGCGCCCGGCTCGGGTTCGGTGACGAGTTCGGTGCGGAAGGGCGCGCTGCGGGCGAAGTCCCTGACGAGGGACGCCGTTTCGTCGGTCGAGGCGTTGTCGACGACCACCAGCGAGAACGTCGTGTCCCGCTGGGCCGCGAGCGCGGCCAGGGTGGTGCCGATCGACGCCGCCTCGTTGTACGCCGGAATGACGACCCACAGTGTCAACTCGTGCTCCTGGGTGGTGCGGTGGAGGTGGTGCGGTGG
>NZ_JAAAXQ010000303.1 GCF_009916105.1 Streptomyces sp. GC420 | reverse complement strand
ACCGGGGCGTGTGCGTCGGTTCCGCGTTCTGCGCGGGCACAGCTCCCGGGGTCTTCCGGCTGGACGCGACACGCCGTGCCCGGCCGCTCGATCCCGACACCGACGCGAGCGAGGACGTGCTGGCCGCGGCCGAGGGCTGCCCCGTGGAGGCGATCACGATCACGCTGCGGGAGACGGGCGAGACCGTCTTCCCGCCCGAGGACTGAGCGGGTCGCGGGGGTGCGTGGCCGTGGCGGCACGCGGCTTTGCCGCGTGGGCGCGGCGGACGCGGCGGACCCGCGGGTTCCGCACCGACCCACTGGCGTGGCGGTTCCGCTGCGCGAGGCGGACACCACCGGCCCCGGCGGCCTGCCGGCGACCGGCGAGTCGGCGGCGGCCGGTGGAACGGACCTGCGCCGGTCCGGGCGGCCCGTTGGCCGGGCGAACCCGTCGTCCGGGCTCTGGTGCTTCCGGGCCGTGTGGGTTGGCTGGTCCGGCGGTCCGGGCGGCCGGGCAAGTGGGGCCGGGGGCCGGTGACGCCGGCGGGCCTGCGGCCGCCGGGCCTGGTGAGCGCGGTGCGGTCGCGGGCGGGAGCCGGACGGTGGGGCGGAGCCGAGCCGGTTCGGGCGGCCCTGTGGCGCGCGTGTCCGTCGCTCGCGGGGAGCGAGCCCGGGCGTCGCGGGTTCGGGGCTTCCGGCCGGGCTTCCGGCCGGCAACGGGGTGGCCGGGTCAGGACTCCGGGGGCGTGAGGTCGATCAGGCGGCACACCGTCTCGATGTCGATCTTCACCTGTGCGATGGAGGCCCGGCCCGACAGCCAGGTGATCAGGGCCGAGTGCCAGGTGTGCTCGATCACCCGGACCGCGGAGAGCTGTTCCTGGGTCGGGCGGTCCTCCAGCCCCATCGCGTCCAGGATGATCGCGGTCGTCAGCCGGGAGACCGTGTCCACCTCGGGGCTCACGCTGCGGTCGGCGAAGGTCAGCGCGCGCACCATCGCGTCGGCGAGGTGCGGCTCGCGCTGGAGCGCGCGGAAGGTGTTCATCAGGGTCTCCGCGACCCGCTGCGCGGGCGTGTCCCCGGCGGGCGGCTTCTTGCGGAGGGTCTCGTGCATGCGCTGGAGCTGGTCCTGCATGGTGGCGACCAGCAGGTGCACCTTGGAGGGGAAGTAGCGGTAGAGGGTGCCGAGGGCCACTCCGGCGGCCTCGGCGACCTCGCGCATCTGGACCGCGTCGAAGCCGCCCCGGCTGGCGAGCTGGGCACTGGCGTGCAGGATGCGGCGGCGGCGCGCCTCCTGGCGCTCCGTCAGCGGAGGAGAGGACGACGGCGAATCTTGCTTGGCTTCCGTAGTCATATGTCCCGTTCCATGGCTTTCCCGCGGTGTGCGGCCGCGACCGTCGATCGGACCGGGGATCTCGTCGGCCGGCTCCCCGGGGTGGCACAGCATGGCAGGGTGTCCGTCGTGGCGCGAATCACCTGATCCGCCTCGCTCCGGATGGCTACCAGCCGGTAGATTCGGTGGTCCTTGAACGATCAAGTCTGAAACTTGTTCTAGATTAGCGCGAGCGGCTACGCTCCGGCGGAAGTGCAGCGAGAAGGGGGCCGTGAGTGACCGCTGAGGCCATGGAGGCGACTGCCCGGGGCACTCTCGCGGAGCCGGCGGCGGCAGACGGCGAAAATCCCCTGCGCATCGCCCTGCTCACCTACAAGGGGAACCCGTTCTGCGGGGGCCAGGGAGTCTACGTACGCCACCTCTCGCGCGAACTCGCCCGCCTCGGCCACGGCGTCGAGGTGATCGGCGCCCAGCCCTACCCGGTGCTCGACTCCGTCGGCGACGGAGTGCGCCTCACCGAACTCCCCAGCCTCGATCTCTACCGGCAGCCGGATCCCTTCCGCACGCCGAAGCGCGACGAGTACCGCGACTGGGTCGACGCCCTCGAGGTCGCCACGATGTGGACCGGCGGGTTCCCCGAGCCGCTCACCTTCTCGCTGCGCGCCCGGCGCCACCTGGCCGCGCGCCGCGGCGAGTTCGATGTCGTCCACGACAACCAGACGCTGGGGTACGGGCTCCTCGGCGGTCCGCGCGCCCTGGGCGCCCCCCTCGTCACCACGATCCACCACCCCATCACCGTGGACCGGCAGCTGGACCTGGACGCGGCCCGGGACTGGAAGCGCCGCGCATCGGTGCGCCGCTGGTACGGCTTCACCCGGATGCAGAAGCGGGTCGCCCGGCGGCTGCCGTCCGTGCTCACCGTCTCCGGCACCTCGCGGCAGGAGATCGCCGACCACCTCGGGGTGCGCGACGAGCGCATCCATGTCGTGCACATCGGCGCCGACACCGAACTGTTCTCGCCCGACCCGTCCGTGCCCGAGATCACGGGCCGCATCGTCACCACGTCCAGCGCAGATGTCCCGCTCAAGGGGCTGGTGCACCTCATTGAGGCGCTCGCCAAGCTCCGCACCGAGAACGCGGACGCGCATCTCGTCGTCGTCGGCAAGCGCGCCGAGGACGGGCCGGTGGCCGCCGCCATCGCGCGGTACGGACTCGAGGGGTCCGTCGAGTTCGTCAAGGGCATCTCCGACGCGGAACTCGTCGACCTGGTGCGCGGAGCGCAGGTCGCCTGCGTGCCGTCCCTGTACGAGGGCTTCTCGCTGCCCGCCGCCGAGGCCATGGCCGCGGGCACCCCGCTGGTCGCCACCACGGGCGGTGCCATACCGGAGGTCGCGGGTCCCGACGGCGAGACCTGCCTCGCGGTTCCGCCGGGTGACGCGGGCGCACTCGCCGCCGCGCTCTCCCGGCTCCTCGGCGACCCCGGACTGCGCCGCCGCCTCGGTGCCGCGGGCCGGGAACGCGTCCTCGCCCGGTTCACCTGGGCCCGCGCGGCCCAGGGCACGGTGGAACGCTACCGCGAGGCCATCGAGGCCCAGTCCCGTTCCCGGTCCCGGACCCGCTCGCGTTCCGGGCAGCCCGCCGAGGTTCCGGCCGAGGTTCCGGCCCCTGCCGCGTCCGCGGGAGGCCGCCGATGACCCCCGCACCTCGTGCGTACGTTCCCGGTGCGGCGGCCCGCGCGGCCACCGCACCCACCCAGCTCCTCACCCCCGTACGGCAGTCCGGGTCCGGCGCACAGCCGGGAACGGACCCTTGCCCCGACCTCCGCCGCCGGACGAAAGCAGAGCCCCCGTGCTGACCGTCGACTTCACCCGTTTCCCGCTCGCCGCAGGCGACCGCGTACTCGACCTGGGCTGCGGCGCGGGCCGGCACGCCTTCGAGTGCTACCGGCGCGGCGCCCGGGTCGTGGCCCTCGACCGCAACGCGGACGAGATCCGCGAGGTCGCCAAGTGGTTCGCCGCGATGAAGGAGGCCGGGGAGGCGCCGGCCGGGGCGACCGCCACCGCGATGGAGGGTGACGCGCTCGCGCTGCCCTTCCCCGACGAGTCCTTCGACGTGGTGATCATCTCCGAGGTCATGGAGCACATCCCCGACGACAAGGGCGTCCTCGCCGAGATGGTCCGGGTGCTCAAACCGGGCGGCAGAATAGCCGTCACCGTCCCGCGCTACGGCCCCGAGAAGGTCTGCTGGGCGCTCTCCGACGCGTACCACGAGGTCGAGGGCGGCCACATCCGGATCTACCGCGCCGACGAACTCCTCGGCAAGATGCGGGAGGCCGGGCTCAAGCCGTACGGCACGCACCACGCGCACGCCCTGCACTCGCCGTACTGGTGGCTCAAGTGCGCCTTCGGCGTGGACAACGACAAGGCGCTGCCCGTCCGCGCGTACCACAAGCTGCTGGTCTGGGACATCATGAAGAAGCCCCTGGCCACGCGGGTCGCCGAGAACGCCCTCAACCCGCTGATGGGCAAGAGCTTCGTGGCGTACGCGACCAAGCCCCACACCCCCTCGCTCCGCGGGGACCACCCCCAGCCGAAGGGCGAGGCGTGACCGCACCCTGGCGCGGCCCCGGCCGAACCGACCATCTCGTCCTGCCCGGAGTCCTCACCGCGGAGCAGGCCGCCCAGACCGTGGCGGGCATCCTCGCCGCCCAGCGCGAGGACGGCGCCATCCCCTGGTTCCGCGGGCACCACCTCGACCCGTGGGACCACACCGAGGCGGCCATGGCGCTGGACGCGGCGGGCGAGAACGCCGCCGCCGCCCGCGCCTACGCCTGGCTGGCCCGGCACCAGAACGCGGACGGCTCCTGGTACGCGGCGTACCACGACGGAGACCCGGAGCGGCCCACGGACCGCGGGCGGGAGACCAACTTCTGCGCGTACGTCGCCGTGGGCGTCTGGCACCACTACCTCGCCACCGGAGACGACGCGTTCCTGGACCGCATGTGGCCCACCGTCCACGCCGCCGTCGAGTTCGTGCTGGAACTCCAGCAGCCGGGCGGCGAGATCGGCTGGAAGCGGGAGGAGGACGGCACCCCCGTCACCGACGCGCTGCTCACCGGCTGCTCCTCCATGTACCAGGCGCTGCGCTGTGCGCTGGCCATCGCGGAAGCGCGCGAAGAACCACAGCCCGACTGGGAGTTGGCGGCGGGCGGGCTCGGCCACGCGATACGCAGCCACCCGGAGCGCTTCCTCGACAAGAACCGCTACTCGATGGACTGGTACTACCCGGTCCTCGGCGGCGCCGTCACGGGCGCCCCGGCCAAGGAGCGGATGGAGAAGGACTGGGACCGCTTCGTCGTGCCCGGCCTCGGCGTGCGCTGTGTGCTGCCCAACCCGTGGGTCACGGGCGGCGAGAGCGCCGAACTCGCCCTGGCACTGTGGGTGATGGGGGAGTCGGACCGGGCGCTGGAGGTCCTGCAGTCCATCCAGCACCTGCGGGCCGAGGACGGCATGTACTGGACGGGCTACGTGTTCGAGGACGAAGCCGTCTGGCCGGTCGAGCGCACGACGTGGACGGCGGGCGCGCTGCTGCTCGCGGTGGCCGCGCTGGGCGGGCACGAGGCGACCACGGCGGTGTTCGGCGGCGAACGGCTGCCGGCCGGCCTGGAGCCCGACTGCTGCGCGGCGGTGCGCTGAGCGCTCCGCGGGCAGTCCGGTGCGGCACCTGAGGGGCCGTCGTGGTCGGCCGCGCCCGGCGCCCGGCGCGGTGGAGTCGCGTGCGGTCACGAGGCTCCGGCGACCCTGGCCCCAGGAGTCGCGCCGGGCCCCGGAACTCCCAGCGCGCGCCTCAGGAGTTGAGCTCGGCCAGCACCCGCAGCGTGTGCGGGTCCGGGGCCGTCACCAGCAGGTCGGTCACCGGGCCCGCGCGCCACGCCTGGAGCCGCTCGGCGATCCGCTCGCGAGGGCCGACGAGAGAGATCTCGTCGGCGAAGGCGTCCGGCACGGCCAGCACGGCCTCCTCCCTGCGCCCCTCGGCGAAGAGGTCCTGGATGCGCCGGGCCTCCTCCTCGAAGCCCATGCGGGCCATCAGGTCCGCGTGGAAGTTGCGGCGAGCGTGGCCCATGCCGCCGATGTAGAAGCCGAGCATGGCCTTGACGGGCAGCAATCCTTCCGCGACGTCCGCGCACACCGAGGCCCGGGCCATCGGGGCGACCACGAAGCCGTCCGGGGCGCCCTTGAGCGAGGCCTCGTACACACCCGTGCGCAGCGGCGACCAGTACAGCGGCAGCCAGCCGTCGGCGATCCTCGCCGTCTGCGCGATGTTCTTCGGGCCCTCGGCGCCGAGCAGTACGGGGATGCCGGGGCGCAGGGGGTGGGTGATGGACTTCAGCGGCTTGCCGAGACCGGTGCCGTCCGGGCCGTCGTACGGCAGCGGGTGGAAGCGGCCGTCGAGGCGCACCGGGGCCTCGCGGCGCAGGACCTGGCGGACGATGCCGACGTACTCGCGGGTCGCGGTGAGCGGACTGCGCGGGAAGGGCCTCCCGTACCAGCCCTCGACGACCTGGGGGCCGGAGAGCCCGAGGCCCAGCAGCAGCCGCCCGCCGGAGAGATGGTCCAGGGTGAGGGCGTGCATGGCGGTCGCGGTGGGGGTGCGGGCCGCCATCTGCGCGACCGCGGTGCCCAGCCGTATCCGGGTGGTGCGGGCGGCGATCCAGGTCAGCGGCGTGAAGGCGTCGGAGCCCCAGGCCTCGGCCGTCCACACCGAGTCGTAGCCGAGCCGTTCCGCTTCCAGGGCGAGGTCGAGGTGGCGGGGGTCGGGCCCGCGGCCCCAGTAGCCGAGTGCGAGACCGAGCCGCATCCGTGCCCCTCTCCGGTGCGCGTCGTCCACCCTGTATCTGACGGTGCATCAGGCATTGTCGTGCCGGAACTGTACGGCCTGGGTACGCGCATGACAACGGCCCCCGGCGCATGTGGCGGAGGTGCGGCTCCGCCCGCCCGGCCTGGCGTCACGCCGACTTGTCAGAGGCGTGAGCTAGCTTGCGGGCCATGGGTAACTCAGGTGGATTGTTGACGGCCCGGTCCGCAGGGGACGTGCGCGCCCTGATGCAGGCGGTCGGTTTCACCGGCGTCGGTGAGACGGAGGCGCTGGCGGAGGGGTGGCAGGTGGCGGACTTCACCGGCGTGGGACGGCGCGGTCTGGCGGCCCTCGTCCGGAAGACCGGGGCGCCGGCCGTCATGGTGTCCTTCCTGGACAGCGATGTGGGGTTCGTCGAGGCCGCCACCCCGGACGGCAGAAGTTGGGAGGCCCTGCTCAATCGCGACATGGCGGAGAGCTACGAGATACCTGTGGAGCAGTTCCCGGTCGAACCCGCCGTGGACGGTGCGCTTGCCTGGGCTGCGGCTGCCGGACTGACACCCGAGGAGGAGTCCGTCCGGCGCACGCTCACCGGGGCGGCCGTGTTCGTGGAGGAGCTCTCCGCGGACCTGCTCGTCGCTCTGGGACTACTGGGCGCACGCCGGTCCTGAGCACGTGAGCAATTGAAACGGCCGGAGGCTACGCGGCCCGGCCGGCTTCCCGGGCCGCGCGCGATCTCTGTCCCGGCTCACGGCGAACCGGATCGTCCCGGGGGATGCGGAGACGTTCCGGGACCGTTGGTCCGGGACCGCCCGGCCGGGGTCGCCAAGACGGCCCCCGCCCGGGATGGGCGGGGGCCGCTCGTGTCGCTGTGCGGCCCGCGGGCGGGCCGGTGCTGGGTGTCAGCCGCGCTGGATGCCGGTGGTGTCCTGGAGCACGCCGCGCCGGCCGTCCTGGGTCTGCGCGACCAGGGCGGGACCGCGCTGGTCCACCGCGAGGTACCAGGTGCCGGGCGCCAGTTCGGCGATCGGGGTGGGCGAGCCGTCCTCGGGGAACAGCGGGCGGGCGACCGGGACGGCGAACCAGAACGGTGCGAACTCCCCGCCCGCGGGGGCGGGCTGCTGCGGCTGGGCCTGCTGGGCCTGAGGCTGCTGGCCGCCGAACGGCTGCTGCTGACCGGGCTGACCGGGCTGTCCCGGCTGGCCGCCACCGGCCCAGCCCTGCTGCTGGCCACCGCCCGGGTAGCCGTAGCCGGTGCCGCCGGGCTGCTGCGCGCCGTAGGGCGCCGGGGCCTGCGGGCTCGGGGCCGGGATCAGGCCCGCCTTCAGTGCCGGGACCAGCGGAGTGGCGACGGCGGCACCCGCGATGACCAGGGCTGCGATCAGGCCGAGGATGAGACCGGCGCCCGCGTCCTCCGCGTCGATGATCCACCAGAAGGCGGCCCAGGCCGCGAAGACGGTGAAGGAGATGCCGAACTGCCCCAGGTCGAGACCGGCCACCTTGCGCGGCTGGGGCAGCGCCCGTGCGACGACCACCAGGGCCGCGCCGATCACCCCCGCCAGGTACACGGTCATCAGGATGGACACACCGTCCCACGCGTTCGCGGACTCCGGGCAGAAAGCGCCCGAGCAGTCAGGGAGGGAAGTCAGATCGAGGAACGAGGCGATGAACAGCAACACCGCTGCTCCGATCACCACGCCGTCACCTCGAGTGAGGGAGCGGATGTTCACGTGAATGTCCTTAGTCGCCGATATGCCGTTTCACGGGCTTTGCGGGATTTACGGGCTCTGCGGGGCGCGAAGCGCGGGGGTGGCACCCTTTCGTGGGGAGAATCTATCGCCTGTTCCGTCCGGGCGTCTTCCGGGGGGAGCCCTGGGGAAACCCCGGAGTCGGGTCCCCGAGGGAAGGCCGGGTCCGGTGCCTGAAACCCCGGGTTCCGGCCCCCGCGACCCCGAGCCCCGCTCCGTACGGCAGCCCGGGTCCCGCCCTCGGGCCGCCACGGCTGCCGCCCCTGGCGGCTCCGGTTTACTGGTGGCGCCGGCTCCCTGGAGGCCCCGGCTTCTGGCGGCCGGCTACGCCCCGGGCGGCCCGGTTCCGTCTGCGGCGCCCGCGTCCGGCGTCGGCTCAGCCGCCCAGGTGCCCGGCGATGCCGTCCGCGATGCCCTGCGCGGCCTTCTGGCGCCACTTCGCGTCGGTGAGCAGCGCCGCGTCCTTGGCATCCCGCATGTTGCCGCACTCGACGAACACCTTCGGGACGGTGGACAGATTGAGACCGCCCAGGTCGTCCCGTACGACGAGTCCCGTGCCCTTGCCCACGTAGTTGGACGGCGCGGTGCCCGTCGCCCGCACGAAGCGGCCCGCGATGCGCTCCCCGAGGTCCCGCGAAGGGCCGACGATCGCCGAGGTGTCCGCGGCTCCGGACTTCACCTCGGCGGGCAGGATCACATGGAAGCCGCGGTTCCCGGCCGCGGAGCCGTCCGCGTGCACCGACACCACCGCGTCGGCCTTCTTCTCGTTGCCGATCCGGGCCCGTTCGTCGATGCACGGCCCCCAGGCGCGGTCGCCGTCCTGGGTGAGGACGACGGTGGCACCCTGCTCCTTCAGGAGCGTACGGATCCGGCGGGCGACGTCGAGGGTGAACTCGGCCTCCCTGTAACCCGCGTTGGTGGCCGTGCCCGTCGTGTCGCACTCCTTGCGGTTGGTGCCGATGTCGACGAGTTCGCCGATCTCGGCGCCGTGCTTGAAGTTGCCGGGGTTGTGGCCCGGGTCGATGACGATCGTGCGCCCGCTGAGCGGTCCCCTGCCCGGGGCCCCGCCCGGCTCGTCGGCGGAGGCGGACGACGCCGAGGACGGCGCGGGCGAGGAACCGCGGCCCGCCTGCGTGGCATCCCCGGTCCCGGCAGGGCTCTCCGACGCCTTGGAGTCCTGCCCTGCCGGGGAACCGCTCGGCGAGGGCAGCGTCTTGGGCGGTCCGTCGCCCCCGGGCCCGCTCATGGCCTGCCAGGCCAGCCAGCCGGCGAAGCAGGCGGGCACCACCGCGGCGGCCGCGATGGCCAGGGTGCCGCCCCGTGGGCGGCGGGGCCGGAGGCCGTCGTGGTCGGGAACGGGGTGGGGAGAGCTGCCGTTGGACACGTGCGCGATGCTAGCCCGGTAAGTCAGATCCCCGTGCCCACACGCCTGAGGACGCGCAGCGAGTCGGTCACCGAGACCTCGGTGAAGGCACCGGAATCCAGTGCCCTGAGGTAGACGCGGTACGGGGCCTGCCCGGTGAACTCGTCGGCGGGGTCCGGGAAGACGTCGTGGATCACGAGCAGCCCGCCGTCCGCGACGTGCGGTGCCCAGCCCTCGTAGTCGCCGGTCGCGTGCTCGTCGGTGTGCCCGCCGTCGATGAAGACCAGGCCGAGCGGCCCGCCCCACACCTTCGCGACCTGCGGTGACCGTCCGACGATCGCGATGACGTGGTCCTCGAGACCGGCCCCGTGCAGGGTGCGGCGGAAGGTGGGCAGGGTGTCCATCCGCCCCACCTCCGGGTCCACGACCTCCGGGTCGTGGTACTCCCAGCCGGGCTGCTGTTCCTCGCTGCCCCGGTGGTGGTCGACCGTGATCGCGCTCACGCCCGCCCGACGTGCGGCGTCGGCGAGCAGGATCGTCGACCGACCGCAGTAGGTCCCGACCTCCAGCAGCGGCAGTCCGAGCCTTCCCGCATCGACGGCCGCCGCGTACAGGGCCAGTCCCTCGCCTACCGGCATGAAGCCCTTGGCCGCCTCGAAGGCGGCGAGGATCTCCGGCTTGGGCTCCATGGTCAGCTGCTCCTCGGTGTGCGCGCTGCGGGTGTCGCCTGTCGGTGCGGGGGACGTGGGGCCGGTGCGGATGCCATGTCCCGGCGTGGTGCCACGGGCCGGTGCGGGCCGGTGACGTGCGCGGTCGCCCATGCTGCCATACGTGCTGCCGCACGCTTCGGCGGGTCGTACGCCCTCCCCGGGCCGGAAGGCCCGGCGGCCGGATCGCCTGCCCGCAGCCCGCCGCGGGGCGAGGCCCTGCCCGACAGACCCGTCTGCCTCGCGACGCCCCGGCACGCACTCTTCCGCGATCCTCCCGGACGGGATCGCCACGAAGCACGGGACCCCCACGCCGCGTCGTCGGATCACCCGAGCAGCCCTCCGGGAGGGCGGTTTCCCGGACTCCGTCCGGAGGTACCCGGCCCCGTGCCGCCTCCCCGTGCCGCCTCCCCGTGCCGCCTCCCCGTGCCGCCTCCCCGTGCCGCCCCCGGCCGTCGCACGCACGGACGCAGCGCGGCCCGGCTGCGGCCCGGCTGCGGCCGGCGCCGCGCGCCGGACACGCGCGCCGCCCCTCACC
>NZ_JAAAXQ010000302.1 GCF_009916105.1 Streptomyces sp. GC420 | reverse complement strand
CCGCCGGACCGCCCAGGATGAACCGTGCCTCGTGCTCGTTGACGACCAGCGGGTCGCACGCGGCAAGTACCTCCGCCGGGAGCGGCGCGGGCGGCGACGGATTGAGTACGAGCCGGGAGCCGGGAGCGGTACGCCGCGCCTCCGTCCGGCGCGTGGACCTGAGCCATCCCGCCAGGTCCCCGCTGGGCAGCGCCGTCGTCAACTGCGTGGTCTACCTCGACGGCGTGCGGCAGGCCGGCGGCCGCACGGCGGACGAGGCACTGCGGCAGCTGCGCCAGGACGGCCAGGGCGCCGGTTTCGTCTGGCTCGGCCTGCACGAGCCGGACGAGGCGGAGTTCGCCGCGGTCGCCGAACTGTTCGGCCTGCATCCGCTGGCTGTCGAGGACGCCGTGGCGGCCCGCCACCAGCGGCCCAGGCTGGTGCCCGACGAGGACACGCTGTTCGCGGTCTTCAAGACGGTCCGCTACGTCCCGCACGACGCCCTCACCGCGACCAGCGAGGTCGTGGACACCGGCGAGATCATGGTGTTCATCGGGCGCGATTTCGTCATCACCGTCCGGCACGGGCTGCACGGCTCGCTCGGCCCGGTCCGGGAGGCCCTGGAGGCCCGCCCGGAGCTGCTGTGCAAGGGCCCGTCGGCGGTGCTGTACGCCGTCGCCGACCTCGTCGTGGACGAATGCCTCACGGTCACCGACTCGCTGCACGAGGACATGGACGAGATCGAGTCGGCCGTGTTCTCCGGCCAGGCGGGACACGGCGACGCCGGGCGGATCTACCAGCTCAAGCGTGAGCTGCTGGAGCTCAAGCGCGCCGTCGCACCCCTGCAGACCCCGCTCCAGCGGCTGGCCGTCCACCCCACGTCCCTCGTCGACTCCGGCATGCAGCCGTACTTCCGGGACGTGGTCGACCACCTGGCCCGAACGGCGGAGCAGATAACGGCCTTCGACTCGCTGGTGGACTCGATCCTCCAGGCCCATCTGGCACAGGTGACCGTCGCCCAGAACGAGGACATGCGGAAGATCACCGCGTGGGCCGCGGTCGTCGCCGTGCCGACGATGGTCTGCGGCCTGTACGGAATGAACTTCGAGCACATGCCCGAGCTGCACTGGACCTTCGGCTATCCGCTCGTCCTCGGCGTCATCGCCGCCGCGTGCTTCACGATCCACCGCGTCTTCCGCCGCAACGGCTGGCTCTGAGGCGCGGGCGGGTACGGGCGGGTCTCCCGGCCGGAGCTACGGGCGCTCGGCCGTCAGGTAGCGCTGGACCGTCGGCGCGAGCCAGGCGATCACCTCGTCACGGGACATGGCCACGGCCGGAGGCAGCCGCAGCACGTAGCGGGCCAGGGCCATGCCGAGGATCTGCGAGGCGACGAGGGCAGCCCGCGTCTGCGCCTCGTCCGGGTGCGGGCAGACTCCGGCCGCGACCGGCCCCAGCTGCTCCTTGAAGATCCGCTGGATCCGCTCGGCACCGCCGGCGTTGGTCATGGCGACCCGGAGCAGCGCCGTCAGCACCTCGTCCTCCTCCCAGCGGTCGAGGAAGTGGCCGACGAGGACCGGCCCGACATGGGTGCCGGGCAGCCCGCCCAGCTCGGGCAGACGCAGGTCGAACTCGGAGGCCGCGGCGAACAGCCCCTCCTTGCTGCCGTAGTAGCGCATGACCATCGAGGGGTCGATGCCGGCCTCGCGGGCGATGGCGCGGATGGTCGCGCGTTCGTATCCGTCGGCGGCGAAGCGCTCGCGCGCGGCCTCGATGATCGCCGTGCGGGTGGCGTCGGAGCGGCGCGGAGCGGCGGCGGCGCGCGCGCCCGGCGGGGGCGCGGGCTCCTGCCCGGCAACGGGATCTGTCATATGGGCAACCTATGCCAACACGCGTGGGCCAACAACTGTTGACTTATCCCTGCACGGCGCCCTACATTTGCCAACAAGCGTTGACCAACAACCGTTGGCATCAGGAGGCGTCATGGCAGGCAGCACCCGCGACACTCCCCGCACCCGCCCTTCCGACACCGCGGACGTCCTGATCGTCGGCGCGGGCCCCACCGGAATGACCCTCGCCGGTGACCTCGCCGCCGCCGGGCTCGCCGCCACCGTGCTGGAGAAGCGTCCGCCCGGGACGAGCAACCTCACCCGAGCCTTCGGTGTGCACGCCCGCACACTGGAGCAGCTCGACGCCCGCGGACTCGCCGACGAACTCGTCGCACGGGGCCGGCAGGTCACCGAGCTGCGCGTCTTCAACCGCCTCTCCCTGGACCTCGGCCGGCTTCGCACCCGCTTCCCCTTCCTGCTCGTCACCCCGCAGTACGAGGTCGAGCGGCTGCTGGGACGCCGGGCGCTCGAAGCCGGGGCCTGCTTCCGGTACGGCACCGAGGTCACCGCCCTCCGGCAGGACGCCAACGGCGTCGAGGCGGTCGTGAGAGAGGAGGACGGCACCGCCCGTACGCTGCGCGCGCGCTACCTCGTCGGCGCCGACGGCGTCCACAGCGCCGTGCGCGAACTCCTCGGCCTGCCCTTCCCCGGCGCATCCGTCATCAAGTCGATCGTCCTCGCCGACGTCCGGCTCGCCGAAGAGCCCGAATCGCTTCTCACGGTCAACGGCACCGGAGGCACCTTCGCCTTCGTCGTCCCGTTCGGTGACGGCTGGTACCGCGTCATGGGCTGGGACCGCGGCCACCAGGTCCCGGACAGCGAGCCCGCGGACCTCGACGAGGTCAGGCGGATCGCCCGCACAGCGCTCGGCACCGACTTCGGCATGCACGACGCACGCTGGATCTCCCGCTTCCACAGCGACGAACGCCAGGTCCCCGCCTACCGCGACAAACGTGTCTTCCTCGCGGGCGACGCCGCCCACGTCCACTCCCCCGCGGGCGGCCAGGGCATGAACACCGGCATCCAGGACGCCGTCAACCTCGGCTGGAAACTCGCCGCCGTCGTGCGCGGGCAGGCCCCCGACACCCTGCTCGACACCTACCAGAGCGAACGCCACCCCGTCGGGCTCATGGTGCTGCGGAGCAGCGGGGCCATCGTCCGCCTCGCCATGGCGCACACCCCGCTCCAGCGCGCCGCCCGCTCCCTCGCCTACGGCTTCCTCGGCACCGTCATGCCCGCGGCCCACCGGGCGATGGGCATGATCTCCGGCACCGGCATCGCCTACTCCGCCCCCAGGAGGGCCCACCCCCTCACCGGCAGGCGCGCCCCCGACATCGCGCTCGCGGGAGGCACGCGCCTCTACGAGACCTTGCGCGGCGGCCGCTTCGTCCTCGTCACGCCTCGGGGCGAGGCACCGGGCGAGGCCGCGGACGGGACGTCCGGCCCGCCGGACCTGTTCGTCCACGCCCACTGGGCCGGTCCCCGCCGCACGGCGCTCCTCGTCCGCCCCGACGGATACATCGCCTGGGCCACGGACGAGAAGGACCCCGCTCGGCGCGCGACCGCGCTCCGCACCGCCCTCCGCACCGCTGCGAACAAGGGGATGGCAGGCTGAGCCCCATGCTCGTCGCCCGCTCCGCCGCCCTGTTCCTCCTCGCCGCGCTCCTCGAGATCGGCGGGGCGTGGCTGGTCTGGCAGGGCGTCAGGGAACATCGCGGGTGGATCTGGATCGGCGCGGGAGTGCTCGCGCTCGGCGGCTACGGCTTCGTCGCCACGCTCCAGCCCGCCGCCGACTTCGGACGCATCCTCGCCGCCTACGGCGGGGTGTTCGTCGCCGGGTCCCTCGCCTGGGGCATGGTCGCCGACGGGTACCGCCCGGACCGCTACGACATCGCCGGCGCCCTGGTCTGCCTCACGGGAATGGCCGTGATCATGTACGCACCACGCCCCCGATAGCCTGGACCGGAAGCACACTACGAGCAGCCAGACCGCCGGACGCGAGGAGCCACGCATGACCACCCGTACCGCCGTCGTCACCGGCGCGAGCAGCGGCATCGGCGCCGCCACCGCCCGGCACCTCGCGGCCGCCGGCTACCACGTCGTCCTCACCGCCCGCCGCAAGGAACGCATCGAGGCCCTCGCCGCCGAACTCTTCGCGGCCGGGCACCGGGCCACCGCCCATGTCCTGGACGTCACCGACCGGCCCGCCGTCGACTCGTTCGCGGCCTCCCTGGACCGCTGCGACGTCCTCGTCAACAACGCCGGGGGCGCCCTCGGAGCCGACCCGGTCGCCACCGGAAGGCCCGACGACTGGCGCCTCATGTACGAGGTCAACGTCATCGGCACCCTCAACGTCACCCAGGCGCTGCTCCCGGCCCTCACCGAATCGGGCGACGGGACCGTGGTCGTCGTCTCCTCCACCGCGGGCCACGCCACCTACGAGGGCGGTGCCGGTTACGTCGCCGCCAAGCACGGCGCCCACGTCCTCGCCGAGACCCTCCGCCTCGAGATCGTCGGCACCCCCGTCCGCGTCGTCGAGATCGCCCCCGGCATGGTCAGGACCGAGGAGTTCGCCACCACCCGCTTCCGCGGGGACACGGAGAAGGCCGCGACGGTTTATGCGGGTGTCGCCGAGCCCCTCACCGCCGAGGACATCGCCGACACCATCACCTGGGCGGTCACCCGCCCCTCCCACGTCAACATCGACCTCCTCGTCGTCCGCCCCCGCGCCCAGGCCTCCAACACGAAGGTCCACCGCGAGCTCTGATCCCTGCCGGGCCGCACGGGCGGGCCGCACGAGAAGGCCCGCCCGCACGCAGGGGGCGCACGGGCGGGCGGGGCCCACGGGCCCGGCCCGCCGGGCGACGGGCCGCGGGCGACGGGCGACGGGTGTCAGCCCTTCACGCAGACGACCTGCTTCAGCTTGGCGACGACCTCCACGAGGTCCCGCTGCTGGTCGATGACCTTCTCGATCGGCTTGTACGCGCCCGGGATCTCGTCCACGACCCCGGAGTCCTTGCGGCACTCCACGCCCCGCGTCTGCTCCTCCAGGTCCCGCGTCGAGAAGCGGCGCTTCGCCGCGTTGCGGCTCATCCGCCGCCCCGCGCCGTGCGACGCGGAGTTGAAGGACTTCTCGTTCCCGAGACCCCTCACGATGTACGAACCGGTGCCCATGGAGCCGGGGATGATCCCGTACTCGCCGCCGCCCGCGCGGATCGCACCCTTACGCGTGACCAGCAGGTCCATGCCCTCGTAGCGCTCCTCCGCCACGTAGTTGTGGTGGCAGGAGATGACGGGCTCGAAGGTGACCTTCGCCTTCCTGAACTCCTTGCGGACCACGTCCTGGAAGAGCCCCATCATGATCGCGCGGTTGTACTTCGCGTACTCCTGCGCCCAGAAGAGGTCGTTCCGGTAGGCCGCCATCTGCGGGGTGTCCGCGATGAACACCGCCAGGTCGCGGTCGACGAGACCCTGGTTGTGCGGCAGCTGCTGCGCCTGGGAGATGTGATGGTCGGCCAGTTCCTTCCCGATGTTCCGGGAACCGGAGTGCAGCATCAGCCAGACGGAACCGGTCTCGTCCAGGCAGAACTCGATGAAGTGATTGCCGGAGCCGAGCGTTCCCATCTGCTTCAGCGCCCGCTCCCTGCGGAACCTGACCGCCTCCGCCACTCCCCCGAACCGGGTCCAGAAGTCGTCCCACCCGGCGGTCTGGAAGCCGTGCAGGCCGCCCGGGTCCACCGCCTCGTCGTGCATGCCGCGGCCCACCGGAATGGCCTGCTCGATCTTGGATCGGAGCCGGGACAGGTCGCCGGGAAGGTCGTTCGCGGTGAGGGAGGTCTTCACGGCGGACATGCCGCAGCCGATGTCGACGCCGACGGCGGCCGGGCAGACCGCACCGTGCATGGCGATGACCGAGCCGACCGTCGCGCCCTTGCCGTAGTGGACGTCCGGCATCACCGCGAGGCCCTTGATCCACGGCAGCGTCGAGACATTCCGCAGCTGCTGCATGGCGCCGTCCTCGACGGACGCGGGGTCCGCCCACATGCGGATCGGAACCTTCGCGCCCGGTACCTCCACGTACGACATAACTTCCCCATTCCCCCGATAAGTCTGAAAACGCAAAAGCCTGCCAAGCGCCAACAAAAGGGATATCGGACCGGCGTTCACGGCGGTGCGTGCGATACACATTGTGTCCAGTGGCCGTGTTGACGCGGCAACCCGTTTTCGTCTCGGAAGGAGCCAGGGACCGTGCAGCGAATGGCCCGGAAGGCCGCTGTGCCCGGCATCGCCCTGCTTGCGGCGCTGCTCGTCGGCTGCACCGGCGGCTCCGGTCTCGGGGACCCCGCCGAGGACTCGAAGCCCGGAGCTTCGGAGACGACGGCCGCGGCGGCGCCCGGCAAGTACTCCACGCTTCCCGAGCCCTGCGGCAGCGTGGAGCCCGAGTCCCTGGAGCAGTTGCTGCCCGGCGCGAACGAGCTGGCCCCGGAGAAGCGGGAGAAGCTTTTCGAGGGCACGGCCACCGTGACGTTCGACACGGACCGGCGGGTCGGCTGCCGGTGGAGACTGGACTCCGTGAGCGGCACCCGGCATCTCCGCATCGATTTCGAGCGGGTCGTCTCCTACGACCGCACGGTGAGCGACGACGACCGCGCGAACGAGGTGTTCGGCGACAAGCAGTTGGCCGCCGGCGTCCCCTTCGCGGCGGGCACCTCCGGCTCCTCGGCGCCCGCCGCGCCCTCAGGGCCCTCCGGCTCCTCCGCGTCCGCGCCCCCCTCCGGTCCGGCCGCCACCTCGCCGTCCTCCCCCCGCAAGACGTCCGGGCAGGACGCCGGGGAGCCGAGCCGGGACACGGACGACGACACCTCCGGCTCCCCGGACGGCACCCCTGGATCGCCCTCCTCCACCGCCGGTCTCGAACCGCGCGAACTGGACGACCTCGCGGACGCGGCCTTCCTCGACACCGGGCTCTCCGAGTCCGGCTCAACGGTGAAGACCCGCACCGTCAGCGTCGTCTTCCGCTCGTCCAACGTGGTCGTCACCATCGAGTACGCCGAGCAGCCGGGCCGTATCACTGAAGTACCCGACAACAAGGAGCTGCAGGACAGGGCACTGGACCTGGCCGGTCAACTCGCCGAGTTGTTCAGCGACTGATGCCGCAGCCCGCAGAGCTCATGAACGAAGGAATCATGCACCTCACAGCCCAGCGACTGGCCCGACTTCTCGCCTGCGCAGCCGTCCCGGTGATGCTCGTCGCCGGGTGCTCCTCCGACTCCGGATCCGACTCCGGCAAGTCGAAGAAGGGCTCAGGCGGCTCGTCCTCCGCCTCGCCCTCGGCCACCAAGGCCTCGCCGTCCCTCGCGCCGGCCGTGTACGACACCCTCCCCGACGCCTGCAAGACCCTCGCCAAGAAGACCGTCACGGGCCTGGTCCCCGGCGCGGAGGACAAGACCGGCAAGGCCGGCAAGTCCTCGGACGTCCGGACGCGCGCCGGCTGCACGTGGAACGGTCTGGACGACAACGGCCTGAAGGGTTCCCAGTACCGCTGGCTGGACGTCTCGCTGATCCGCTTCGACTCGGACGCGGCGCTGGGCGGCAGCGGTGAGGAGCGTGCCACCGACCACTTCGCGAAGCAGGTCACGGCGGCGCAGACCACTGAGGGAGCGAAGAAGGTCAAGTCCGTTGCGGCGGAGGGGATCGGCGACGAGGCGACGGCCGTCCGCTACGAGCTCCGCAAGACCGACGAGGACTTCAGGAACCAGACCGTCGTGGTGCGTACGGAGAACGTCGTGCTCACCCTCAACTACAACGGCGCGGGCTACGCGGGGGCGAAGACCCCGGACCCCGACGAGCTGATGAAGGACGCGCAGAAGGCCGCGAAGGAGGTCGTGGCGGCGATAGCCACGGCCAACGAGTAGCCGCCCCGCGCCACGGACGCACGCCACGCGGCCCTGCCTGCCGGAATCCGGCAGGCAGGGCGGCCCGTCCACGCGCCGGCACCCGTCGCGGGAGCCCGGTTCCCATGCCGCGAACCGGGCTCTTGCCATGCCCGCGCGCCCGTTCCTCGCACGGTTGTGCCAAGCTGTCCCGCGCCTATCGCTCGCCGTTGGCGTGCCAGTGACAGAGGTGACTGAAGGTTGGGAGGGGATCGCGGGTGGCCGCGATGAAGTTGACACGCACACACCGCCTGCTGATCGGCGTGGTGGTCACCGGGGCGGTGATCATCGCCGCGATCGGTTTCGCCGGTTCGTACGCCGCCGTACGCGAACTCGCCGAGCAGAAAGGCTTCGGCGCCTTCTCCCTCGTCTTCCCGATCGGCATCGACGCGGGCATCTGCGTGCTGCTCGCCCTGGACCTCCTGCTGACCTGGATCCGGATCCCGTTCCCGCTGCTGCGCCAGACGGCATGGCTGCTGACGGCCGCGACCATCGCCTTCAACGGCGCGGCCGCCTGGCCGGACCCGCTGGGCGTCGGCATGCACGGCGTCATCCCGATCCTGTTCATCGTCTCCGTCGAGGCGGCCCGGCACGCAGTCGGCCGGATAGCCGACATCACCGCCGACAAGCACATGGAGGGCGTCCGGCTGACCCGCTGGCTGCTCTCACCCGTGCCCACCTTCCTGCTCTGGCGGCGGATGAAGCTGTGGGAGCTGCGCAGCTACGAGCAGGTGATCAAGCTGGAGCAGGAGCGCCTGGTGTACCAGGCGCGGCTGCGCTCCCGGTTCGGACGCGCCTGGCGCCGCAAGGCACCCGTGGAGTCGCTGATGCCGCTGCGGCTGGCGCGCTACGGCGTGCCGCTGGCGGACACGGCCCCGGCGGGTCTGGCCGCGGCCGGCATCGAGCCCGCCGTGATCCCGGCGCAGCGCGCCGACGAGTTCCCGGCGGTCGGGCCCCAGGCACAGGGCCATCCCCAGCCCCGGCTCCAGTCGCAGACACAGCCGCAGCTCCAGGCCCAGCCGCATCGGCATCCGGACCAGCAGCCGCAGCCGGCGCTCCAGCACCCCAAGCCGCAGACCGTCTACGAGCCCGTGCAGCACTGGCCCGAGTCGGAGCTCCAGAAGCAGGTCCCCGCCACCCATCACAGCCCCTGGTTCGCGGCCCCCAAGGTCAGCCCGGCCGCCTACGAGGGCTCGTACGACCCCGCCGCCTACCCCGATCCCGCCCTCGACCCGGCTCTCGGCGCTCCGGCCGAGCCCGTCCTCCACGACGAGCAGGACCGGCGGGCCGACGCGCAGGCACAGGCACAGGCACAGGCGGTGCCTGCCCAGGAGGCGTACGAGGAGCAGCTCCAGGCCGAGGAGGCGTACGAGCAGCCGGTCCCTGGACAGGACATCCCGCTCCCAGAGCTGTCCGAGGCGGAGTTCCTCAGCGAGGCGTACGGGGCGTTCCGCACGTACGTCGACCAGCACGGCGAGTACCCCAACCACGAGACGCTCGACATACTCCTGTCGGACATGCACGCCGTGACGCACCCGCGCAGCAAGTCCCTGATCCGCAACTACCAGGACGACTTCAAGAAGCAGTACGAGATCGAGCGGGAGTCGGAGCACATCGCCTGATCCACCCGGCGTCCCGCGCACGGCGCCCGCGCCCGTCACGACACGAAGGGCCGCCCCCCGCCGCCCCCCGGAAACTGCGGTTTCCGGGGGGCGGCCCTTCGCCGCTCACGCCCTCGGCACCGCGACGGCAGCGGCCACGAGATTTCCACGGGCCAGCCATCGGCCGGTCAGGCACTCCACCGTGTCCCCGTCCGGAGGCCGGAAGGGGACACGAATACGTGCGGTGAAGGAGGATTCCCCGACATCCACCTCGATGTCGGCGTCCTCGAACTCGAGACGGCTTCCCGTCGCCGGGAACCAGGCTTTGTACACAGCCTCCTTCATCGTGAACAGCACGCGCCCCCAGGACACGCCCGGTTCGATGTCGCCGAGTCTCCGCAGGCGGGCGATCTCCCCGGGCAGAGCGATGGCCTCGAGAACACCGTCGGGCAACGGCCCATTGGGCTCGGCGTCCACACCCAGCATGGCGATGTCGGTCGTACGGGCCAGCGCCGCGACGCGATATCCGGCGCAGTGCGTGATGCTGCCGATCACGGTGTGCGGCCAGCGTGGGGCTCCGTGCGGGCCGGGAAGCACGGGCGCCGGCGGCAGGCCGAGCCCGGCGAGCGCCCGGCGGGCGCAGAGCCGTGCCGTCGCGAACTCACGCCGACGCACCTCCACGGCGTTCGCCACCACCCTGGCTTCCTCGGGGTAGAGCTCGACCGGTTCCGAGTCGTCGAACGCCTCGGACACTACGACGCAGTCCGGGAGTATCTCGTCGATCACGGCGTCCTCGTCTCGGGCAGGACACGGCGGGGGACGTTCCGGGGATGTCCCGGGCGGCGCCATTCACGCGGGTAGCCGACGGAAACCTCCTCGAAGCACACGCCGTCGTGCCATGTCGTCCGGGGAATGTGCAGGTGGCCGTAGACCACGGAGCGCGCACGGAACCGCCGGTGCCAGTCGGCTGTACGCACGGTGCCGCACCACTGCGCGAACTCGGGGTGGTGGAGGATCCGGGTCGGTTCCCGCACCAGCGGGTAGTGGTTGACGAGCACGGTGGGCAGGGCGGGGTCGCAGGCCGTGAGGCGTCGTTCGCTCTCCCTCACACGTGCGTCGCACCATGCCTCACGGCTGGGGTAG
>NZ_JAAAXQ010000301.1 GCF_009916105.1 Streptomyces sp. GC420 | reverse complement strand
TTGCTTGACAGCGGATCGTTCCCGTACTCTTCCCCAGAAGCCAAAGACCGCTGGTCGTTGCCGTGTCCTCAGGACGCGGTGGCCGAAGGATCCGCTAGCTGCGGACGACCCGCGCAGGTGACTGGAAGAGAGCTCCCGGATTGTGAATCCGGTCGAGCTGTCGCCCCGTGCGCCTGCGCCGGGGCGTTTCGTTTTGCCCAGTCCTCCTTCGGGTCCGCGCGGTCCGAATCACCCGGAAGGAGGCCGAGGCTCATGGCGAGGCCCGACAAGTCCGCCGCGGTTGCCGAGCTGACGGACAAGTTCCGCAGCTCGAGTGCCGCCGTGCTGACCGAGTACCGCGGTCTCACCGTGGCGCAGCTCAAGCAGCTGCGCCGTTCGCTCGGTGAGAACGCCCAGTACGCCGTGGTGAAGAACACGCTGACCAAGATTGCGGCCAACGAGGCCGGAATCTCGACGCTCGACGACCTGTTCAACGGTCCGACGGCTGTCGCCTTCGTCACCGGTGACCCGGTGGAGTCGGCGAAGGGTCTCCGTGACTTCGCCAAGGACAACCCGAACCTCATCATCAAGGGCGGTGTCCTTGACGGTAAGGCGCTGTCCGCCGATGAGATCAAGAAGCTTGCGGACCTCGAGTCCCGCGAGGTTCTGCTCGCCAAGCTGGCGGGTGCCATGAAGGCCAAGCCGTCCCAGGCTGCCGCGGTCTTCCAGGCCCTGCCCTCGAAGCTCGTCCGCACCGTGGACGCGCTTCGCGAGAAGCAGGCCGAGCAGGGCGGTGCCGGTACGCCGGCTCCCGCCGAGGCCGACGCCGAGTAATCAGCGTCCGGTCGCAGCGGGCCCCACGTACGCCCGCCGACATGTACACCCGGCACCAGCCGAATTAGTGGAAGGACCGCCATCATGGCGAAGCTCAGCCAGGACGACCTGCTCGCGCAGTTCGAGGAGATGACCCTCATCGAGCTCTCCGAGTTCGTGAAGGCGTTCGAGGAGAAGTTCGACGTCACCGCCGCCGCCCCGGTGGCCGTTGCCGCCGCAGGCGTCCCGGGTGCCCCGGCCGCCGAGGCCGCTGAGGAGCAGGACGAGTTCGACGTCGTCCTCACCGGCGCCGGTGACAAGAAGATCCAGGTCATCAAGGTCGTGCGTGAGCTGACCTCCCTGGGTCTGAAGGAGGCCAAGGACCTCGTGGACGGCGCCCCGAAGCCCGTTCTCGAGAAGGTCGCCAAGGAGGCTGCGGAGAAGGCCGCCGAGTCCCTCAAGGCCGCCGGCGCCTCCGTCGAGGTCAAGTGACCCCAGGGGTCGCCAGACCCCTCCGCGCGGGCTTGTAACGCGCACCGTCCCCAGGGCGATCACCTATACGGGTGGTCGCCCTCGGGCGTTTGCCGGGGGTGCGCGGTGCTCTCTTGCTCTTCCCGTCCCGACGGGTAGGGTGATCTTCGTTCTGCGCTCCCCTGGGCAGCCTCCCGAGGTGGGGGCCTTGACGAACGGCACGCAGCGCGCAATTCTCAGGACGCGTCGTCACAACGGTCCAGAGTCGAGGCATGGATCGACGACGAAGAGGGCAGTATCAATACGCGCTCCAGCGCGCGGCCTGTACGCAGGCCGGTAGGAACACAACCGAGGGGGCGTGTGCCGGTCTCCGGAATCCCGCTCTGGACATCAGTGGGCCAAGTGGCTACACTGACCCTTTGCGCTGCCTGTTAGCTGCCTCCTGCCCGTCACCAGGGGCATGCCCACGCTTGAGCACCTTGATTGAACCAACCTGACCTGGGCGTCTTCCGCCAAATCAGGTGAGTCTGTCTCTGTGCGCATGGGACCGGTACGCGCGTAGTGAGTCCGAGCCCTCGGAAGGACCCCCTCTTGGCCGCCTCGCGCAACGCCTCGACTGCCAATACGAACACCGGCGCCAGCACCGCCCCGCTGCGCATCTCATTCGCAAAGATCAAGGAGCCCCTCGAGGTTCCGAACCTCCTTGCGCTGCAAACCGAGAGCTTCGACTGGCTGCTCGGCAATGCCGCCTGGAAGGCTCGCGTCGAGGCGGCTCTGGAGAACGGACAGGACGTCCCCACCAAGTCCGGCCTGGAGGAGATCTTCGAGGAGATCTCCCCGATCGAGGACTTCTCCGGGTCGATGTCCCTGACCTTCCGCGACCACCGCTTCGAGCCGCCGAAGAACTCCATCGACGAGTGCAAGGAGCGCGACTTCACGTACGCCGCCCCGCTCTTCGTCACCGCCGAGTTCACCAACAACGAGACCGGCGAGATCAAGTCCCAGACGGTCTTCATGGGCGACTTCCCGCTCATGACCAACAAGGGCACCTTCGTGATCAACGGCACCGAGCGTGTCGTCGTGTCGCAGCTCGTCCGCTCGCCGGGTGTCTACTTCGACTCCAACATCGACAAGACCTCCGACAAGGACATCTTCACCGCCAAGATCATCCCCTCCCGGGGTGCCTGGCTGGAGATGGAGGTCGACAAGCGCGACATGGTCGGTGTGCGCATCGACCGCAAGCGCAAGCAGTCCGTGACCGTCCTCCTCAAGGCCCTCGGCTGGACGACCGAGCAGATCCTGGAGGAGTTCGGCGAGTACGAGTCCATGCGCGCCACCCTGGAGAAGGACCACACCCAGGGCCAGGACGACGCGCTGCTCGACATCTACCGCAAGCTCCGTCCGGGCGAGCCCCCGACCCGCGAGGCCGCGCAGACGCTGCTCGAGAACCTCTACTTCAACCCCAAGCGCTACGACCTGGCCAAGGTCGGCCGCTACAAGGTCAACAAGAAGCTGGGCGCGGACGAGCCGCTCGACGCCGGTGTGCTCACCACCGACGACATCATCGCCACCATCAAGTACCTGGTGAAGCTCCACGCGGGCGAGACCGAGACGGTCGGCGAGAACGGCACGAACATCGTCGTCGAGGTCGATGACATCGACCACTTCGGCAACCGCCGCCTGCGCAACGTCGGCGAGCTCATCCAGAACCAGGTCCGCACGGGTCTGGCCCGTATGGAGCGCGTCGTCCGCGAGCGGATGACCACCCAGGACGTCGAGGCGATCACGCCGCAGACCCTGATCAACATCCGGCCGGTCGTCGCCTCCATCAAGGAGTTCTTCGGCACCAGCCAGCTGTCGCAGTTCATGGACCAGACGAACCCGCTGTCGGGCCTGACCCACAAGCGCCGTCTGTCCGCGCTCGGCCCCGGTGGCCTGTCCCGTGAGCGGGCCGGCTTCGAGGTCCGCGACGTGCACCCCTCGCACTACGGCCGCATGTGCCCGATCGAGACCCCTGAAGGCCCGAACATCGGCCTGATCGGCTCGCTCGCCTCCTACGGCCGGGTCAATGCGTTCGGTTTCGTCGAGACCCCGTACCGCAAGGTCGTCGACGGCCAGGTCACCGACGAGGTGGACTACCTGACCGCCGACGAGGAGGACCGCTTCGTCATCGCGCAGGCCAACGCGCCGCTGACGGACGACCTCCGGTTCGCCGAGGCCCGCGTCCTGGTGCGCCGCCGTGGCGGCGAGGTCGACTACATCGCCCCGTCCGACGTGGACTACATGGACGTCTCGCCGCGCCAGATGGTGTCGGTCGCGACCGCCATGATCCCGTTCCTGGAGCACGACGACGCCAACCGCGCGCTCATGGGATCGAACATGATGCGCCAGGCCGTTCCGCTGATCAAGTCGGAGGCCCCGCTGGTCGGCACCGGCATGGAGTACCGCTGCGCGGTCGACGCCGGCGACGTCATCAAGGCGGAGAAGGACGGTGTGGTCCAGGAGGTCTCCGCGGACTACATCACCGTCGCCAACGACGACGGCACGTACACCACGTACCGCGTCGCGAAGTTCTCCCGCTCCAACCAGGGCACCTCCTTCAACCAGAAGGTCGTCGTGGACGAGGGCGTCCGTGTGGTCGAGGGCCAGGTCCTCGCCGACGGTCCCTCCACCGACGAGGGCGAGATGGCGCTCGGCAAGAACCTCCTCGTGGCGTTCATGCCGTGGGAGGGCCACAACTACGAGGACGCCATCATCCTCAGCCAGCGCCTGGTGCAGGACGACGTCCTCTCCTCGATCCACATCGAGGAGCACGAGGTCGACGCCCGTGACACCAAGCTGGGCCCCGAGGAGATCACCCGGGACATCCCGAACGTCTCCGAAGAGGTCCTCGCCGACCTCGACGAGCGCGGCATCATCCGGATCGGTGCCGAGGTCGTCGCCGGCGACATCCTGGTCGGCAAGGTCACGCCCAAGGGCGAGACCGAGCTGACCCCCGAGGAGCGGCTGCTCCGCGCGATCTTCGGCGAGAAGGCGCGCGAGGTCCGTGACACCTCGCTGAAGGTGCCGCACGGCGAGACCGGCAAGGTCATCGGTGTGCGCGTCTTCGACCGCGAGGAGGGCGACGAGCTGCCGCCCGGCGTGAACCAGCTGGTTCGCGTGTACGTCGCTCAGAAGCGCAAGATCACCGACGGTGACAAGCTCGCCGGCCGTCACGGCAACAAGGGCGTCATCTCGAAGATCCTGCCGGTCGAGGACATGCCGTTCCTGGAGGACGGCACCCCGGTCGACATCATCCTCAACCCGCTCGGTGTCCCGTCCCGGATGAACCCGGGACAGGTCCTGGAGATCCACCTCGGCTGGCTCGCCAGCCGCGGCTGGAAGGTCGAGGGCTCCGAGGAGTGGATGGAGCGCCTGAAGGCGATCGGCGCCGACGAGGTGGCCCCCGGGTCCAACGTCGCGACCCCGGTCTTCGACGGTGCCCGCGAGGACGAGCTGGCCGGCCTGTTCGAGCACACCATCCCGAACCGCGACGGCGAGCGTCTGGTGCTCCCGTCCGGCAAGGCCCGGATGTTCGACGGCCGCTCCGGTGAGCCCTTCCCGGACCCGATCTCGGTCGGGTACATGTACATCCTCAAGCTCCACCACCTGGTCGACGACAAGCTGCACGCCCGCTCGACCGGTCCGTACTCCATGATCACCCAGCAGCCGCTGGGTGGTAAGGCCCAGTTCGGCGGCCAGCGCTTCGGTGAGATGGAGGTGTGGGCGCTGGAGGCGTACGGCGCCGCCTACGCCCTCCAGGAGCTGCTGACCATCAAGTCCGACGACGTCACCGGCCGCGTGAAGGTCTACGAGGCCATCGTCAAGGGCGAGAACATCCCCGAGCCCGGCATCCCCGAGTCCTTCAAGGTGCTCATCAAGGAGATGCAGTCGCTCTGCCTCAACGTGGAGGTGCTGTCCTCGGACGGCATGTCCATCGAGATGCGCGACACGGACGAGGACGTCTTCCGCGCCGCGGAGGAGCTCGGTATCGACCTGTCCCGGCGCGAGCCGAGCAGCGTCGAAGAGGTCTGACGGGTCTGGCCCGAGAGCTCGCAAGAGTCCCTCGGGCCGTCCCCGGACCCCCAGTCAGACCAATACAGCGCCCTTCACTTTCGCTGACGCGAAGGGCACGACCCCGAAAGAGGGATTGACGACAAGTGCTCGACGTCAACTTCTTCGACGAGCTGCGGATCGGCCTGGCCACTGCTGACGACATCCGTCAGTGGTCCCACGGCGAGGTCAAGAAGCCGGAGACCATCAACTACCGCACCCTGAAGCCCGAAAAGGACGGACTCTTCTGCGAGAAGATCTTCGGCCCCACCCGGGACTGGGAGTGCTACTGCGGAAAGTACAAGCGCGTCCGCTTCAAGGGCATCATCTGCGAGCGCTGCGGCGTCGAGGTCACTCGCGCCAAGGTGCGCCGTGAGCGGATGGGCCACATCGAGCTGGCCGCGCCCGTCACCCACATCTGGTACTTCAAGGGTGTCCCCTCGCGCCTCGGCTACCTGCTGGACCTGGCGCCCAAGGACCTCGAGAAGGTCATCTACTTCGCGGCGTACATGATCACGTACGTCGACGAGGAGCGCCGCACCCGCGACCTGCCCTCCCTGGAGGCGCACGTCTCCGTGGAGCGTCAGCAGATCGAGCAGCGCCGCGACGCCGACCTCGAGGCCCGCGCCAAGAAGCTCGAGTCCGACCTGGCCGAGCTGGAGGCCGAGGGCGCCAAGGCCGACGTGCGCCGCAAGGTGCGCGAGGGCGCCGAGCGTGAGATGAAGCAGCTGCGCGACCGTTCGCAGCGCGAGATCGACCGCCTCGACGAGGTGTGGAACCGCTTCAAGAACCTCAAGGTCCAGGACCTGGAGGGCGACGAGCTCCTCTACCGCGAGCTGCGTGACCGCTTCGGCACCTACTTCGACGGTTCGATGGGCGCCGCCGCGCTGCAGAAGCGCCTGGAGTCCTTCGACCTGGACGAGGAGGCCGAGCGCCTCCGCGAGGTCATCCGCACCGGCAAGGGCCAGAAGAAGACCCGTGCCCTGAAGCGCCTGAAGGTCGTCTCGGCCTTCCTCAACACCAGCAACAGCCCCAAGGGCATGGTCCTGGACTGCGTCCCGGTGATCCCGCCGGACCTGCGTCCGATGGTGCAGCTGGACGGTGGCCGCTTCGCGACCTCCGACCTGAACGACCTGTACCGCCGTGTCATCAACCGCAACAACCGCCTCAAGCGTCTCCTCGACCTCGGTGCTCCCGAGATCATCGTGAACAACGAGAAGCGCATGCTTCAGGAGGCCGTCGACGCGCTCTTCGACAACGGCCGTCGCGGCCGCCCGGTCACGGGCCCCGGCAACCGTCCGCTGAAGTCGCTGTCCGACATGCTCAAGGGCAAGCAGGGCCGTTTCCGTCAGAACCTGCTCGGCAAGCGGGTCGACTACTCGGCGCGTTCCGTCATCGTCGTCGGCCCGCAGCTCAAGCTGCACCAGTGCGGTCTGCCCAAGGCCATGGCGCTGGAGCTCTTCAAGCCGTTCGTGATGAAGCGCCTGGTGGACCTCAACCACGCGCAGAACATCAAGAGCGCCAAGCGCATGGTCGAGCGCGGCCGCACGGTCGTGTACGACGTGCTGGAAGAGGTCATCGCCGAGCACCCGGTGCTGCTGAACCGCGCACCGACCCTGCACCGCCTCGGCATCCAGGCCTTCGAGCCGCAGCTGGTCGAGGGCAAGGCCATCCAGATCCACCCGCTCGTCTGCACCGCGTTCAACGCGGACTTCGACGGTGACCAGATGGCCGTGCACCTGCCGCTGTCCGCGGAGGCGCAGGCCGAGGCCCGCATCCTGATGCTGTCCTCGAACAACATCCTGAAGCCGGCCGACGGCCGTCCGGTCACCATGCCGACCCAGGACATGGTGCTGGGCCTGTTCTTCCTCACCACCGACGAGGAGGAGCGCAAGGTCATCGGCGAGGGCCGGGCCTTCAACTCCACCGCCGAGGCGATCATGGCCTTCGACGCCCGGGAGCTCTCGCTCCAGGCGAAGGTGGACATCCGCTTCCCGATCGGCACCGTCCCGCCGCGTGGCTGGACCCCGCCGGCGGCGGAGGACGGGGAAGACGGCGTCGGAGCCGGGGAGTGGCAGCAGGGCGACTCGTTCCGGCTGCGGACGACCCTGGGCCGCGCGCTCTTCAACGAGCTGCTGCCCGAGGACTACCCGTTCGTCGACTACTCGGTGGGCAAGAAGCAGCTCTCCGAGATCGTCAACGACCTCGCCGAGCGCTACCCCAAGGTCATCGTCGCGGCGACGCTCGACAACCTGAAGGCGGCCGGCTTCTACTGGGCGACCCGTTCCGGTGTCACCGTCGCCATCTCCGACGTCGTCGTTCCCGAGGCGAAGAAGGCCATCGTCGCGTCGTACGAGGCTCAGGACGAGAAGGTCCAGAAGCAGTACGAGCGCGGTCTGATCACCAAGGACGAGCGCACTCAGGAACTCATCAACATCTGGACGAAGGCGACCAACGAGGTTGCCGACGCCATGAACGAGAACTTCCCGAAGACCAACCCCATCTTCATGATGGTCAACTCGGGTGCTCGTGGAAACATGATGCAGATGCGCCAGATCGCCGGTATGCGTGGTCTGGTGTCGAACGCCAAGAACGAGACCATCCCGCGTCCGATCAAGGCGTCGTTCCGTGAGGGCCTGTCCGTGCTGGAGTACTTCATCTCCACGCACGGTGCCCGTAAGGGGCTGGCCGACACCGCCCTGCGTACCGCCGACTCGGGTTACCTGACCCGTCGTCTGGTGGACGTGTCGCAGGACGTGATCATCCGCGAGGAGGACTGCGGCACCGACCGCGGCCTCAAGCTGGCGATCGCCGAGCGCGGCGCGGACGGTGTCCTGCGCAAGACGGAGAACGTCGAGACCAGCGTGTACGCGCGCTGCCTCGCCGAGGACATCGTGGTCGACGGCAAGGTGCTGGCCCCGGCCGGCACGGACCTCGGCGACGTGCTCATCGACGAGCTCGTCCGCAACGGTGTGGAGACGGTCAAGACCCGCTCGGTCCTGACCTGCGAGTCCGCCGTCGGCACCTGCGCCATGTGCTACGGCCGTTCGCTGGCCACCGGCAAGCTGGTCGACATCGGTGAGGCGGTCGGCATCATCGCCGCCCAGTCCATCGGTGAGCCCGGCACGCAGCTGACGATGCGTACCTTCCACACCGGTGGTGTGGCCGGTGACGACATCACCCAGGGTCTGCCCCGTGTCGTCGAGCTCTTCGAGGCTCGTACGCCCAAGGGTGTCGCCCCGATCTCGGAGGCGGCCGGCCGCGTCCGCATCGAGGAGACCGAGAAGACCAAGAAGATCGTCATCACCCCGGACGACGGCAGCGACGAGACGGCGTTCCCGATCTCCAAGCGCGCCAAGCTCCAGGTGAGGGAGGGTGACCACGTCGAGGTCGGGCAGAAGCTGACCTTCGGTGCCACCAACCCGCACGACGTGCTGCGCATCCTCGGCCAGCGGGCCGTCCAGGTCCACCTGGTCGGCGAGGTCCAGAGGGTCTACAACTCGCAGGGCGTGTCGATCCACGACAAGCACATCGAGATCATCATCCGGCAGATGCTGCGCCGCGTGACGATCATCGAGTCCGGCGACGCGGAGCTGCTGCCGGGTGAGCTCGTGGAGCGCTCGAAGTTCGAGACCGAGAACCGCCGTGTCGTCCAGGAGGGCGGCCACCCGGCCTCCGGCCGTCCGCAGCTGATGGGTATCACCAAGGCCTCGCTGGCCACGGAGTCCTGGCTGTCGGCGGCGTCCTTCCAGGAGACGACCAGGGTCCTGACCGACGCGGCGATCAACGCCAAGTCGGACTCCCTGATCGGCCTCAAGGAGAACGTCATCATCGGTAAGCTCATCCCGGCCGGTACGGGCCTGTCCCGCTACCGCAACATCCGGGTGGAGCCCACCGAGGAGGCGAAGGCCGCGATGTACTCGGCCGTCGGTTACGACGACATCGACTACTCGCCCTTCGGCACCGGCTCCGGCCAGGCGGTCCCGCTGGAGGACTACGACTACGGTCCGTACAACCAGTAAGCGGTCGTATCCGTACGACGACAGGGCGGCCATCCCTCAGGGGGTGGCCGCCCTGCGGCGTTCCTGCGGCTCTTCCGCGCCTACCGGCCCGGCGGCGCTGTGAGGTACGGCCGGAGGTGGTGGAGCCGGGTGTGGTGGTCGGGGTGGGAGGACAGCAGCGTGGCCAGCGGGCTTTCCGGTACGGGGACGCCTCCGTTGCGGGCCGTGAGCTCGGCCTCCCGGCGCTGGTCCTGATGGTGCAGTTTCCCGAGGACGGCGGCGAGCATGGGGGCGAAGCCAAGGGCCGCGGCGTGCCGGTCGGCCCGCAGCTCGGCGCGTCGGCCGACGGCGGCGAGTGCGTAGGGCACGGCGAGCACCACCAGAGGCAGTCCGTAGAAGGTGCTGACCGTCGCGAGGGCGACGCCTCCCAAGAGAAGGACGACGCACCCCATGCCGAAGCAGGAGAAGGCGCGGGACACCTGGAAGAGACCGGCGCACACGGCGCGCAGGAACCGCCAGGCGACCCGTCCGGGGAGCGCGTACCAGTAGCCGAGCAGCGAGGACCAGGCGTGGCCGCCGACGTGGTGACCCAGCTCGTGGGCCAGGACGGCGGCCAGTTCCCCGTTGGGGAGCTGGTGCAGGGCGAACCGTGTGACACCGACGATGTGGCCGGCTGCGGCGACGGCGTTGAGCCGGTCGCTGTCCTCGACCCACAGTTCGTAGGTGCGTCCCTCGACTCCCGCGCGGGCCGTGACCTCCCGCCAGACGGGCTCCAGCCGGGCCCGCTCCTCGGTGGTCGGGTGGCGCAGGTGCAGCAGACGGCGTGCGATGGCGCTCTCGGTCGGCCGGTGGAAGACGAGCGCGCCGCTCGCCAGCCAAGCGAGGACGACCAGGAAGCCCAGATCGCCGAAGAACAGTGACACCAAGCCCACGACGAACAGGCTGCACAGGAGGTTCGGCAGGTGGAGCAGCAGGTTGCCGACGGCGGCGGCGTCGGTGCGGCGCTGCCGGCCCGCGATGTGCACGCGACCGCGGTCGGTGCTGATGTGGTGGGGGTGCAAGGGGTCGTCGGGGGAGAGTCCCGGGCCGGATACGGGGGCCGGAGCGCCCTGCCCGGGGTACGGGGGCGCGGTCTGCTGCGCGACCGGGGGCTGCTGCGGGTTCGGCGGGACCTGTGGGTACAGCGG
>NZ_JAAAXQ010000300.1 GCF_009916105.1 Streptomyces sp. GC420 | reverse complement strand
CCCGGTTGCCCCGCTGGACGCCTGGAGACGCGGCGGCCCGTCTCAGCGTCGCCGCGCTGGCCCGTCTCCGTGTCTCCGCGTCGCCGCGTCGCTCGCCGCCGGGGCCGCCCGAGAGCCGTCGGCCGAGTGCCGGCCGGGGGCGGCCGGTGAGTGGTCCTCGTCGTGGTGGCGTCCGGTCCTGGGCCTGGTGCGTGCGGGCCGTTCCCGTGCCGGCCCATGCGGTGCCCGCAGCGTAAGGACTCCTTCCCGGCAGCGGTGGTGACATTCTGCGATTCAGTCTCTAGTCTCCTGAATATGGATATGCACACTGTGGACACGGTGACGCTGGGGACCTCCGGAGTCCGCGCCGAGGACGTCATCGCCGTCGCGCGCCACGGGGCCCGCATCGAGCTGGCAGGGGAGGCCCTCGCCGCGCTCGCCGCAGCCCGCGAGATCGTCGACGCACTCGCTGCCCGGCCCGAACCCGTGTACGGGGTCTCCACCGGCTTCGGGGCCCTCGCCACCCGGCACATCAGCCCCGAACTGCGTGCCCGGCTGCAGCGCAACATCGTGCGCTCGCACGCCGCCGGCATGGGCCCCCGCGTCGAGCGCGAGGTCGTCAGGGCCCTGATGTTCCTGCGCCTGAAGACGGTCTGCTCCGGCCGGACCGGCGTACGTCCCGAGGTCGCGCTGACCATGGCCGACGTCCTGAACGCGGGCATCACCCCCGTCGTCCACGAATACGGCTCCCTCGGCTGCTCCGGAGACCTCGCGCCCCTGTCCCACTGCGCCCTGACGCTCATGGGCGAGGGCGAGGCGGAGGGCCCCGACGGAACCGTGCGGCCCGCCGCGGAGCTCCTCGCCGCACACGGCATCAAGCCCGTCGAGCTGCGCGAGAAGGAGGGCCTGGCGCTCCTCAACGGCACCGACGGCATGCTCGGCATGCTGATCATGGCCATCGACGACCTGCGCAGGCTCTACACCTCCGCCGACATCACCGCCGCGCTGTCCCTCGAGGCGCTCCTCGGCACCGACCGGGTGCTCGCGCCCGAACTGCACGCGATCCGGCCGCACCCCGGGCAGGCCGCGTCAGCCGCCAACATGCTGGCGGTGCTGAAGGGCTCCGGGCTCACCGGCCACCACCAGGACGACGCGCCGCGCGTGCAGGACGCGTACTCGGTGCGCTGCGCACCCCAGGTCGCGGGCGCGGGACGGGACACCCTCGCGCACGCCGCACTGGTCGCCGAGCGGGAGCTGGCCTCCGCCGTGGACAACCCGGTGGTCCTCCCCGACGGCAGGGTGGAGTCCAACGGCAACTTCCACGGCGCGCCCGTCGCCTACGTCCTGGACTTCCTGGCCATCGCCGCCGCCGACCTCGGGTCGATCACGGAGCGGCGTACGGACCGGCTGCTCGACAAGAACCGCAGCCACGGCCTGCCGCCCTTCCTCGCCGATGACGCGGGGGTCGACTCGGGGCTGATGATCGCGCAGTACACCCAGGCCGCCCTGGTCAGCGAGATGAAGCGCCTCGCGGTGCCCGCGTCGGCCGACTCGATCCCGTCCTCCGCGATGCAGGAGGACCACGTGTCCATGGGCTGGTCGGCAGCCCGCAAGCTGCGTACGGCCGTGGGCAATCTCACGCGGATCGTCGCCGTCGAGCTGTACGCGGCGACGCGCGCCGTCGAACTGCGGGCCGGGCTGACCCCGGCGCCGGCTACCCGGGCGGTCCTCGCCGCCGTGCGGGCGGCGGGTGTGCGCGGTCCCGGGCCCGACCGCTTCCTCGCGCCCGATCTGTCGGCCGCCGAGGAGTTCGTGCGCAGCGGCGCGCTCGTCGCGGCCGTGGAGCCGGTGACGGGCACACTGGCCTGAGCCGCCGGCCCGGCCCCGCCCTGCCGTCCCGCGGGGCACGCGGGAACCGCCGTGGAACGCAGGGAGCGGAGGCCGTACGGACTGCGCGTGCGGCCTCCGGGCCCCCGGCCTCCGGTCCTGGCGTCCGGGCCTCAGCGGCCGTACGAGGACCTGGAGCCGACCCGCATCGAGTACGCGACGAAGCCGGCGCCCAGACCGAGCAGTCCCGTGCCGCCGATCAGATACGGAGTCGTGTCCACGCTGCCGGTGTCTGCGAGCGTGAGGTCCTCCCCGGCGGTGCCCGTGGACTGCCCGGTGGTGCGCTCGGAGCGGTCGGCCCGCCCGTCCTGGGCGGCCGCGCGTGCCTCTTCGGCCTCTTCGGCCTGGCCGGAGGTCTGCGAGGAGGACTCTCTCGAAGCGGTCTCCGCCTTGTCGGCCGTCGCGTTCGCGGACGGGACGAACCAGAGTGCGCAGAGGAGCGTCCCGGCAGCGGTGGCGGTGATCAGCGGTCGACGTGCGGACACGGAATCGATCCCCCTTGTGGCGCTGGCGAATTGGCCGTGTGTGGCGATGCTAGTGACAACAGGGGGTCGTGGGAAAGTCCGGTGGTTCGCGGAGGACCATGTGCGGTCCCCGGCATACCCTCGGCGGCATGAGCACATCCGAGACATCACGGTTCGTACGACTCAGGGCGGAACTGGTCCTGGAGATCACCGACTCCGGCGCGCTGACCAGCGCGGCCCTCGACCGCATCCTTGCCGACGAGTTCATGCCCGAGGACGAGCGCGGGCATGCCGAGGCGGCGGTCCGCGAGGACGAGGCGGAGGCGCTGGCGTATCTGGTGGAACCCTTCGATCTCGTCGGCGACGTGCCGGGCATCGAGGTCGCCCAGGCATCATGGAGCAGCGAGGAGATCGAGGACTACGACCCGGAGTCGGTCGAGTGGGACCTCGGCGGAGACCTCGACGGGGACGATGCCGACGGCGATGCCGGGGATGGCCGGGAAGCCCCGGCCCCCGGCGCGTGACGGACACGTGATTTGCATGTCGGAGGGCACCCCGTGAAAGCTTCTGGGGCAACGGGGATTCGCCGCTTCCGCACAGGGGCCGCGGGGGCCACGGGTGACCGCGGGCGCGTGGCGAAGAAGAACGAAGCCGCCGGGAGTGGTGTTGCACACATTTCCAGCAGAAGAGGAACTGACCGAACCGGATAGGTGTTCACCAACCATTGTCCGGTGTTGTTCGCCCAGCGGCTCCGGCAACGGTGGGTCGGGGGTTCGTGGGGCTCTTGGGATCGGCAACGATGGAGAAACGTGTGATGACGGACAGCAAGCGGCGGCGCAGGGGTCTGAAGGCCGCGTCCGTGCTGCTCGGTGGAATGCTGACGCTCGTGGCCTGCGGCGGGGGCGACGAGAGCAGCGCCAGCGACTCCGCCGACGGCGCCAACAAGTCGCAGCAGCAGGCGGACAAGGCGGCCGCCGAGGACGCGTCGGAAGCGAAGATATCGATCGCCCCCAAGGACGGGGCGACGAACGCCTCCATCAACAGTGCCGCCAAGGTCACCGTGAGCAAGGGCACCCTCACGGAGGTGACCATGACCGCCGCCGAGACCGGCGCGGAGGTCGCGGGCACGATCTCCGACGACGGCCTGAGCTGGCAGCCGGACGGCCAGCTCGAGCGCTCGACCAAGTACAAGATCGTCGCCAGTGCCGAGGACGGCAAGGGCCGCGAGGCGCACGAGAACGCCACCTTCACCACCGTCTCCCCGGAGAACAGCTTCATCGGCTACTTCACGCCGGAGGACGGCTCCACCGTCGGCGTCGGCATGCCGGTCTCGATCAACTTCAACAAGTCGATCGGTGACAAGAAGGCCGTCCAGTCCGCCATCGAGGTCTCCTCGACCAGCGGCCAGGAGGTCGTCGGCCACTGGTTCAACGACACCAGGATCGACTTCCGCCCCGATCAGTACTGGCAGGAGGGCTCGACCGTCACCCTCAAGCTGAAGCTCGACGGTGTCGAAGGCGCCGACGGCGTCTTCGGCGTGCAGGAGAAGACCGTCACCTTCAAGATCGGCCGCAACCAGGTCAGCGTGGTCGATGCCCAGGCCAAGACCATGAAGGTCACTCAGGACGGCAAGACCGTCAAGACGATCCCGATCTCCGCGGGTTCGCCGGAGAACAAGACCTACAACGGTCAGATGGTGATCTCCGAGAAGTTCAAGGAGACCCGGATGAACGGTGCCACGGTCGGCTTCACGGACGACGACGGCAAGGGCGAGTACGACATCAAGAACGTCCCGCACGCCATGCGGCTGTCCACGTCGGGCACCTTCATCCACGGCAACTACTGGGGTGCCGACTCGATCTTCGGCAGTGTCAACACCAGCCACGGCTGTGTCGGCCTGAACGACGTGGAGGGCGCCGGCGACCCGAACCAGCCCGCCGCGTGGTTCTATGACAATTCGATCATCGGTGACGTCGTGGTCGTCAAGAACACCGGTGACAAGACCATCGCCCCGGACAACGGCCTCAACGGCTGGAACATGGACTGGGCCCAGTGGAAGGCCGGCTCCGCCGTCTGATCCCGTACCGGCGGCCGGGTCGCTCCCGACCGGGCCGCCGTCCCCACCCGCCACGGCGGCGGGCGCATCCGACCTGCTCGGGTGCGCCCGCCGCCGTCGCCGTTCTCATCGCGCTCTCATCCCGGGCTTATCGCGTCATCACGGCGCCACCCTAGTTTTCGCGCCATGTTCTTCACCTACCTCAGGCGCGAACTGCGCCGCCGCAGAAAGGCGGCCCTCGTCGTCGCCTCGGGCCTCGCCCTCGGCATCGCGCTGGTCATCGTCGTCAACTCCGTGTCCGCCGGTATGACCCAGGCTCAGGACAAGGTTCTGGAATCGCTGTACGGCCTGGGCACGGACATGACCGTGACCAAGGCGGCCGAGCCCGCCGGGGAGGACGAGGGACAGCGCGGCCCGCGCTTCGAGTTCGACGCGCAGGACAGCGACAGCGACGACGAGCAGAGCAGTGACCGGGTGATGGTCCAGGGCTTCCAAACCCTCGCCGCCTCCATCGTCACCAGGATCGGCGAGCAGGACGGCGTCGCGGACGCGGTCGGCGGCCTCAACCTCCAGGTGCTCAAGGTCAGCGGCCGGTTCCAGCGCGGCGAGTTCAAGCAGGACGAGAGCGCCGGCACCGGCGGCCAGGGCGGCCCCGGCGGCGGCCAGGGCGGCCCCGGCACGCCCCAGGGCGAAGTGCAGGGCGGCGGCGCCGAGTTCGACGTCAACAACTACACGGTCTTCGGTACGGACGTCTCCAACCTGGAGCTCGGCCCGCTGACCACGATGAAGATCACCAAGGGCCGTACCTTCAAGTCCTCGGAGACCAACGCCAAGGTCGCCGTCCTGGACAGCTCGTACGCCAAGGAGAAGGAACTCTCCGTCGGAAAGACGCTCACCGTCTCCGGCACCAAGTTCGAGATCATCGGCATCGCCACCCCGGACAGCGGCGACTCCTCCGCCAATGCCTACATCCCGCTGAAGCGGGCCCAGACGCTGGCCGACTCCAAGAACAAGGTCACCACGGTCTACGTCAAGGCCGCCGACTCGCAGCGGATCGACTCGGTGAAGTCGGCCATCCAGAAGAACGTCTCCGGCACGACGGTCACCACCTCCGCCGACCTCGCCGACACCGTCTCCGGCTCCCTGTCCACCGCCTCGGACCTCGCCACCAACGTCGGCAAGTGGCTGTCCATCGCGGTCCTCGTCGCCGCCTTCCTGGTCGCCGGCCTGCTGACGATGTCGGCGGTCGGCCGACGCGTCCGTGAGTTCGGCACGCTCAAGGCACTCGGCTGGAAGAGCGGCCGCGTCACCAGCCAGGTCGTCGGCGAGGCCCTGGTCAACGGCCTCATCGGCGGCGCCCTCGGTATCGCGGTCGGCCTGGCCGGCGCCTACACCGTCACCGCGATCAGCCCCACCCTGAAGGCCGAGATCGCCTCCTCGGGCGGCGGCATGGGCGGCGGTCCCGGCGGCGGCATGGGCGGCCCCGGCGGCCAGGCCCGGGAAGCGGCCACCAACGCCCTCGACATCGCGCTGACCGCACCGGTCTCGGTCACCACCATCCTCCTGGCCGTGGGCCTCGCCGTCGCGGGCGGCCTCATCGCCGGCGGCTTCGGCGGCTGGCGCGCCTCCCGGCTGCGCCCGGCCGACGCGCTGCGCCGCGTCGAGTAGTCAGCCCCGGGGCAGCCCGGTCCACACCCCAGCCTTCGCAGGAGTACACCGACATGTATCAGCTCAGAGCCGTCACCAAGCAGTACAAGCGCGGCAAGCAGACCGTCCACGCCCTCGCGGGCGTCGACCTGACCATCGAGGACGGCGGACGCCTCGTCATCCAGGGACCCACCGGGGGCGGCAAGTCCACGCTGCTGCAGATGCTCGGCGGTCTCGACCGGCCCACCTCCGGCAGCGTGGAGCTCGACGGAGTCGACCTCGCCAGGCTCAGCGAGGCCAGGCTCACCAAGGTCCGCGCCGAGAACATCGGGTTCGTCTTCCAGAGCTTCAACCTCATCCCCACGCTCACCGCCCAGGAGAACGTGGAGACGGCCCTCGTCCCGCTCGGGGTCAAGGGCGCCGAGCGCCGCAGGCGCGCCGCCGAGGCCCTGGAGTCCGTGGGGCTCGGCGAGCGGCTGACGCACCTGCCGTCGGAGATGTCCGGCGGCCAGCAGCAGCGCGTCGCCATCGCCCGGGCCCTGGTGAAACAGCCGAAGGTGCTGCTCGCCGACGAGCCGACCGGCAACCTCGACGAGGGGATGCGGGACGAGATCATGGATGTGCTGGAGACCATGTGGAAGGAGCACGGGCTGACCTTCATCATGGTCACGCACGACTCCGCGATCGCCAGGAAGGCGCCGCGGCTCGCGACGATCAGCAAGGGCACCGTGAAGATCACCGAGAACGCGGTGTGACGGCCCGTCCCGCCGCTGCTGTGTGACAGCCGTCCTCCTGCGGTGGTGTGACAGCCGTCCTCCTGCGGTGGTGTGACGGTTCGTCCCGCCGGTCGCTTCGTAATAATCGTGCAACAGCTCAACCAGCAACATCCACAACGCTATTGAGCCTCGGGCAACCCCCCGGCATAGTTCCTTGTTACCGGGGGGTTGATCAGGCGACCACTGACAACGCGCATGTCATGGGCATGCGCTCTCTTCCCCCGGCCCGCACGGGTGCACGACACCTCAACGCAGGGGGAAATTTGAGCAAGCACATGAGCAGAGCGCGCTTCGCCACGGTCTCGACCGCCGTGGCGGTGGCCCTCGCGGCGGGAATGACCGCCTCGCCGTCCGTGGCCGCGGACCGCAGTGCCTCCCTCGCCGCCTCGCCGGCGGCATCGCAGTTGCAGCAGGGCAAGGTCAAGCACTGGGTGACGCTGATCACCGGTGACCGGGTCGGCGTGGACGCCAAGGGCCGTCCCGTCACCATCGACCACGCCGAAGGACGGGCGGGCATACCCGTCAAGGTGCAGCGCGTCGACGGCCACAGCTACGTGGTCCCGATGGACGCCCAGCGCCTCATCGCCCAGGGCCGCCTCGACAAGCGGCTGTTCGACGTCACCACGCTCAGCAGGGCCGAGTACCGCAGGGCCCAGCGCGCGGGCCTGAAGCTGATCATCGACTACAAGGGCTCGGCCGCCGGTGCCAAGCGCGCGGTGCGCGCGGCCGGCGACACCGAGGTGCGCCGCACCTTCCCGCAACTGGGCGCCGAAGCCGTCACCACACCGAAGGACGACGCCCCCGACATCTGGGAGGCGCTCACCGACGACCCGGCGGGCTCCGACTTCCGCACCCCCGCCTCCGGCGTCGGCAAGGTCTGGCTCGACGGGGTGCGCAGGGCCAGCCTCGACAAGAGCGTCAAGCAGATAGGCGCCGACAAGGCGTGGGCCGCCGGATACGACGGCACGGGCGTCAAGATCGCCGTCCTGGACACCGGTGTCGACCAGACCCATCCCGACCTCGCCGGCCAGGAGATCGCCGAGAAGAACTTCTCCGCGTCCACCAACACCAAGGACGGCGTCGGCCACGGCACGCACGTGGCCTCCATCTCCGCCGGTACCGGCGTCAAGTCGGGCGGCAAGTACAAGGGCGTCGCGCCCGGCGCGAAGATCCTCGACGGCAAGGTCCTCGACGACTCCGGCTACGGCGACGACTCCGGCATCCTCGCCGGCATGGAGTGGGCCGCCGCCGAGGGCGCCGACATCGTCAACCTCAGCCTCGGTGGCTACGACACCCCGGAGACCGACCCGCTCGAGGAGGCCGTCAACCGGCTCTCCGCCGAGAAGGGCATCCTCTTCGCCATCGCCGCCGGCAACGAGGGCGAGATGGGCCCCGGTTCGGTGGCCTCGCCCGGCAGCGCGGAGGCCGCGCTCACCGTCGGCGCCGTCGACGACGCCGACAAGCTCGCCGACTTCTCGAGCATCGGCCCGCGCACCGGCGACAGCGCCATCAAGCCCGATGTCACCGCCCCCGGCGTCGACATCACCGCGGCCGCCGCGCCGGGCAGCCTCATCGAGCAGGAGGTCGGCCAGCGGCCCGAGGGCTACCTGACCATCTCCGGCACGTCGATGGCCACTCCGCACGTCGCGGGCGCCGCCGCGCTGCTCAAGCAGCAGCACCCGGACTGGAAGGGTGAGCGCCTCAAGGCCGTACTCACCGGCTCCGCCAAGGGCGGCACGTACACGCCCTTCGAGCAGGGCAGCGGCCGCGTCGACCTGACCAGGGCCATCAAGCAGACCGTCTTCGCCGAGGGCCCCGTCTCGCTGAGCTTCGGCCGTACCGAGTGGCCGCACACCGACGACACCCCGGTCACCAAGAAGGTCGTCTACCGCAACACCGGTGCCGAGGACGTCACGCTCGACCTGGCCGTGACCTCCACCAACCCCTCCGGCGCGGCGGCCCCGGCCGGCTTCTTCAAGCTGTCGAAGACGAAGCTCACCGTCCCCGCGGGCGGCACCGCGGAGGCCGAACTCACCGCCGACACCCGCCTCGGCGGCACGAAGGACGGCTTCTACAGCGCCTACGTCACGGCCGCCGGCGGCGGCCAGAGCGTCCGCACCGCGGCCGCGGTGGAGCGCGAGGTCGAGTCGTACGACGTGACGGTGAAGTTCATCGGCCGCGACGGCGCCCCCGCCAAGTACAACGACGCGACCTTCGCCGGCATCACCGGCCTGGCCGAGGACCGGTACATCGGCGCAGGCGACCCGTCCGGCACGGTCAAGGTCCGCATCCCCAGGGGCGGTTACGTCCTGGACACCACCATCGCCGTCGATCCGGAGAACTTCCACAAGGGCGTCGACTGGATCGCCCAGCCCAAGCTCTCCGTCACCAGGAACACGACGATCACCGTCGACGCCCGCAAGGCGAAGCCGGTCGACATCACCGTGCCCGAAAACGGAGCCAAGACGGACTTCGCCTCGCCCGACTACGGCGTCGACACCGGTGGGAACGGAGCCGCCTTCGGCTGGTTCCTGGACTCGTACGAGGGCTTCCACACCGCGCACCTCGGCCCCAAGATCACCGACGGCTCGCTGTTCCAGCAGTGGGTCACCACCTTCACCAAGGGCTCCAAGACCGAGTACGACACCGTGGTCGGCGGCACGGTGAAGGAACTCGGCACCGGCTACACCAAGCACCTGAAGAAGAGCGAGCTGGCCAAGCTGACCGTCGGCCTGGGTGCCTCGGCCAAGAACAAGCAGGGCATGGTCATGGCCATGGGCTTCCTGCCCGGTTCCTTCGGCGGCTCGGCGATCGGGTACATCCAGCCGGTCCCCGGCAAGCGCACGGTGTACGTGTCGACGCTGGACAAGGCCAAGTGGTCCCTGGACTTCGAGCAGATGGGCGAGCCCGACGAGGACGGCTTCCCGACCACCGAGGCGATGTACGTCCTCGACGCCAAGAAGTACAAGGGCGGCGAGAGCTACTCGAAGACCTTCAACACCGGTGTCTTCGGCCCCAAGCTGGACAAGTTCAACGGTGTCTTCCGCGACGGCAACAAGATCTCCGCGTACGTCGAACTGCTCGCGGACGGCCAGGGCCACAGCGGCGCGTCCGTCTACACGTCGGGCAGGACGACGCTCTACCGCAACGGCACCAAGCTCCGTGAGGTCGCCAACCCCACGACGGGCGAGGACGAGTTCAAGGTCCCCGCGGGCGAGGCGACGTACAAGCTGACCACCTCGGTCAAGCGCAGCACCAAGGTCGCCGGGGTCTCCACCCGCGTCGACGCCGGCTGGACCTTCAAGTCCAAGAAGGTGAGCGACGAGACCCGGATGCCGGTCTCCACGGTCCGCTTCTCCCCGGAACTGGCCCTGGACTCCACCGCCAAGGCCGACGCCACCGTCAAGATCCCGGTCAAGGTCCTCGGTGAGGCGGCCAAGCGCGGCAACCTCAAGTCCCTGTACGTGTACGCCTCGTACGACGGCGGCCAGACCTGGAAGATGCTGACCGTCAAGGACGGCAAGGTGAAGGTGAAGAACCCCAAGGCGGGCAAGGGAATCTCCTTCCACGCCAAGGTGACGGACAAGAAGGGCAACAAGGCGACGCTGTCGGTGTACAACGCGTACCTCGGCAAGTGACTCGTCCGTCCTGACGGCCGTCCGGCCCGTACCCCGGCCCGCCGGAGCGCTCCCGCTCCGGCGGGCCGGTGCCTTTCCGCGAAGCCCACCGGAAGCGCCCTCCGGAGGGCCTCCGGAGGCCCCTCCCGCGCCCCCGACCAGGCGCGGAA
>NZ_JAAAXQ010000002.1 GCF_009916105.1 Streptomyces sp. GC420 | reverse complement strand
CGCCACCTCCGCCCCCACCGGGCTTGCCGGGCGTTCCGACGCCGACGCACACGTCCACGTCGGAGCATTCGCCAGCGCCCCCCGCGTATGCGAGGCCAGCCGGCATCAGGGCGGTCAGTACCGCAAGGACGCCCAGCACGCGGGCAGAACGGATCAGCAGCCCTTCGTGCGATCGGCTGTGATCTTCGTGACGAACCATGTGTCGCCCTCCAGCGTGGCTTGGGACGTGACGGGGTACTTCAGGCGCTGCTCGGCGAGCTTGAGCTCCTTGCCGGAGTCCTTGTAGACGGGCTTCCAGCTGGTCGCGTCGAAGCAGTCGGTGACCGTTGCGGTCTTGCCCTTGGTGTCGACGGCGGTGACCTGAGGCTCCATCTCAGGACGGCCGGTGAACTTGATGCCCATCGACTCGTTGCGCAGGACCGACTTCTTGAGGTCGGTGGCGGCATCGCCCCTGGCGTACTTGGCCAGTTCCTCGGTGTGCAGATCTCCGTCCGCGGCCATCTTGATCTGGACCTCGCGCATGTTCGTGTACGAGGCGAGGACCTTGTCCTTCGCTGCCTGGTCCGGATCGTTGGACGGCGTCGAGGAGGCAGTGGCCGAGGGCGAGGAAGCCGTCTTCTTCGGTGTGTCGGAGCCACAGCCGGCCAGAGCGCCGGCTGCGACGGTGCACGTGAGGACGGCACCTGCGAGTCGCAGGACATGGGTGCGGTGGTGGGTGTTCGAAGCCATCGGCAGATCCCCTTCAGGAGTCGGGTACGGGCGCTGGCGCGCGCTCAGGGCGGACAAAACGCGGCGAGGTGAGTCCTCTACCGCGCTTCGCCGGCTCTGGAGGTGCACGCCAGGCCAGGACCCGGCGAGCCTACGGCCACGGCCCGGGGCCAGTGCCTGGCTCCCAGCCGCGGCAGGGGCGTCGTGCCGTGGTTGAGCCACGGATGACGAGGTGCCAGCGTGTGAAGAGGGCCGCTTCGCACCGAAGCCTGGATGGTCGACTCGGTCGTCCACCCGGTTCCCGACCGGAGGTCGGCCGGTCGTAGCAGTGATGCGGACCCGGATGGCACGAGTCCAGTTCGTAGATGTCGCAACGCGATTTCCCCCTCGCGGTCACGGACGCCGCGTCTCCCACAACGTGATCAGTCCGAGCCTGATTCTGGCCAGAAAGATCAGGTGCAGCCAGGCCCCGTTTTTTCCGGTAGCAGCACTTCCGGTATATGCCTCTGGCGCGGGCGGTTTGGAAACGCTGTGGCCAAGGACTTCACGGCTTGATCAGCAAGGCCGGCCCCGTGGCCCGCAGAGCATTCCGGGCAGCCTCCTGGTCGCCGCCGGTAATGGCGTTAAGTCGACGTTTTACGAACGGGGTGGAGGGGTGGTTCTTGCCGTGAACCGACTGCAGCAGCGTCAGCAGGGCCGTTCCGGTCCGGACGGCGTCGGGCGCGTTGGTGACGGTGAGCCAGGAGGCCGTACCGTTGCGGGCCTGCCGCCGGATTTGGTGGTGTGTGGCATCCAGAAGGCGCTGCCAGGCCGCTGCGGTGTAGACCGAGACGTCGGTGGCCATGGCCGGGTAACCCGCGATCTGAGCGCAGAAGGCGACCAGCTCGAGGGCGTGGAGCGTGTAGTTGTGCAGGGGGCCGTGGCTCTCGGCGAGCTCGTCGCTGATGGTCCGGGCCGCCGTCAGGGCCTCTTCACTGCGGCCGGCGCGGAGGGTATGGCGGAGGTCCTCGATGCGGTGGCCGAGGAACTCGGGGACGGCGGCGGGGACCGGCAAGACAATGGCTGCGCGGCTCATGAACTCTCCCTGGAGCAAGGCGGCTTCGAGCGGATGCCGCCGCCGGGGGGCCGGCGGCGGCATCCGGAATCGAGTCCAGCAACGGCGTGCTGCTCGACCGCGCACGTCAACGGGCGTGGGAGGGCCCTCGGTGCCTGGGCGGCGCTCCCCCGTACGTACACGGCGCGCCGACGTCGGTAGTTGACCGCTTGGGCGAGCCCGGGGCAAGCCCCCGAGCTACGCGGGCGGTTCCTATTTCAATGATCGGAACGGAGTGGGCCGCGCTGTTTCACCAGCCGGAATTCGCGCCGGGCACGGCTGCCAGGTGAAGAGTTCAGGGTGCGAGAGGGCCGGTCGACGAGCGGTCCCAGGCAATGCGTGCCGCGTGGTCCATCAGCTTCAGCAGGTCCGGGGCGGTGGTGTCCTGGTCGAGGTGGCGGTATTCCGTGCTGAGGGTGATGGCGAGCCGCTCGGGCAGGCCGAGGCCGGCGTAGCGGTCTTCCTTGATCAGGATGCGTGCGGCATCGACGGCCGTCCGGCCCTGGCCGTGCATCACATACGCCTGGTCCGCGAGGTCGTCGAGGTAGGCGATGTAGCCCCGCAGGTCGTCGGGGGTCATGAGCGGTCCGTGGCCGGGGACGATCCACTCGGGGTCGAGGTCCAGGATCCGTGCGCAGGCGGCGGCGACGCGCTCCAGTGGGCCGGCCCAGTGCGAGGGGTGGTCTCCCGCGAAGACGATGTCGCCCGCGAAGACCACGCGCTGCTCGGGCAGATGGACGATGAGGTCGCCGACGGTGTGGGCCGGGCCGACCTCGTGCAGCTCCGCGGCTATCTCGCCGACTTCGAGGTCGTGGCGCCCGGTGAACGTCGTGGTCGGCGGGAGAACCTGAATGCCCGCGAAGTCGAACTTGCCGAAATGCTCCCGGAAGTACCAGCCGAACGGCTGGCCGGGGTCGGTGTCATGGATGAGGGCCTGCAGCTGTTCTGGTCTCGGCTCCAGGCACTGGTGCTCAAGGGCGGCGTGGGTGGCGTAGATGTCGGCGCCGGGAAGCTGCTGAAGGCCCCAGGTGTGGTCGCCGTTGGCGTGGGTGACGGCGACCCGGTCCAGCGGAACGTCCGGGCCCGCGGCTGAGCGGACCGCGGTGAGGAAGGCGTCGGTCAGGGCGGGTGTGTAGGGCGTGTCGATGACGAGGGCCTGGCCCTTGGAGACGACGAGACCGCAGTTGGCCAGGCCCCATGTTGCCTCGTGGCCGGGCTGCCAGGCGAAGACGCCGGGCGCGATCTGCTTCAGGTCAGTGGATGCCATGGGCATGCATTGTGCGTGCCGCGGCCGCCCGGAGGAAATCTCTCCGCCGAAGCGGCCGCGGGGCGGCGTCATATGTGGGGCGCGAACGGTAGGAGGAAGAACCGGGCGCCCGGGCTGCCGAACGGCTGGGCGGCGCACATGGTGACGGTGCCCAGCTGGGACGGCGCATGCCGCTCGCAGCACCGGCTGCGGTGGTCCTCGGTGCCGCGCGGGGTCACATAGCCGGCGTGCCGCATCGGCCGCGCGTCGCCGTCGGGGTGGATGTACGCGAGGCTGTGGTCGCGGTAGATCGGCCCCGCCACTGGGTCGTCGTTGACTTCCTTGTCGAGCAGCCGGAGGTCCGCGTTGTCGGGGTGCGCGGCGACCGCCGTGCGCAGCTGCGCCGCGACCTGCGGCGCCCAGCGGGTGTCCCAGTCGACCAGGTGGTGCTCGCGAGCGTCCTCACGCAGGAGCATCCACCGGATCAGGTTGCGTTCGGGCAGCTCCGGGGTCTTGCCCTCGGGCTGGGGGAACATGAGCTTGAAGTCGTCGTTGGCGGCCAGCACGTTCCAGGCGACGTCGTTGATGTAACAGGGCTGGCCTGACACGCCGTTGACGGCCACCTGCCAGGCCGGGTCGACGTTCGTCCCGGCCATCGGGTCCATGGGGAACGGGGGCTCGTAGCCGATCGCGTAGACGTAGAGCGCGGTCCGCTCGCGCTCGTTCATGTTGAGCACCGTGGCCACGTTGTCGAGGAACTCGGTGGTTGGCTGGGGTGTGTTCCCGCGCTCGAACTCGGCGTAGGTCTTCTCCGTGACGAACAGCGCCTGGGCGACCTGGGCCTGGGACAGTCCGCGTGAGCGCCGGCCCCGGCCGGTGCGCTTGGGCCAGCCGAGCTCGACCGGGTCTATCTCTCCGCGCTTCCATTGCAGCAGTTGCTGCAACGCCTCCTTCTGATTCAACTTTGGAACCTTCCCCGTGCTGCCATCCCCGTGCCGCTCCCGCGATATACCGGAAGCGCTCGCTCCTGAAATTCGAGGACCGGAAAATTCAGAGCCTGGTGAGAGGGATCTTGGCCGGGAAGAATCGGCCACTGGATCGAATCCGCGTTGTGGGAGACGCGAAGGTCCTCGACAACCGCGAGGGGGAGTTCGCGTTGCTGCATCCCGTTGTCACTCCGTCCGACCGCACGGGCGGCGCCGTGGCACGCACTATGGCGGTGCTCAGGGCGCTGATCCGTCTCGGGCCGGGTGAACATCCTCTGGCTTCGGTCGCCGACTTCGCGGGGCTTCCCGCGCCGACCGCTCACCGGTATCTGCAGGCCTTGATGCGGGAGGGCGCGGTCGAACAGCGCGGGCCGCGTGCTCGCTACGCGCTGACTGACGCGCTGCACGGTCCCCCCTCGTCGACGCCTGCCCAGCCCCTCCTGGCCGGACCGCCCTCTCCTGCGGTGAGGGCCGAGATCGTCACACTACAGTCGAGAACTGGTCAGGCCGCATTTGTTTACCGACCGCATCTGATCGGCACTCCGATGAGAATCTGCGCGGAACGGGCATACGGGCCACACGCTGACGAGATCCTTACATCACCTCAGATCGCTTTGCGATCTCTTGAATCAGCACCTCTGGAGGCCGACGCGGCCGGACTGGCGATCCTCGCCTGCCTCGGCTCCGTCAGCGACCACAAGATCGACATCGCCCACGTCCGTGAGGAAGGTCACGCCATCGGGCCGTCCCCGCTCCAGGGGCGCACCATGATCGCCGCGCCCATCTGGTACGGCTCGGCCGTCGCCGGCTCGGTCGCACTGCTGGCCAAGGACGCGCCCATGCGGCGCGCCGCCACCCGCGCCCGGTACGTAACTGCCGTGATGGACACCGCCGCGGCGATGAGCGGACACCTCACCCGTTCCGGCACGCGCCGGGCCAGCTGATTGACTGCAAACCCCTACGAATACCACAGAAAGGCGCCACCCTGTGTCCCGTTCAGTCCTGATCACCGGCGGCAACCGCGGCATAGGCCTCGCCATCGCCCGTCACCTCGCCGAGGCCGGCGACCGCGTCGCCATCACCTACCGCTCGGGCGAACCCCCCGAGGGCCTGCTCGCCGTCCGCTGCGACATCACCGACACCGCCCAGGTCGACGCCGCGTTCAAGGAGGTCGAGGAGCAGCACGGCCCCGTCGAGGTCCTCGTCGCGAACGCCGGAATCACCAAGGACCAGCTCCTGATGCGCATGAGCGAGGACGACTTCACCTCTGTCCTCGACACCAACCTCACCGGCGCCTTCCGCGTCACCAAGCGCGCCTCACGCGGCATGCTCCGCGCGAAGAAGGGCCGCGTGGTGTACATCTCCTCCGCCGTCGCCCTGCGCGGCGAGAGCGGCCAGGCCAACTACGCCGCCTCCAAGGCCGGCCTCGTCGGCTTCGCCCGCTCCATGGCCCGCGAACTCGGCTCCCGCGGCATCACGTTCAACGTGGTCGCCCCCGGCCTCACCGAGACCTCCATGAGCGAGGCGCTGAGCGACGAGCAGCTCGAGAACCTCAGGACCCAGATCCCCCTCGGCCGCCTCGCCCGCCCCGAGGAGATCGCCGCCACCGTCGCCTTCCTCGCCTCCGAGCAGGCCGCCTACATCACCGGCGCCGTGGTGCCCGTCGACGGCGGCGCCGGCATGGGCCACTGACCACCGTGACCGCCCGCCACGCTGGAGTCCGATGAGCACATGATCTGACAGTGGGCAGTCCCCCGTGGGCTGCCCCGCGGCAGCAAGACCTTGGTGTGTCCAGCACCTCGGCCCGCCCGCCGCATCTCTGCCACCACCCGGCGATTGTCCAGCCCGCCTGGTGAAGAACCCGGTCCGCAGACCGGGCAACACCGCCCCTGCCAGGGCGGATCACTTGGTTCCGGAAGAACCGGCCCCACCGAAGAGGGGCTCACGCATGCCCGAAAGGAGGGCGTGCCCTGCCCATGATGCAGCATGCCCGCGCGCCGGTCCACGCCGCCGCCGCTCCACCGCGCCTTCCGCGCGGACAACACCGAATATCCACAAACAACCGATACATCCCGGTCCGCGACCATGCCGACCAGGAAATCGGCACCACCGCGTCCCGCCGCACCCGGCGCGGCGACTTTCTGCGCGCCGCCACCTGGGCCATCACCCAGCGCCTGCACCCCAAAGCCGGCAACACCACACTGCGCGTCGCCCGCGACCTCGCCGCCCGCCTGAACGCCGACGGGCACGTCGCCTACTGCCGCGACACAACGTACAAGCGCCTCGGCATCAGCCGGCGCACCCTGGAGCGGCACATCGCTGTCCTGCGCGAACTCGGCCTCCTCGTCTGGGCCGTCCACGGAAGCCGGACCAACACCCGACCCGCCGGAAGCGGCGAATGGGCCGGCACCGCCACCATCTACGCCGCCGTCGTCCCGCGCGCCTGGGACGACGCGGTCGGCCACCGCGTGCGCGGCCACGGCTATCACGCCCGGCACGTCGGATTCACCGACCACGGACGCCAGTTGGCCATCACCGAAGCCCGCCGCCGCACCCGCCCCGCCCGCCGCCGTGACACCCCTTCCTGTAAGACCAACCACCCACGTCCTACAGCTGAGATGAGAGGGAAGAAGAACAACACCAGCGCGCCCCACGGCGCGAGGCCGCGGCCCCGCCGCCGACACGAAGTGCCCGAGCCCTACCGAGCCAGCCCCAGCCAGGCCGCACACGCCGTCTCCGTCGCCGCCTGGATACGCCCCCGGGTGCCATGGACCCAGGGCGAGGGACTGCGCCGCCTCGCCTTCGCCCTGCGGCCCTGGATCGCTACCGGCCTCTCCGCCGCCGACCTCGCCGCCGACCTGTCGGTCTGGCGCGTGCCCCGGCGGCCAGCCTCCCCGGCCAGCATGATCATGGCCCGCTGGAGCGAGACCACCGGCCACGACGAGCCCGCTGCCGACCCCTGCCGCGGCGAGGACACGCCTTGCGGGGTCCCGCCCAACGCGGCCTTTCGGGAGGCCATGGACGCAGTCCGCGCCCGCCTCACCAGGCTGTCGCCGCCCGTCGAACCGGAGCCCGATCCGCCCGGCTTCGTCATCCGCGACCGGATCCTCGCCTCGCTCGCCGAGGCGGACCGGGCCCGCCGCACGCGCACCGCCGAGCAGTGCCTCACCTTCGCCGAGTGGGAGGCCGTCTGCGACGCCAGGGAACGAGCCCCCTGGTGACCCCGCGCCGACCCAGGCCACGCACGTACGGCACGCACCAGGCCACGGCGCCGACGAGGAACCCGACCGCGAAGCTCTCGAACCGGAACACGGCGCCCCCTGCCCGTTCAGGACCCCGCCGCCGGGGCGGCCTCGGGCACGGACTCCTCGACGGTCTCCCCCTGCGCCGCGCCCTCGGCGCCGCGTCGGCGCGTGCGGAAAACTGCCCGCACCGACCGGAACAGGGCACGGACCAGCCGCCACAGACCGATCGCGCCGCAGCCGACCGCCGCGCCGCTGGCGCCCAGACGCGCAAAGGTCTCCAGCCAGCCGGGCCAATGCAGGTAGCCCAGCGTCAGCGATGTGCCGATCAGGCTCAGGCTGAGCACCATCAGGACGCTGCTGTGACCGATCACCCCCCAGGTACGCCTCAGTTCGGCGTAGGCCTCCGGGTTCGCCTCCCGCCACGGGACGCGCCGCCCGGTCCGCTCGTGCTCACTCATCGCTCTCTCCGCTCCTTGCAGACTGAGTTCGGTCGTCGTGAGCCCCGCCCAGGACCTCCCGGGCATGGAGCAGTCCCTCTCCCAGCTCCTCCAGTTCCAGCCGTGCGTCGTCCAGTAGTTGCCGGGGCAGCAGCCCTTCGGGCAGCGCGGGTCTGACTGGCACTACGGCCACGCGGTCGTCGCGGATCGCCGACTCCACCGCCTCCTCCCGCCGTCCGACCTCGACGGCCTGGTCGACCAGGAGCGCGAGCGACTGCGCGTATCCGAGGAGAAGGTCGCGGGCTTCCACGTTGTCCGCCGCCAGCGGCACGAGACCGGCCGCGTCCCACACCAGCCGCGGCAACACCGCCGCCGCGCGCGCCAGCTCGTAGCGCCCGCTGCGCTCGGCGAGCATGCGCAGGCGCTGCTCGTCGGCCAGCAGCCGGTAGAAGACCGCCGCGTACGCCTTGCTCGTTTCGACGACGCGCACGCGGCGCCGGGTGAAGCGCTGGACGGCCGCGGGCAGACCGGCGGCCGCGGCCATGCCGGCCGCGCCAGCCGCCAGGAGACCGGTGGCCGCCGGCAGCAGGGATGTCGCCGGACCCAGAGCGGCGAAGGCAGTCACGGTGAACAGCGCGGTCCGGCCGACCGGGAGGGGCCGGGGAAGCTCGAGGCCTCCCAGCGTCCAGATGTACTGGGGCGGGCGGCGTCCCCATACGCTCCGGCACACCCAACGCCCCAGCCGGTGCTGCTCCGGGTCGAAGAAGCCCGCCTCGCGCAGCACACCCGCGGGGTGCGGCCCGAAGATGTCCCAGCGCAGCCACCCATCCCGGGTCCGCTCCCGTATCAGCAGCGGCGCCTCCATGGCGCCCCGAGCAGCGGCGGGGGTCGAGGCCCGGATGGCCAGCTCGGCGTCCACGGAGTGATGGAGCCGGGCGGCTTCCTGGACGGCGTGGGTCCACCGATCCGGGTCTGCATCGAAGGGCTGAGGCTGTGCGGCGGCCGGCCTCATCGCTGGCCCGCCGCGGCCGGGGCGTGAGCGGGTGCCGCGTTTGCGGTGGAGCCGGGGACGGTGAGCGGGCCGCAGGCGGAGGCGGCGGGCGCACCGGCGAGCACGAGGCCGGCGGCCAAGAGGCGAGGGGCCATGTGAGGAAGTCCTGTTCGGTCGGAGAAGGCACCGTTCACCTCCTACAGGTGCGGCCGAAGCCGCCGGTGTGACACTCCGCCCGAACTTTTTGTGGGCTCCTTCAGCCGAGCGTGCCCTCGAAGGTGACCTTGGAGCCGCCCGCGTCGATGGCCTCGACCGTCACCGGGCCGCCGGCGGCTGTCTCCGGGACGCGGAAGGAGACGGTCTGTGTGGCGGTGCGGAACGGGGCGATCGCGGCGTCGCGGTACCCGTACACCGGACGGACGGTGGCGGCCAGGTGCAGCTCCTGGCCGGTCAGGATCCGCAGGGTGGTGCCCAGGCCGGACATCGGGTCGCCGGAGCGGTTGACCACGCTCAGCTCCAGGCTCCCGGTGCGCGAGGCACCTTCGCCGCTCACCGTCACCTTGCCCACGCGCACCTGGCCGTTCCACTGCCCCAGCGGCGTGACCGACTGCCCGGCCGGCGCACCCTGCGGCGCCTGGGTGTCCGGGGAGGCGGCAGTACCGCCCGGCAAGGCACCTTCGAAGAACAGCAGTTCAGGCTTGGCCAGCCCCTCCTCGGTCGCCTCCACGGTCACCGTGACCGGCAGGCCCTGGGCCTGGTCGGGAAGCACCAGCTTCACATCCCTGTCGACGGAGCCGTTGGGGCGCACCTGCTGCGGCTCGTCCGTGGAAGAGGACGCGCTGCTGTCGGTGGCCTCGGCAGCGGTGCGCCCGAGAGCTCCGTAGCGGGCGGTGACGGCGGTCTGCGGCGCGGTCGCGACCTGCGCCCGCTGGTTGGCCACGGTCACCCGCGCCCTGTACGCGCTCGAGCCGGCCGGCACACCGGGCACGGCCCCGGCCGGCTGCCGCTCGAAGCCCTGCAGCGTCACCGTCCACGCCCCGTCGCCGACCGGCAGCGGCGTTCCGGGCTTCACGATGCCGTCCGGCAGCACTGTGGAGGGCGAGGGCCGTGCCGCGGGGGTGCTGCTCGTCGTCTGCCCGTCGGCCTTGGGCTCGCTGTCGGAGTCGGCGCAGCCGGAGATCAGGACCGTGCCGGCCAGGAGCACGATCGGAAGGACGTGGCGCAGGCGCACGGGCATGGTTCCCCCTTGTCAGGTACCGGATCTCGGTCGAGGGGATCATGCCAAAACGCGTCCGGCCGGGGCCGGACGCGCTGGTGAAGGGTGTTGGTTTCCGGCCGCCCGCTCTCTGCGGAGAGCGGAAGGTCACAGGGTGATGGGGATGGGGACCAGGAAGTACTCGGTGTCGCCTACGCGGACGCGCAGCGGGTGCCCGGGCGGGAGGGTGAACAGCCGATGATGCACGGTCGCCGGGGAGTTGCGCTCGGACAGCGCGGGCTCCAGTGCGGTACGGACGGCGGCGCGGGAGGTGTCGGACAGCGGGTTGCGCTCGGCGATCTCCGCGCAGTGGTCGAGCTGGGCGTCGGTCAGGTCGGGACCGAGGCCCTGGCGGAGGGCCTCGACGGCGACGGCCGGGGCCAGGACCGCCCGGTTGTGGTCGCGGCAGATGTGGCCGGGCGTGCCGTGGGGCTGGAAATGCCGGGCGGTACCGATGGAAGTCATGGGGGATTCCTTGGGGAAGAGATTGTGGCTGTGCTCGCGGGTCGTCAGGTCTCGGCGATGGTCAGGGCGGGCGTCGGAGGCATCGGGGACTTCCGCTCTCACCTGGAGCGGGCGGCGGTCTGTGCCGACGACGAAGAAGAGGAGTGACGGGAGCCCTCGCACCCCGGGGCTACGCGTGGTAGCTCGCCATGATCCACTCGGGCTTGCTGGCGCGGGTCCGTAGTTCCAGCACGGACAACGCCCGCTTCAAGGCCTCGTCGTGCTGGGATGCGGCGCTCATCGACGCGGGGTCGAGCGTGAGGGGCCCGCTTTCGGGCTGGTGGACGACGGCCGCCAGGATGTGTCCGTCTTCTTCCCACCCGATCGAGTACGTCCGAAGGAGCAGCGACCCCAGGCCGTTAGCGGCCAGTCGCTCCTCCGCGGCGGCAGCGAAGTAGTCGGGGTGGTTCTCCTCGCGCATGTCCTCTGTCTCCCACGGCACGCGCGGCATCAGAAAGGATGAGCCGTCGACGTCGTCGGTGTACCGGACCAGCTCGTTCGTCAGGCCCTCCCAGTTGTCGGCCGGGCCTCCCAGGCGGTACCCGTACATCAGGGCTTCGTGATTCTCGATGGCGCCCATGGCGTTCTCCTCGGTTCGTGCCAGTGGTGGTTGGCCGGCGCTCTCGGGTCTGTCGAGGCGGCCGGTTGGGTGCCGCCCCGGGGGGAGTGAGCCGGGGCGGCGTCGGCCGGGTCAGCGCGGGCTGAGCGGGATGACCAGGACGCCGACGTGGGGCAGGCTCATCTCGGCCAGCAGCCGGGCCGTCCTGCCGCTGGCGCTGCTCGGGTCTGTGGAGTCCACGCGTATGGCGCCCCGGTGGGGGCCGCGCGCGGGGTAGAGGTGCACCGTGCTCTGCGGTGCGTTGCACTCGAAGACGCTGATGGTGGCGTAGTCGAACCCTCCGAGGTTCGGGTACCGCTCGGCGACGGCCACAGACAGGGCGGCGATGAGCTCGGGGCTCGGCGAGGCGACCGAGAGGGGGAGCGGGGGGCGGCGCGGACGGATGCGCAGAGCAAGGGCGCGTATCAGGACACTGAGGACGCCGAGGCCGAAGCCGAGGGCGAGGGAGGCTGGCTGGATCAAGGTGGTTTCCCCGTGTTGGTTGCGAAGGGGCCGGTGTTCGGAGCGCGGGCTAGGCGGTGGTGCTGGCCACGGCGGCGTGGACCAGGCGGGCGAGTCCCTGGCGCCTCTGGTACTTGGTCAGTCCCTGGACGCTTCCGGCGCTCTCGTGTCCGGCGGCGGCGGTCAGGCCGGACACGAGGGCGTGCACGAGTTCCTTGCCTGCACCGTCGGGTGTGGTCGTCTGGGTGGCTGCCGTCAGTGCACGGGCGACGGGCCGGGTGGCTGCGGCGTACGCCTTGACGAAGCGGGGCTCGCCCTCGGCCGCGACGGCGGTCAGCACGCGCACGACCGGAAGGTGCCCGCTCCACCCGTCGAGTACGGCGTCGACCATCCGGGCGGCGCCGGGCAGTCCGTCCGAGGACCAGGAACCGTCCTTGAAGTCCTTGAGCGCCGCTTTCGTCTCCTTGGCCAGGAGCCCGGATGCTTCGAGGACGACGCCCTTGATGTCGGGGAAATACTGGTAGAACGTCGCGGGCGACGTGCCCACCGCCTGGGCGATGTCCATCACCTTGATGTCGCGGTAGGGCCGGGTGGCGAGAAGCTGGATCGTCGCGTCCATCAGCTTCTGCCGGGTCTGGAGGCCGCGCTGGCTGAGCACGCGACGGTCGGGGGTGCGGGTCACGACACGGGTGGGCACAGTCGTCTCCTGAGCTGGAGGAAGGAAGGGGAGTGGTCCAGGTCTGGGGGCGGTGCCGCCGGACCCGACGTTCAATCACATTACACATTGAAGCATGAATAAGCAACGCTCTGAGGGTGGGCATCCCACCGTTCCCGCCATCGACCTGCACCCGCGCGGCCCTGGCGGCTGCGTCCCCGGACTCAGCGCGGACGGTGTCGGCCAACGGGAGAAGTCGAGCTTGTCGCCGTCCAGTTCAACAGCGGCAGCGGCATGCTCGCCCGGAATGACGCCCGCCATCAGCAGCACGTCGGCGCGGTCGTACCGCAGCCCGAAGACGGTGAACACCTCGCCCGTGCCAGCCAGCTCGACTTGCGCATGGGGGGCCGGCCGGATCCAGGCCGAGGCCGACGGCCATGTCCTCCACGGCGTAGGCCAGTTCAGCCGCCTCCGGCCGGCGCCCGGGACCGGCATCGCGCAGGAAGCACCACGTGCGGAACAGGAACGCCACGGCCGAGCCGCTCGTAGTGGCGGGGTCGAGGCGCAGCATGACGGTCTCTCCTAGGACTTGCGGGGTAGGGACGGTGCCGGGTGATCGCCCGGAACGGCGCGACCGCGGGGGATCTGCTACGCCTCGGACTGCGGCGGCTGCAGGGCTCGGGCGGACATGCGGTGAGTGAGGGCATGCGCGCCGGCGAACGCCGTCCCTGCGCCGAGGGCCAGGTAGTCCACCGCCCTCCCGCGTGGGACGAGTTCGTAGCCGTGGCCGTGCAGCAGCACGGTGCAGACAGCGAAAGCTCCCGCCACCAGGGCGGCGTCCAGACCGGCCGCGGCAGCGCTCCACACCCAGCGGGCGCGAGCCGGGGCGGTCTTGCGCGCGTCCCGCCTGCGGAGGGCGGCGCAGGCCCCGCTCCGGGCGAGCCGGCGCGTCTTGACAACAAGGACAGCCAGCGGGACGACGAACAGCCACATGACGGGCTGCTCCATCAGGAAGCCGCAGCCGGCGAGCAGCGCCACCAGCCCGTAGACGGTGTGCAGTGGCTGACAGCGGCGGTGCTGGACGCTGCGGGGACGGAGGTCGTCGGACATGGCTCTCCTCGGCTGAAGACGTTCGGGAAGTCGGCCCGGTGCACGGGCCGTGGGACCTGTGGCACGGGCGGGACGCGGCCCACCCGTGCCGCACGGGGACTGTTAGGCGTTCGTGCCGTGCCGGGGCGTCGCCGAGGGGCGGAGGCGGGCGCGGCGCAGCCGGTCGGACCACGGCGCGTCGGCGGGCCCAACGGGGTGCTCAGGGATGGTGATCTCGTAGTGCGGGCAGCTCCCGCGCTTTTCGGTCTCCAGGGCGGCGTGCCGGTGGGAGTTCGGGCACTGCTGCCGCTCGTGCTCTTCCCTCCAGTAGCGGACCGCCAGCGTGCGGCCGGTTCCGCCCTCGCGCGGCTCACTCGACTGCTGCTCCCTGAAGCGCTCGCCCGCGTCCGGGTCCACCCACCAGTTCTCGACCTGGCCGGAGTCGGAAATGCCCCGCCGCCGTTCGGCATCGCGCTTGCTCGGCTTGAGCTGGTGGACCTGGTGGGCCAGGACCCGAACCGTGGACCGCTTGTGCTGGGTCAGCAGCTCCCACAGGGCCCGCACGTGGCGGAGCATCAGCTCCTGGCCGCCCTGGCGGCCCGATCCGCTCCGGTACCGCTCAGGGTTGCCCGGGTCGCGAAGTCGGGTCTCGGGATCCAGGATCTCACCGGGGCGCGCCAGCAGGGTCTCGTAGGGCGAGAACGGCAGCTTCAGCAGTGACTCGTCGCACGTCAGGGCAGTGACCCAGGTCCAGGGGGCGTCATCGCACGCGGCCTCCACCGGCTCCAGAAGCCGGTCGGGCCGCAGAAGGAACCAGCCTTCCTCCGACCGGGGCGACCACGGACCCCACACATAGCCGACGATGCGCCGCCCGTTGGGCAGAGCGAGGGGGGTGTCCAGGAACAGCATCCCGCGCGAGGCGGGGAGGTGGGCGGGATCGAACGGGGTCGTCCTTTTCTCCGCCCGCCGCACCACGCGGCGTAGCGCCATCTGGCCGAGGGAGTCGCCGATCTGGAAGAGGCGGGCGGAGGAGGCCCGGTCGGCTTCCTGCCGCAGCTGCGTCACCACGGCCGCCTCCAGGCCGTCCGGATGCCCGTAGGGCGCCAGCCGCTCACGTTCCCGCCGGTACACCTCCGCCTTCGCCCGGGCCCAGTCCAGGCTCTGCCTGTGGGCCTCCACGTACCGGCGCCGCCAGGTACGGATGCGGTGCTGGTCGGGAGTTTCCCAGGCCGCCTTGTCCGTGCGGGCGAGACTCCGGCCCGGGGTGGTTCCACCGGGGTGGAGCCCCAGCGCGCGGAACCGGCGGGCCTCGGCGTCGACGTCGTCAACGACGACGTCCGGCGGGTCAATGATCATCCGCTGGTGCCTGTCGTCCGGATCGAGGGCCCATTCCATTCCCGCGAGCTGGGCCAGCACCGCGCGCAACGTCTTCTCGTCGGCGCTTTTCAGGAAGTCGACCACGAGCATCTGCACCGTGTTCGCGTACGTGTCCGCCGCCGCGAAGCGCAGCATGCGCTTGACGAACCCGCCGACCGGGCCGCGCTGGCCGCTGGACAGCGCCAGCATCTGATCCGCGACCCGCTGGTCGCCCAGTGCCGCGTTCGCCAAGTGGTCGTAGATCTGCCGGAAGACGGCCATCTCCTCCTCCTCGGCGAGGACGTTGTCGATGGCGCCCCGTACCCGCGCCGAGGATGCCGGGGAGACTTCCGCCGGGACCGGCGGCCGGACCAACTGACCGGCAGCGGCATGCAGTTCCCGGTACAGCTTCAGCTGGAGCTCGCTGAGGATGAGGAGATCGTTGGGCTTGACCGGGGTCCGCTTGGCGGCACGGGCCGCGATGGCCAGAAGCTCGGAATCCGACAACTCGGGCATGTTCGAGTGCATGTCATCCCTACTTGGACGCGAAGGGTTTGGGGAGAGGTCGCGGGTGCCGAGCACCAGGCGATGAAATGAAAGTACACATGAGAACGCGAATAAGCAACAGAGAGGGGTGGCCTGGGCCTGGCCGGTGTGATCAGCGAACGTGCGTCCCGGGCTGGCCCTTCCACCCGTTGGGCGCGCAGGTGGCGACGGCCGGCGTCTTCGCGCCGGCGCCGCTGCCCGCTTTCTCGAGCAGGGCGCTCATCTCGGACCGCCCATCCGGCATCAGACGGTGCTGGATGGGCGGGGCGCGGCGAACGGCGGCGTCGATATGTGGGCGCGGAAGCCGCGCCTAGCGGAGGCGCCGCGAAACCTCCGCGGCCACGAGGGGACGCCGCGCCGACGGTTCGGCTCGCCGCAGCAGAGCCACCGTGCGGGAGAGCGAGGAACGCGGCACCGTGCGCAGCAGCACGGATGCAACGCCCTCTCGGAAGGAGTAGGTCCCGGGGGGACCGGGGACGGCACGGAGCAGGCCGCTCAGAATCACCTCGGCCAAGTGGCTCGGGCACGGGGCCGTCTCCACCGAGCGGTGCACCTGCTGCATCACCGGCAAGTGGGGGACGCCTGCGGCCAGGTGGCCCGCGAGACGGAACGCTTCGGGGGAGGCGGTGGCACGGAAGCGGAGGACCAGTTCCTCGGCAGTGAGTCTCGCCGGGGAGGCGGTCTCTTCGGCCGGGAGCGCCTGCGGAATGAAGGCGACCGCCGCCGGGACCTCGGTGCCGCCGCTGCCCAGGAGCGTGAACCAGTTCTCCAGCCAGACGGAGGAGGGTTCCAGAACGGGAACAGGGATGCTGTCCGCTCCCGCATGGGGTGTGCCGTCGTACGCCGTGAAGATCAGACCGGAGTTGGCGGATCCGGCGGCCGGGGCGTGGACGCGGCCGGGCGTCCCGGGCAGCGCGGTGCGCCGCCACATGCGCTCGGGCAGTGGCTGTACCACCGCCACCGGTCGCACGCGCGCCCAGCTGCGCAGAGTCTCGTACCAGCGTTCCCCGGCCGGGCCGGGGTACCACTGGGGGCCGGAGCAGTCGCTGAGTACGAGGGTCACCAGCCGGTCGTCCTCGACCTGTCGCCCTCGCACCGTGCCATCGGCCGTGAGCACGGACACCGTCGCACCCTCGAAAAGGCCGTTATGGGCGAGAGACTGGCGCAGCCTCCGCAGCAGCGGCCGCCACATCGACATCGTGGGTCCGGCATCGAAGATGATCTGGAGGCGGTACGCCGGTCCGGTGTTCGTCCGTATGGTCACGTCGTCTCCTTGGGGCCTCTGTGAGGGGGCGAGGCCCGGACCGGGCGGAGGGAAAGTCGGTCCGGGCCTCGCGGCCCCGGCCGCCGGGGGGAGTGCGGCCAGGGCGAGCCGCGGGAAGCGGCTCCTTCGGAATTGGCTTGGACGGGGGCGGTTTCCCGCCCTCATGGAAGTACAGTACACATTGGAAACGTATTACGCAACAGAGATGCGCGCCCCATCCACTGGCGAGTCCGCCTCAAGTCCCGGCCAGCGGGACGCCGTTGGTTTCATCCCTCCCGGCGACACTGGTCGCCGACGATGCCCACGAGCGGTGCGCACTCCCGCGCGCCGGCCCCTGCGGCTGGCTAGGCCAGGCCGTCCTGGGTCTGGCTCTCGATGCGGTGCAGCACGTGGGGGGCGACGAGGTCGGCTCCGCCGTCGTCCCAGCGCACGGCCTGGTAGGCGTACGAGGCGGCGCCCTCCGCCATGCCGAAGGTGCGCCCGGAGCGTTCTGTCCCCCGGGCCCGCATCACCACATGTGTCCCGTCCGCGTAGTAGGTGAGGGCGGGATCGAACATGGTCGCGGGTCGGGTCACGTCCGATGCCAGGGGGCGGGCCCGGATCACGATGTCGGCGACCTTGTCGGCGTCGACCCCCGGAATGTTCATGCGCCGGTCAGGCTCGACCTTCCAGGACAGACCGGGGAAAAGGCGGGTCACCTGTGCGCGCACCCACTGCCACGCCTCGTCCGAGGCCGCCTCGGTGGGCTCGTTCGCAGAGGAGTGCCAGCCCTCGGCACAGTCCGCGCCCTGCGCGCCGAGGAGGGCCATCACCTCGGCGTGGGTGATCTCGTCCGGGAGCTGGGTGCCGGCCTGCAAGCGGTGGACGTACCGGTGGAAGAGCTGGAAGGCCAGGGTCTCGCCGTCCAGGTGGTGGGCGTAGACGATCCGCAGGACCGTCCCGTGTCCCTCGGAGTCAGGGACCAAGGTGGCGATGGCGGGCGGCGGTGTGGTGTTGATGGCCATGAGAAGGCTCCGTTTCGTGCAGGGGTGAGGGAAGAGCGGCGGCCGGCCGCTGGATGCGGCACGGCCGCCGCGCGGTCAGAAGGGCGGGGTGAACTGCCACGGCCAGAACGGCGGGCGGGTTGTGGTGGGGTACAGCACCGGCCGGGCCTTCTGCTCGGATCTCGCCCGCTCGGCGCGCTCTCGTACGGCCTCCTCCAGGAGCCGGGGACGGTTGAGGGCGTCGCCGCAGGAGACGGTCACCTGCCGGCCGAGCCTCCACAGCTGGGCGTTCACGGCGCAGCACGCGGCGTTGACCGGGTCGAGGTCGTTGAGCCACCAGCGGTAGAGCGCGGGGTCGGTGCCGAAGAACCGCAGCGTGGCGGCAGCTGACCGGGCCATCGTCCCGGTGCCTGCAGCGGGTTCGAGGAACAGGTCACCGGGCTTGCGGTCGGCGGAGAGCACCATGTCGCCCATGAAGTTGGTGACGACGGCCGGGGTGAAGAACTCACCGGTGCTCTGCCGTTCGCTGTAGCTGCGCATCCGGGTGATGAGCAGGCCGAGGACATCGTCGGACTCGGCGCGGGCGGTGTCGGAGCAGTACTCGAGCAGCCCTGCGCGCAGGAGGATCCGGGCGTAGTCGGCCAGGCCGCGGATGTCGTTGTCGGTGGGGTGGGAGAGCCAGTCGTGGAGCGGGCGGGCGGCCTCGGTCAGGTCCGGGTCGTAGGTCCAGAACGAGTTCCAGCCGGCTCGCAACGTGTCGACGAGCTGTTCGTCGTCGAGGGGGAGAAGGAGCGGGCCGTAGTCGGGGCCGTCCGGCCGAGAGGGCGCGGAGAGGGCGAGGGCGGCTAGGGTGCCGACCGCGATGGCCCGGTCGCTGGAGCCTCCGCGGTTGGCCGTCCACCAGGCGTGTGCGGCCTCGGCGATGGCGTGGGCGTGGTCCCGCCCGCTTTCGGGCGCCATGGCGCGGCGCATTCCGGCGGGCGGGATGCCGAACAGGGTCACGCCGCGCTCCCCGGCCCCTGCGCGATGAGGCGGTCGAGCTCGGCGACGAACGGCGGCAGGAGGGTCCGCTTGCGGCCCGGCCGCCGGGAGCCGAAGGGCCGCAGCGTCCCGGCGTGGCCGCTGGGCTGGAAGTCACTGTCGATGATCCAGGTCGGGTCTCCGGGCATCCGGGACAGGCGGTAGGCAGCCTTGCTGAGCAGCGTGCTGTGCTCGAAGAGGAGGAGCTCGGCGTACCACCCGGTGACGGCTCCGGCTTGGCGCTGCTCAAGGACCGGCACGACGCCGGTGTGCTCCAAGGAGTTGTCCTCGTCCGGGACGGTGGTGGTGAACGTCCGGGCGGCGTGCAGCGGGGCCAGAACCCGTTCAGCGGCCTGGTGGGCTTCGGGGTAGCCGATCGGGTCGGCGATCAGGCACCGTGCGGCGAGGGCGAGCGGATCCTGGGTGGCGGAGGCGGGGAGCTCCAGCGGTGCGAGCTCTCGCAACAGCGCCTCGTGACCGAGGGTGGCGAGGTACCAGTGCTGCTGGGCATGGGTGTCCGGGGGCATTGTGTCCATGGGGCTCTTCCTGTGGCGGTGGGCGCTGGCGGATGTTCCGCGCCGGGCGGGTCAGTTCGGGGGTGCGGCGTGGCGGCGGGGCCGACCGCGGTGAAGGACGATGACGGCGCCGGTCTCGAAACCGCGTGCCAGGCCGAAGACTTCGCCCATACGCCTGCGGGTCTCGGTGCTCTGCCGCTCACGTCCGGGCACGTAGAAGCCGTCCCGGGCGAGGAGGCTGATGATCTTGGCGGTGACCTCGGCTCGGGTGACGTCGAGTGCGGCGACCCGGCCGTGCGTGGTGTAACGGCGGCTGTCGAAGCCGACGAAGGCCTCGTCGGTGCCGATGGTGAGGATCTCGTCCGGGTTGGTCCAGTTGTAGTCCGTGGCGGACACGCGGTAGTGCTGGTCGAAGGCGGGGACGATCAGTTTCATCAGGTGTGCTCCGTGGCGACCCGGCCGGGAGCGAGCGCGGCCACCGGGGCCGAACTCCTCACTCCCGGGCGGGGCTCAGGCGCGCGCCGCCTCGGCCTCCTCGTCCTCGGCCTTGAGCTCTTCGAAGTAGTCGCGAGCGCTTTCGACCATGCCGGGGACGTCGCACCCGAAGGACTCGGCCGCGTCCAGGAGCGCCGCGAGCATGGCGGCCTCTCGCTCAGCCCCGGCGGCGGCGACGGCGCACAGGACATCGAGCTTCACGGGGTACGCCTCGCTGCGAAGTCCCTCGGCGGCCTGGTGGAGTTCATGGGCGGTGACCCGGCCGTCCGTCAGGCAGAAGACCTGAGCGACCAGATCACCGATTACGCGATCGGCGCTTTCCTGGTCGTCCACGACCTGGTCGCCGGGCAGGTTGAAGGCGATCTGGGCCATGGCCTCGGCCGCGAGGACGCCGAGCCGTACGCGCTCGGCCAGCTCGGGAACGGGCAACAGGGCCTTGGGAGCCTGACTGTTGTAGGCCTCCAGCGCCGCGTCGGCCCACGCGGCGCGGTCCGCGAAGGTGCACTCACGTGCGGGGGTCATGTTGACGCCGGATTCCGCGGCTGCGGTGAAGCGCGCAGCCTTGCGGTCGGGGATGGACGTGTCCACGGTCGTTCCTCTGGGTGAGGTTTCCAAGATGGTGGTGGCCGTGAGAGCAGCGGCACGCCGCTCGATCACGAACACCACACTACATATTGGTGCGTGAATACGCAACACCCTAGATGCGGGGACGGCCATCTGCCCACTTCGGGTAGGGGAGTGCGGGCATGCCGAAGACCGCCCTCGACCGCTCGGCCCGCGTACGGCCAACGGGCAGGGCGTACCTGTGGGTCCCCGGGTGCCGCTGGCGCCTGGCCCCGATCTGCTCCAGTGCGGTGCGCAGCCAGGCACGCCGGTCGGACCCCGCAGGGCGCGGCGATGCGCCCAGCGCCGCGATGCGCCGCTCGAACCCGTCGGCACCACGGTCTCCGGCGACGAACTTGGCGATCGACCGCGCCGGGAGCACCTGGCCGTCCGGCAGCACGACGATCGTCCTCGCCGTGCTGCGGCCCGTATAAGTTGCGGAAAGGGCCTGGTAGATGACCCCTAGGTGCCCTCGGGGGGAGCCGGCCGTGCGCCCGTCCGGCAGGGTCCGAAGCCGGGCGACGGGGTCCGCGTAGGTGACCACTCCCCGCACGCCGTGGCCCGCGGCCAGACGCAGTGCCCCCGCGACCGTGAAGCTCTCCCCGTTGCTCGCCACCGAGGGGGACAGGCACACCCTCGACATTTCCAGTGCCTCCGTATACGGCTCCAGCGACGGGAAAACCCTGGTCAAAGCACGGCGGCTCATCGGGACGCCCAGGACGACGACACCCACCAGCAGTTGGCCGTCGACCACCTGGCCGTCGTCGCCCCCTGCGGGCTCGAGGTCCACCAGCCCGAACCGGTGGACTGCCGGCGGCCACCCCGACAGGTAGTGGTTGGCCTGGATGTACTCCCGGGCGGGCGCCTCCGCCAACTCGACCACCTCGTAGCGGCGCCGGTCGAAGCCGCCCTGCGACGTATGGACCCACGTCGGCACACCGCGGCTCCACCGCTGAGCCCAGCCCTCGGCGCTGCCGGCAGCCATGGCCTCCCACCGAGCCGGAGCGGGCCCGAGCGGCGCGCTCACCGCTCCTGCCCGGCTTCGGCCCGCGCGGCGAGACGGATCTGGGAGAGACGTTGCTTCATCTCCCCGATCCCGCCGGCTCCGGCGAGCGGCGCCTGAAGGTCCGGCCAGGAGTGCCGGGCGAGGGCCACGTACTTGCTGCCGGCCAGCACCGTCACCTCCGCCGACTCGATGCCGCGTTCCCGGACCTGCGCCTGCACGAAGTCCGCGCTGACGCTGCCGGGGTCGCCCACGGTGATGTCGTACGGGTCGATCTGCGTGGACAGGTCGAGGAGCCCGTGGGCGGCGGAGAGGATGTACTGGCGGCCGCCGTCCTGAAGCAGGGCTTTGGCCGTCTCCCGGCAGGAGCCGTGGAAGGTGCCGACGTACATCGCGCCGGCGGTCACGCGGCGGTCCTGCTTGGCCTTTCCGCAGCCGGAAGCGCGCAGGTTCGCAGAATCTTGTATGGGCGTGAGTGGGAACCCGAACGCTTCATGACGCCGACCGACATCCGAGGCTCAGGTTTCCGATGTGACGGGCACGATGAAGCTGGCAGGGAGTTCCTTGCCTCGCGCCTAGACTGAGGGTCAGCCGAGATACGGCCCGAAGGGATAGCAGGGCGATCTTGAGCGGCTGAATCTCCTTGTATACGCGCCTATTGGCGGCTTTCACCGGTGTCGCGGAGGTTGCGCATGGTGGGGTCGTTGTTGATGGCCGGGGCCTGGCGGATCGCGCCGAGCACGGTGGCGGGCAGGGTGTCGGGCCAGTCGTCGGGTTCAACGAGGTGATGCTGCCCGGCGAACCACACGGTGGCCAGGAGCGAGGAGGCGGTGCGCTGGTGGAGGTGTTCGCGCATGCCGCCCTGGCGGGCAGTGGTCCCGGCGGCCTGCTCGATCTGAACGCAGGTGGCTTTCTCCAGGTGCGGTTGGAGTGGGCCGCGGCCGTACTGGATGAGCTTCATGCCCTCGCGGGCGAGGTGGTCCAGGATGCATTCGTAGGTCTCCCAGTCCTTGCCGCCGGCCTGGGCGTACTTGATGAGCGTCGCGGTGATGTCCGCGATGCGGTTGGTCTGGCCGGTGAACTGTTCGACGAGGAGGGCCACCTGTTCGTGGCTGAGGTCTCCGTCACGGCGGGGCTGCTTGCTGTCGGTCACGGGAGTCGAGCGTAGGGGCCGCGTGAGCGGTGTGTACGGGGTTCTCCGGGGCTCTGGTACGGGCTGAAGGCTGCCCTGGTACGGTCCCGCGCGGAAGTGATCGTTTTCGTGACCGAGGGCGGGGACCGGCGGCGTGACCTCGATAGAACGGACCGCGTATCCGCGCTTCAAGCGGCTGATGTCGGCGCGGGAGATGCATGTCTTCTTCACCCCCAAGCCCGAGGAAGCGGCGTGGGTGCGCGAGCGGACCCGCTCCGATGAGCACCTGCTGGCCCTGGCTCTGGCGCTGAAGTGCTACCAGAAGCTGGGCTACTTCCCGAAGGCGGACGAGGTCCCCGAGACGGTGGTGGAGCACGTGCGCGGCGCGCTGGAGCTGGCCGAGGACACCGGGCCGCACTACGAGTCGGTCAACACAGCCAAGCTGCACCGCAAGCTGGTGCGCGAGCGGCAGGGCATCTCCTACGACCAGGAGCGGGCGCGTCAGATCGCCGAGGAGGCGATCCGGTCGGCGGCGCTGGTGAAGAACAACCCGCCGGACCTGATCAACGTCGCACTGGAGGAACTGGTCAGGGCGACCTGCGAGCTCCCGGCGTTCCGCACCCTGGACGAGATGGCCGCCCGGATCCGCCGGGAGGTCAACGAGGACATCTTCGCCACTATCCGCTCCCGCATGACGCTTCAGGACCGGGCCCGCCTTCAGGGGCTGCTGGACGTGGGCGGCCTGGAGGGCAAGAGCGGGCTGAACCGGCTGAAGAAGCCAGCGAAGCGCCCCAGCTGGAGCCATCTGAAGGAGCAGCACAAGTAGCTTGTGCGGGTGGCGTGACTTCCGTGGCGGCCGACGGCACCCAGATGGACACCTTCATCGACAACCTGCTCGCCGAGACCTCGATCCGGTACGGAGGCTTCGGCGGCATCGCATACCACCACATATCGGATCAGTACATCGCGCTCTTCTCCAGGTTCATCCCGTGTGGCGTGTGGGAGGCCGTGTACATCATCGACGGGCTGCTGAAGAACGCTTCGGAGATGAAGTCGGAGACGATCCACGCGGATACGCAGGGGCATTTAGTTACATGGACACCTTGCCTCTCGTTGAGGGGCAAGGGCGGCCGTCCGAGCCGTCGCACGCGACGGTGGCGGAGGCGTCCATGCGGGTACGAGAAGGCCAGGAGAACGGCTCGCTCCGTGTCGAGTTGCTCGACGAGAGCGGCGAACCGGTCGAGGTGGTCTCCAGCTTCCTGCGGTTCCTCGCAGCCCGGGACTGCTCGCCGAACACGCTGGTCTCCTATGCGTACGATCTCCGGCACCTGTGGCTCTTCTTCGCTGGCAGCGGTCTGAGCTGGGAACGCTTCGGTCCGCCGGACTCGATCGCGCTGCTGGAGTATCTGCGCTCGGTGCCGTCTCGACGCCCGCGGCGTCGGATGACCCTGTCGGTTGTGACCATGGGCGCGGACGGACCGGCGACCAAGCTCGCGGCGAGCACGGTGAACCGGATTCTGGCGGCGGTGTCGTCGTTCTACGAGTACGTGATCCTGTCCGGGCTGCTGGACAGGGCAAATCCGCTGGAGAAGCGGCCGGACCCGGCGCTCGGGCGAGTCTCCGAACGGCATCGCCCGTTCATGGGTCGGGCCAGCCGACAGCGCCCGGTCCGCCGGGCCGTTCGCGTCAAGACCGTACAGCGGGTGCCGCGACCGCTCTCCGACGATCAGGTCCAGGCCCTGCTGGCACAGCTCCGCGGCCTGCGCGACAAGGCGATCGTCCTGCTGATGTTCCATGGTGGCCTGCGGCCCGGCGAAGTCCTCGGCCTGCACCTGGACGACCTGGCCTACGGCCGGCGACGGGTCGTGGTCCGTCACCGTGACGACCATCCCAAGGGCGCCCGGTCAAAGTCACGTTACGAACGGGTCGTCGACCTGCACGAGGCGGAGACCCTCGCGGCGGTCAGCGCCTACGTCATGGGCGAGCGCCCTGCCGAGGCCGACAGCCGGCTGGTCTTCCTGATCGGCGGCCGCGGCACCCGCCGCCTGGAGGCACTGAGCTACGACGGGCTGGTGCGGATGTTTTCCCGCGCCTGCACCCGGGCCGGGATCCGCGAGCCGTGGGTGACCCCGCACGCTCTGCGGCACACTCACGCGACCAGCATGTGGGAGGGTGGCATGCGGGAACTGACGCTCCAGAAGCGACTTGGCCACGCCTCTCCAGAGTCGACACGCATCTACACCCGGGTCTCCGATCCGGCCGTCGTCACCGACTACCACCAGGCGCTCGACCAGTTGGGCCACGGCGGAGCCGAAAAGTGAGGGCCGGACCGGTCTCCACCGCAGCGGCACTCGCGGTGGCCCCGCCACGGTCCTGGCGGCCCGCCCGGCACTGCCCCGAGGCCGAGTACCTCGCGTTCCTCAACGGGCAGGACATCCATCCCGGCTACCGCGGCTCCAAGCTGCGACGCCACCGGGCGTTCATGGACGCATGGCCGAGCATGTCCGACTGGTTCGCCGCGCCGCTGGTGGAACGGGTCGGCCGGTTGCCGGGCGAACCGCACACGGCGCCCTCCTTCCCGGTCTCGTTCTATGCCCGTCCCTACCTGCTGTTCCTCGCTCTGCGTGGGTACATCGCGTTCGACTACCCGTGGATGCTCGGCGCCGGGCAGCTCCGGGTGGTGGACCCGGCCACCGAGATGGGGATCGATCTGGGCACGGCCGCCCTGATCGAGGAAGCCATCGCACTCGGCTATGCCCCGGGCTCGGCCAGGCAGGCGATGAACTGGACGGTCAGCCGGATCGCCCTGCACGCGGGCCTGTCGCGGGCGGAGCACATCACTGAGGAACACATCGCCGGAGCGCTCGAAGCTGTCCGGCGGTTCAGCGAACGTGAGGACTTGCACCGCTTCTACCCGTCGGTGCAGAACTACCGAGACAACGCCTCCAAGCAGTGGGTGACCCACCTGCACCAGTTGCAGGTCGTGCTGTTCCACCGGGGCCAAGTAGCCACTCAACCACGCAAGTTGATGCCGTCGTGGAAGCCGCCGATGGAGCTGCCGCCGCGGATGCTCGCGGTCGCGCAGAAGTGGCTGGCGGCCCGCAAGCTGACCGACGCCCCGTCGACGGTGGACAAGCTGGAACTCGCGGTGCGCGTGTTCGGCAACTGGCTCGGTGAGAACCACCCCGAGATCACTACCTTTGCCGACGTCACACGGGATCACTGCCTCGGCTGGATCGGATACATCGCTGAGGAACCGACGGAGAGGACCGGCAAGCCGCTCGGCGTGATGTCCCGGATCCAGCGGATCTCCGGGCTCTCTCAGTTCTTCCGGGACACCGCGATCTGGCAGTACGCGGACGTGCCCGGCTACACCCTCATCGGTGCGGGCGACGCACCCAAGTTCCCCCAGAAGGTGCCCCGGTTCATCCCCGACCACGAACTCGACAAGCTGATGCCGGTCATCAACGCGATCGCCTGCCCGTTCCAACGCGCCGCCCTGCTGGTGGCCCGCTGGTCCGGGGCCCGCCGCACCGAGATCCAGCGCCTCCCGATCGACTGCCTGGACCGCTACCCCGACGGCACCCCACGGCTGCGGCTCTCCGGACGCAAGACCTACAAAGAACGGGTCGTCCCGCTGCACGAGGACGCCGCCGAGGCCCTGCAAAAGGTCATCGACCTGCGCAGACACGCGCCCGAGAGGCCCTTCACCGACGAGCGGACCGGCGAGGAGATCCGCTACCTGTTCATGAGCCACGGCAAGCTGCTGTCGACCTACTACCTGTTCGAGACTTCGATCCAGGACGCCTGCAAGGCCGTCGGCCTGGTCCGCCCGGGTGGCCGCGACGGCACTGGCCGCGGCACCGTCTCAGCCCACCGATTCCGCCACACCGTCGGCACTCAGCTCGCCGAACGCGGCGCGAAGCTGCACACCATCATGAAGGTGCTCGGGCATACCTCCGTGAGCATGGCACTCGTCTACGCACAGGTCAGCGATCAGGAAGTACTGCGCGACTACCGCGCCGTCCTCGGACCTGGGGCAACGATCGCCGGCCCGGCCGCCGAGGTACTACGCAGCGGCACACTCCCGGACACGTCGATCGACTGGCTCAGGACCAACTTCTTCAAGACCGAACTCGAACTCGGCCGCTGTCTCCGGCTCCCCGCCGAAGGCCCCTGCGAGTGCGACCTCTACCTGACCTGCGCGAAGTTCGTCACCACACCTGAATACGCACCACGACTGCGGGCTCGACGTGAGGTCGAGCTCGCCCTCGCCCGCGACGCGGCCGAACGCGGCTGGGACCGTGAGATCGAACGCCACCGCTGCACCAGCGAACGCATCGACAGACTCCTGGCTGACCTCGGCCAACCCGCCCACGTCGAAGCGGAGGCCGACGAGTCCAGTGATTGATCACGCCGCAGTGGGGCTACCTGAGGGGCCCTCGCTCGTCGATGAACACAGTGGGCGTCGACAAGAACACGTCGTCGCTCACGGGACCATAGGCGATGTTGAAAGTGTCCAGCCAGTACGTCCAGCCTCGGATCCCTGCCGCACTGCTGAAACGGTAGTTGAGCTGCCATCGGACCCATTGACCGGGGGCAAGGCGCACGGCCGGAGGCCGTCTCGGTCGAGGGGGTATGGCGAACAGGGGCTGCACGCGGGGAAGTACTCGCAATCGGCCGTCGGTTTCGCGGAGCTGGACGTCGACCTTGCGCAGGTCTTCCTGGCTGTCATAGGGGTCGAAGCCGTCTCGCTCATGCATGCGAACCACGTGCGCGACCGAAGGCAACGCATGCGGAACGGTGAAGCCGACCGGGGCCGCGTTCCTGCGAGTGGCAGCCTCTCCTCCCCGGGACTGCTTCGTCCAGGACGTCCGTATCCACTGGACGGTAATTTCCACGGCTCCTACCCTCGCCAGCTCATCGAGCACCCCACTCTATGTCTGCTCTTCCCGCCCAGCCGTGAGTGCTTCCCGATGACGCCGACACAGCTGGCAGTCCGAACGACACACCTGAGGAAGATCAACTTGAACTGTCCACATAAAGTCGTTCCCGGTGTTCTGCCTTGCCCATTTGCTGGGGTTCGAGCTGATGCCGAGGATACGGAACTGGAAGGACCGCACCTTCTACCGGCCCTCGGGATCCGTCCGCTACCGGCACATCGACGCACTGTTCGACCAGGGCGGGCGCAACGTCGTCGACTGGCGGCTCATCGAGGCCCACTGGCGCGATCTCATGCGCGTGACGATCGCGATCCGGGAGGGCACCCTGGCCTCCCCGCTGCTGCGGCGCCTGGGCAGCAACTCCAAGCGCAACCAGATCTACCGGGCCTTCCGCGAGGTGGGCCGCGCGGTCGCCACCGTGCAGCTGCTGCGGTTCATCTCGGATCCGTCGCTGCGCCGCCGGGTGACGGCGGCCACCAACAAGGTCGAGTCCTTCACCAACTTCACCGACTGGCTGGCGTTCTGCAACGGCGGGCTGATCGCCGAGAACGACCCGGTGGAACAGGAGAAGGCGGTGAAGCTGACGTCTTTGCTCGCCAACTGCGTCATCTTCCACACGACCCTGGACCTGATGAACGTGATCCGTGAACTCCAGGCGGAGGGCTGGCAGATCACCGGGGAGGGCCTGGCCGCGATCAGCCCGTACCTGACCGGCCACATCATGCGGTTCGGCACCTACGCCACCACGGAGCTGACCGTGCGATCGGACGCGTTCGACCCGCACCTGGACGTCGAGTTCGAGGCGGAGGAGGAAGTACGGGCCGCGGCCTGAGAGGCCCCTTGGGGCCGGAACGCCGTCTGGGGTGGTCACCGGCCGGTGTAGCGGGCGGTGTAGTCCAGGCGGGTGGTGAAGCCGCCGCGCGGCCCCGGCCGTCACGGGGATACGTAGGCGGACGGGGCCGACGCCGCCAGTATGGCAGCCGCAACAGCCCGGCTGCCAGGGCGCGTTGGTGTGCGACCAGCACGGGCGGGCGGAGGCGCTGCGTGGCCCCTCGTGCCCGACGGTCAGCTCTCTTGGGGCGCGGGGTGGACGTCGCCGCGGCAGCAGGCTGTGCGCGAGGGTCGTCGCGCACAGCCGGGGGAGAGGGTGGTGCGGTCAGTTGATGGTTTCGGCCTGATGTACCGCGGCGTGCGGGTGGTCGGCCGCGCTTTGGGCCGTGGCGATCTTCTGGGTGAGTTTGTCGCCCTCGATGTCCAGGTCGGGCAGCAGGCGGTCCAGCCAGGCGGGGATCCACCAGGCTTTCTCCTGGGCGATGGCCATGGTGGCGGGGATGAGGGTCATGCGGATGACGAAGGCGTCGATGAGGATGCCGGCGGCCAGGGCGAAGCCCGTTTGTTTGATCATGGGCTGGGCGTTGAAGATGAATCCGGCGAAGACGGAGACCATGATGGTGGCGGCTGCCAGGACGACGGAGCTTGCGCGGGCGAAGCCGTTGACGGTGGCGTCGCGGGCGGTTGCGCCGTGGACGTGTGCTTCGCGCATGGAGGTCACCAGGAACATCTGGTAGTCCATGGCGAGCCCGTAGAGCACGCCGGTGATGATGATGGGCAGCAGGCTCACGATGGGTGTGGTGGCGTCGACTCCGATGAGGCTCTGCAGCCAGCCCCGTTGGAAGACGGCTGTGGTGAGGCCGAAGGTGGCGGCGATGCTGAGCAGGAAGCCGAGGGTGGCCGTCACGGGGACCATGAGGGAGCGGAAGACGAGGAGCAGCACGATCAGGGAGAGCCCGAGTACCGTCGCCACATAGACGGGCAGGACGTCGGCGAGGCGGTCGGAGACATCGATGGCGAGTGTGGTGAAGCCGGCGACGCCGATGGTGACGCCGTAAGTCTCGCGGATCTGGGGGCTCTTGTCCCGTAGGGCGGCGACGAGGTCCTTGGTCGCGTCGTCGTTCGGCCCGCTGCCGGGGATGAGGCCGAGGACGGCGATGGTGCCGGTCTTGTTCATCCCGCCCAGGGAGACCGAGGCGGCACCCTTGGTGCTCGACAGGTTGGAGGTCACCGCGGCAAGGGTCGCGGGGCTCAGTGGCTGGCCCTTGGTGGTGGAGTTGACGGTGACCATGAGGGGTCCGTTGTAGCCGGGGCCGTAGGCGTTGCTGATCAGCTCGTAGTTGCGGCGCTGGCCGGTGTCGGGGTTGTAGCTGGCGCCGGAGGGCAGTCCGAGCTTCATGCCGGCGGCGGGCACGGCCAGGATCACGGGGACCAGGACCGCGGCCGCGAGGGCTGCGTACCTGTGCCGCACCAAGCCTGTTCCCCAACGGACGGCCCGTCCATGGCCGGTGTCGGCGTTCTGGTGCCGCATCCCGCCCCGGGTGCGGGTGGGGCGGATGCGCTCCTTGACCAGGCCCAGCAGCGCGGGCAGCAGGGTCAGGGCGAGCAGCACGGCGATCGCGACGGTGGCGGCGGCCACGAGTGCCATGGTGGACAGCAGCGTGATGCCGACGACCAGGAGCCCGGCGAGAGCGATCACGACGGTGCTGCCGGCGAAGAACACGGCGCTCCCGGCGGTGCCGATGGCCCGGCCGGTGGCTTCGTGAGCGTCCAGGCCCTCATCCCTGATGAGCCGGCGTTCCCGGTTGACGATGAACAGCGCGTAGTCGATGCCGACGGCCAGCCCGAGCATCAGTGCCAGGACGGCGGCGAGTGAGTGGATCTCGATCACGGTGGAGAGGGTGAAGGCGCCTCCCACGCCCACGGTGACCCCGACCAGGGCGATGACCAGAGGCAGGCCCGCCGCGACGAGCGATCCCAGGGTGATCAGCAGGACGACGGCCGCGACGGCGACGCCGACGGCTTCCCCGACGCCGACGATCTGGGGGATCTCCATCATGGCCGCCGACGGCAGGACCTCCAGGCCGCCGCGTGCGGCCTGCTGCTGGGCGGTCTCGACGGTGCTGTTGATCGTCCCGGAGGGGAGTTCATAGGTCTGCTTGTCGAACTGGAACTGCATCAGTGCCGTCGAGCCGTCGGCGGAGACGATCACGCCCGGCACCGGCTGACCGTCCGCCTGCAGCGGGACGGGCGTCTTGCCGGACGCCGGCCGGCCGGCGTCCTGGGCCACCGCCGCCTGAGCCCGCAGCAGCGGACTGCTCGCACCTTGCGCGGCTTCCTGGGTAAGGATCTTCCGGGCATCGATGACGTGGTCGTGGCGGTAGACGGCGTTCACCGCCGCCAGGAGCGCGGGGCGGGTCCTCGCGTCATCGACCCGGGCGCCTTCCGCGGCCCTGAAGGCCAGCAGGCCCTGGCCGCCGGACGCCTCCGGCAGGGAGCCGGCCAGATCGTCGATGACCTTCTGGGACGGGGTCCCGTCGATGCGCACCTCGTTGCTGAGCTTGACCGGATGGGCCACGAGCAGCGCCACGACCGCCGCCACCACGGCCAGCCAGCCGCTGATGACGTACCAGGGCTTGCCGTAGGCGAACCTTCCCACCCGGTACAGCAGAACGGACATGGGTACCTCCCCTTTCCGGGCGGTCTGACAGTCCAGACCACAGCACGAAATGAGAGGCTACTACCGAACCGATAGGAGACTATCGATGTGACTGGGTACGATCGGCGTGTCCACGGCCGGTCTTCAGCACGGAACAGGAAAGAGCCACGGATGGCGCTCGGGAACGACCGCACTGCCCGGCGTCGGGTCGACGCCCGCTCCAGCGCGCAGCGGATCACCGCCGCGGGACGGACCGTTCTGGGCAGGGGCGAGGGCTCACTGGAACAGATCGCGGCGGAAGCCGGCGTGGGCATCGCCACGCTCTACCGCCACTTCCCCAACCGGGAAGCCATCGTCCGGGCCGTCCTCGAGGACATCCTCGAAACCGACCTCCTTCCGCTCATCGAGCGCGCCGCCGACGCCCCCCACACCCGTCAGGGACTCAAGGACATCGCCGTCCGCCTGCTCGATCTGATCACCGAGGAGCGGGGCCTGGTCACCTTCGCCAGCAACTTCGCCGACGTGGCCGTAGACGTCCTGCAACGGTTCACGTCCTCGCTCCACCCGCTCGTGGTGCGCGCACAGCGGGAAGGAGAAGTCCGCCCCGACCTCACCGCCGAGGACATCCCCCACTTCCTCGTCATGGCCGTCGCGGGCCTCGCGCTGCCCGGCACCCCGCCCTCGCTGCGCGCCCGCTTCATCACCCTGCTCTTCGACTCGCTGAACCCGGCCGGCGCAACGCCCCTGCCCCCGCTGCTCTCCGGAGAGGACGACCTGCGCACCGCAGTCGGCAACGTCACGCGCACATGACGCCACGGCTCCCCGGGCCACCGCAAGACTGTGCGACGGGACCCGGCCGGGTCCGGACGAGGACGGCGACCAGCCCCTGGGGCCCCGGCGGCCGCGTGCGGGACGCGGCCGGACACCGCAGGACTACGGTGCACCTACGGCCACGTCCCGGATCTTGTCGATCAGCAGCGGGTCCGGGGAGATCTTGAACTCCTCGGACCGCCAGGGCTGCAGGCCAAACGCCCGCCAGATACGGTGCACGCTGGTGGGCGAGATCCCCACCTGCCGGGCCAGCTCGCGCTTCGACCAGTGCATGCCGCCCTCGGGAACCTCTTCGAGGGTGCGCACCAGCTGGTGCCGCAGCGCGAGCAGAGCATGGACGAGACGGTGCTGCCTGCGGACTACCAGCGGATCATGGATGTGGTGCGGCGGGCGGACAGGCCGGTCATGGCCAAGCGGATCTGCGCCAAGCCGGGGATGTCCTCCGAGCCGGCCGGCTTGCTTGGAGGCGCTGCGCGCCAAGCTGAACCGGCTGGCCCCGTAACGCAGCCGCATCCGCCGCAACGACTTGACGACGCACCGACACCGTGGTACACGCCCCTCGGCGCACCCACCGAACGTCTGGCGGAACCTTCCGAGCCCCGTCAAGCAGCCGTGACCTCCACATTACTTTGTGGGGATGACACTTCGACAACAGCTTCCAGCCGCAACAGGACTCTCACACACACTGCGGGCGCAGCGCGTCCAGCATGAATCCGAGGTAGCGACGCCGTGCCTCGGCGTCTACGTTCAGCACCGCGGTGCTGGAGGCGAACATCGCCAGCAAGTTCGGTACGTCGGCGCCCGAGATGTCCGCACGCAAGTTACCGGCGGCCTGTCCACGCTCGACGAACTCGTCGAACGACGGTCCATGCCGGCCGAGCAGGTCCGCGGTCGTCTCTCCCAGCGAGTCCAACGACGTCACGAGTCCGCGCTCGCGCCGGGCGACGGTGGCGATCCGCTGCGCGACCTCCAAGAGGATGTCGGAGGGCGCACTGGTCGACGTCAACCGGGTGAGCACCGGTTCGATCTCGGTGCTGAAGATTCGTTCATACACCGCCTTGGCCACCGCCTTGGCCAGGGATCTCGACTTTCGACGTTCTGATTGATCGTCATGCCAGGTTTGTGCTGGCTGCGGCCCATGCCTCTTGCACGGCGCGGATTTCGGTATCTGTGGGCTGACCGGCGTCGATGGGCATAAATCGGGCCGCGATGATCGTTCGGCGGAGCTTGGCGGTCATGTCGGAGCGCCATCAGGGTGCGTCTTGGTGAGGTACCACGGGGCCCGTGCCCGGTGCTCGGCCGCGTCCTGGGGGTGGTGGCCGTGCAGCGCGTACCAGACCACGGTGATTGTGTAGCAGTACAGGCCGAACGGAACCCCTCGCTGGACCGCGCGCCGGGTCCGGTGGTGGGCCTGGCCGACGCCGAGGATGCTGCGGGCTTCGCCGAAGGTCACCTCGATCGACCATCGCGCGGCATACCGGGTCACCAGTTGCCCGGCCGACGCGGTCAGGTCGGTGGAGATCAACGCCAGGTCGTAGCCGGTGTCGATGGCATCCTCGCGGAGCAGCAACACCTTCACCGTTTGGGTGTGGAAGGAGCCGTACCACAGGCAGGTGGTCTCGGCGGTGAACACGGTCTCGGTGCGGCCATAGCGGGTCACGGCCTGCGGGGTGAACGCCAGCGTGGCGGCCAGCTCGGCCGGAGTGCCGAGCCTGTCGCCTTTCAGGCGGGGCCTACCGCGCCGTCCGGTCGGCGGTGGGGCATGGCGGTAGAGCACCGCGTGGGACGGCAGTCGGGTGGTGAAGGTGACAGATACGGGCAGGTCACGCAGCGCCTTGCCGTGGTAGGCGGCATCCGCGACCACATCGATACGTCGGCTCCAGTGGCAGGCGGCCAGGAATCGGATCATGGAAGCGGCCAGTTCGACCTTGGTCTGCTCGCCTTTCGGGCGGTGCAGCCGGGCGGCCTCCGGCAGGCACACCGGACGGGGCAGGCACGGCAGGTCCACGATCAGGCCGAGGACGACGAAGCAGGTGCCGTAGCCGATCCCGTCGCGGCCGGCGGCGGAGCCGTCGTGCTGCCAGGCGGCGCCGAAGACCTTCTTCCCACGCCGTTTGAACAGCGTGTCGTCCACCGCCACCGTCAGCGGGGTGCCGTCGGGTACCACAGAGCGCACCACAAGGTGGGACAGCGACGCGCCCAGCGTCTGCGGCTCCCAGCGGGCGCGGGCGAAGAAGGAGTGGGCCCGGTCATGGGACCAGTGACGCGTCAAGTTCGCGCCCAGCAGTATCCCGGTGACCGTGCCCCGACCGGTGTTCGCGATCAACCCAGTGACCAGCGCGGCGAACGTGGAGAAGGTCGGCGAGGTGAAACTGCCGCGCAAAGCGCCCAGCACAGCGAGCAGAGATGCGGGTACGGTCGGATCCGGAAGCATCGGCGGGTCCCTCACAGCAGGCGACATAAGCACCGCCGATGCTTCCTTGGCGTCTGCCTCCCGGCCGGGCCGATGGCCACAGGTCACCCGTGCGAGCTACCTACCTGACAGTTGGTCAGAACGACGAAAGTCGAGAGACCTGGCCTGCGGCCGGTCACGGTACGCGGCATAGGTTGGGTCTCAGGTGATCACTTCTGGGGGGACCTCGTCACATGGCCGACCTTCGTGCGCTGTTCAGTTGCAATGACCCCGTGGGCAGCGACGAGGCATTCACCACCGCCAAGCCCAGTGGCACCTTGTCGCCACCGCCATCGAGGAGCACCTGCGGCACATCGCCGCCCCGGGCTTCGACGTCGAGGACCTGGAGGCGCCGCGCAACAACGTGATCGTGTTCCACGGGGTCGGCGGCGTCGGGAAGTCGACCCTGCTGCGCAAGATCGAGGCATCGCTCACCGACGCCGAGCAGCGTCCCGTCCAGTGGGGCGAGCCCGCCTGGGCAGGCCGGCGAATCCTGCCGATCCGGATCGACCTGGCCCGCTCGGCATCGAACGGATCGGACTACGAACGCGTCCTGCTCACGGTCCGCCTCTGTCGACAACCCCCGCCAGCTGCTTGCCCAGCAGTTCGGCCTGCTCAGCGAGGTAGGCGCGGCGCGTGCCGATCCGCTCCAGTATCGGGTCCACCGATCCCCCTGCCGTCCGCGTGACGCCTCCGACACGGATCGTAGGCGCATCCGTACCCAGCGTGCAGGCAGAACAGGCAATCACCCAAGGATCCTTGACGGACGATCAAGCCCCACGATCATGCCGCTCTGCCAGCACGAGTACACCCAACCACCGCCACACCAGACCCGTGACCAGCAACTTCCGGATGAAACGAGCTCAGTGAAGGTAAGTCTTCCCTCAGCGCGGCCGACCGCCATCCGAGGGAAACTACGGAAAAGCCGCGCCGAGCTCGCGACTCAGTCCAGAAGGCCCTCATCCAGGGCGATCCGCGCCAGCTCGGCACGAGTGCGGACCTGCAACTTGCGCTGGATGCTCGCGCGATGGCTCTCGACGGTGCGCGGGGAGACTGTAAGCTGCTCGGCGACCTCACCCGTGGTCAGTCCCGCCGCGATCAACCTCAGCACCTCAAGCTCGCGCGACGACAGTGCATCGATGTCGGCGCTTCGCCGCTGCGCGGCGCCGCTCGCGGTCGGTGCGGCGGCACGGAACGATACGAAGCCCTCGTCGGCGATCACGGCACGGAGCACCGACATTAGGTCCTCGTCGAGGCATTCCTTGGTGATGTAACCGCGTGCGCCGAGCGCTCGGGCCTTCTCCACGTATCCCTTCGCGCCGTGCATGCTCAGCACGACTACTCGGGTCTGCGGGGCGACTGCGGCGATCTTCTCCAGCAGGTCGAGGCCGCTGACGTCGGCCAGCCGGATGTCGAGCACGAGCAGGTCGGGTCGCAGGTTCGGGAGCGCGGACATGAGAGCGTCGCCGGTCGCCACCGCCGCCACCAGCTCGAACTCCGATGTCGCCTCGAGGATGCGCCGGATACCGGAACGGATGAGCCCGTGGTCATCGCACACCGCCACACTAATCACGACTTGACCGGCACCTCCGCCATGATCGTCGTTCCCTGGTTGGGACTGGATTCGATGGACAGCCGCCCACCGACCAACCGGGTACGTTCGCGTGCGCCGATGAGGCCCAGCGACTTGCGCTGGTCGGCGAGCTCGACATCGAAGCCGATTCCATTATCTTCCACGACCGCGCGGAGGGAGTCCGTGGAACCGACGAGCATGACGCTGGCTTCGCGGGCGCCGCTGTGCCGCGCGATGTTGGTCAGCGCCTCCTGGACGATGCGGAAAACCGCTGTCTCTACGGCCGGAGACAGCGCGGGAACATGGCCGGTGGTCGTGAGATCGACCCGGATCGGGAACCGCTCGCGGAAGTCCTCGACGTACTGCTCGATGGATCCGACGAGACCGAGGTCGTCGAGCCCGGAAGGCCGCAGCGACCAAGCGACCGAGCGCGCCACCGTGATGCCTTGGCGGACGATCTCGCGCACCTCGGTCGCCGTCTCCCGCACGGCCGGGTCCGAGGAGTCCTGGAGCGTGCTGAGCCCGCCCATCGCGGTGGCGAACAGGTGGCTGAACTCGTCGTGGAGGTCGCGCGCAATTCGACCGCGCTCGGCTTCCTGTACGGCGACCATGCGCTCCATCGACTCCCGGCGAAGGATCTCGCGCTCGATCACGCCACCCGCGACTGCCGCGAGCACTTCCATCGTCGGCGCGTGCTGCTCGCCTTCTCCCAGCGGGAAGGCCGCCACCACCGAGACCTCGGCCTCGCCGTCGCTACCGACGGGCATGACCAACCGTTCGGTGACGTGCATCTCGGCACTCTCGGGTGCGGTACCCGGCTCGCGTTGTTCGACTTCGGTCTCGTTCCGAGTGAACTCGACCCGTCGCGCGGTGGTGGTTGCGAACACGGCATCGCGAAGCTTGTCGAGCACCTCGGCGACCTCGTCGGCGGCAACCAGGGAGCTGACGGCATCGAGCAACGCATGATGACGCGTCGAAGAGGTGCCGGCGAACGGTTCGTGCGCCGACCCGGCCTCCACGATGCCGCGGTCGACGCTGATGCCCAGCTCACGGACGGTCTCGGGCACCGAGATTCCGGCGAGGGCGCCTCGTCGGGGTGTGACGCCCGCCAGGGAAGCCACCAGTGCGCACGCCGCCAATTCGCCTTGTGCCGCGTGGCGCCGTGCGCTGCGGGCCGCGGCCCGCAGGACCACGCTTCCGAGCAGCCGGTGACCCGAGGCGAACGCCATCAGTGCCCATTCCCGCCACGCCGCCGGACGTTCGCCGCTGAAGACGAGAGCGGAGCGTCGCGCACGTCGAAGGATCCTTCTGGAGGTCCTGGTCTGGAGTCGTCGCTCCTCGGTCCACCAGGAAGCACCGGCGGGCAAGGACATACGGAGGATCTGGAGATGCGAGGTGAGGATCGGGGCCAGGAAGTGGTTCCTGATCCCCGAGGCGCGCAGCAGCTCGTCGGCCTGCCGAGCTGCGTCCAGGGCTTGCTCGTAGTGCTCCGCGTGAGCGAGTCGCTGCGCGCGCGACGCCTGCAACAAGGCGAGGGTGTGGCGATCCCCGGGGTCGGTCTCGTTGATCTCGCGCATCAGCGTCTCGATGGCGACGTCTCCGGGCAGGTAGCTGGCCCAGATCGCCAGTGCGGTGCCCGCCCCGATCAGGTCGCCCCGACGCTTGGCCTCCCGGTAGGTGTAGCGCGCCAGCGTCCCGGCATCGTTCAACAGTCCCAACCGCCCGAAGCACAACGCCTTCTGCCACATCGCAGCGACCTGCTCCCAGCGATCCCCGAGGACGTCGAAGGCGGTGATAGCGGTGTCGAAAGCCTCGATCGCCTCGCGGTACCGGTTGGCGGCGTAGAGCACGAACCCACGGAAGTGGTGCGACTGCGCGAGCCCCCAGCCATCTCCGGCGCGTTCTCGCAGCCGCAGCGAGCGGTTGATCAGTCGCAGGGCGATCGGCGCCAGGATCGGTGCTGTGCCCGAGAGGACCGCCGCTGTGGACAGTGCCTGTGCTCGTTCTCGTGTGCTCCCAGCGGCATTCGCGAACCGGGCGCCGCGCAGGATCGCCCACACCACCCAGACCGGCGATCGGATGAACCACCACTCGTACACCAGCCGGTTGTACGTCCGTGCGGCCAGGCGCCGACGTTCACTGTCGACGTACCGCCGCGCGGATCTGCCTGCCCGGAGGGGCCGGACGAGCCACCCGCCGGCGAGGAGCACCAACTCATACAGCACGGAGACGCCAGCGTGCCAGGCGTGTCGGGGAACCGGCAACGCGAGGTCCTCCAGCGAGCGCTGCCGCCATTGGGCAGCGTCGTCGAAGCGTCCGGTCTTGAAGGCGAGCTCGCTCAGCAGCGTGGCGATCGGGACGGAGTCGGTGGCCGTCTGGGTTCTCGACAGGTCGTGCGCGCGGACCAGCTCCTTGGCGGCCAGGTCGTAGTTGCCACGGAGCATGTGGACGGTGCCCAGACCCTCGTAGACGCGAAACCCCAGGCCGTCGTCGACACCGAGGTCGCTGCTCGCGAGACCGGCCTCGGCGATCGCGAAATTGATCTCGGCGACGTCGAGGGCATGGTGCCTCAGCCCGGCCTCCCCGGCGCGGAGCGCATAGTCCAACGCCTCAGCCGGGTGCCCCGCGCGCGCATAGTGGTAGGCGATGTCGTAATCGGCCCGCGACGTCCCCCGTCGTTGCAGGGCACGAGCAGCACGGAGGTGCAGCGCCTGCCTGCCGCCCTCGTCCAGCGCGCGCAGCACTGCGTCGCGGAGGCGGTCATGGGCGAACTCGAGCTCGCCGCGATCCCCGCCCGGGACGCCGCGAACGATGCCTCGACGGACGGCTTCGTCCAGTCGCTGCTCGACCGCCGATGCGCTCACCGACAGGGCAGCGGCGAGGAGCCCGGCAGAGAACCGTCGTCCGATGACAGCAGCCTGATGCAGGGCCTCCGCCGTCGGGGGTGACAGCGAGCTCAGCCACGTCGAGACCAGGACCTCAGGGGCGCCGCGTTCCGGACTTGATCGTCGTGCGTCGAGCGGCGCGGGCTCGCCGCCGTCAGCGCGCTCGTCTGCCGTCCAGCCAGCGGATGCCCCGCTGAGGAAGGACGAATCCATCAGCCCCTGGCAGATGAGGAGGGCGTCCAGGGGATTCCCGCGCGAGAGTTTCGCGACGTAGGGGATCACGTCGGCGGGCACGCTGGCGTCGACCGAGCGGATCAGCTGCTCGGTGTCCACCTCCGAGAGCGGCGAGAGGCCGACGTACTCGACCTGAGCTACGCCCCACTCGCGGACCCTTGCCACGGCTTCGGGCCGACAGGAGATGACCAGCGTGATGCTGGCAGCGCCGGTGGGCGCTCTGGCCCCGATCGTTTCGGCCAGCTTCTCGAGCACCTGCCAGGTCAGGTCGTCAGCCCATTGACCGTCGTCGAGAACGATCAAACCAGCGTCCTCGGGCCCGAAGGCGGCGACCAGCAGCCTGGCGATCGCCGCGGGGACGACCTGGGCCGGGGCGTCCAGGAGCACGGGCCCCGGCTCTCGCGCTGCGGGCGCGCCCGCGAAGGCAGCGGCGAACTCGGGGACCTGGTCGAGAACCACGGGAAGGAGGTCGCCCAGATCGTCGCGGACACGCACCACGCCGTCCGGGTGCGCGCCCAGGTGGGCGACCACGTCCCGAAACACTCCGCCGAACGGACCCAACGGCCGCGTCGGGGCCTGGTCGAAGGCGCCGGTGCGCAACACGGTCGTTCCCCGCCCCGCCGCGTGCTCGGTCACAGCGTCCAGCAGGTGGGTCTTGCCGAGGCCCGATTCTCCGCTCAGGCAGATGGTCGATCCAGACCCATGCTCGGCCCCTTCCGCGCCGCTGATGAGTGCGGCGAGCTCGTGGTACCGGCCCACCGGCGGCGGCGCGGGCGCAGACGTCGACGCGCCGGACCCCTGCGGTACGCCGGCGCCGGGCTCCAGCTTGGTGCTCGTTGCGAGCAGCGCTTCGAGCTCGCCGAGCACCTCCTCGGCGGTCTGGAAACGCATCGCCGGAACGGGGTCGAGCAGTCTCGCGAAGACGGGCCGCAACGGACTCGGCACCCTCACGAGATCGAGGAGCTGCGCCGGATCTCCGAGGCCTTCCGCGGACGGGTGCATGCGCCGCAGCACACTCGCCGTGCGATTCACCTGAGCGACTGACTCCAACAGCACGAGGCCAGCAGCGAAAAGGTCGGCGGTGAAGCCCACGTCCAGGTGCTGATGCGGCTGGTCGCTTCGCTGATTGTCCACGTCCGCGCGATCCGTCCAGCCGTCCCGCGCAGCAAGCTGCGCACGCGACACCCCCACGTCGAGCAGGACCAGGTCGCCACGCCCGGTCAGCACGATGTTCGCCGGCGTCACACCTCCATGGGCGATGCCCAGGCTGTGCAGGCGCGCCAGCGGGTAGAACAGCGTGCTCATCACCCTGAGCTGCTCGACGAGCGAGGGGGGCGGCTGCCGGGCGAACCACTCCCGAATGTCCAGCCCTTCGACGAAGGGACGGACCAGGTCGAGGTGATCCAGTCCCCGATCCGCGATCGTGACCGCCACGACATGGGGAAGTCGCGTCCTTCGGATGGTCTCGACCTCGCCCTCGAGCCACCGCCGGCTCCACGGCCGAGTCCTCGAGAGATCCAGACGTCGCACCACGAGCTCGCGGTCATCCGCCGAGACCGCGAGCGTCGTCGTGATGCCGGGACTCTCCCGCAGCACCTTCACCGTGTTGAACTGCATGCCCTCACCAAGCCCGACGGACCATTCTGGAGAATAGATGGGGCCTTCCCCTGCGAAAGTGGACACACCCGACCCGGGCAACCGTCAGCCACTACACCCGGCGCGGCGACCCCCTGCCCGCCCGCCTCCGCCCCTGGCGAGCATCACCCGACCACAGCCGATCACATCACGAAGATCTGAGGCTGTAGTACTCGGCCACCCGGGCCTCCAGCTGCCGGATCCGTTCGTCCGGGTCGGCGGACGGTGCCAGCTGTCCTGCCCGGGCCGGCGCTGCCCTGCCTGACCGAGCGGCCGCCGGGGCGACGCCGCGACGTTCCCGGTCCCGCAGCACCCACTCACGCAGCGTCTCCCTGTTGATGCCCAGGTCAGCGGCGATACTCTTGTAGGTCGCCCCGGGCGTGGACTCGTACAGGGCCACGGTATCGGCCTTGAACTCGTCCGAGTAGTCCTTCATCGCCATCGGCGGTGTTCTCGCTTCCTCCGGATCAAGCAGATCCAGTATCAGCGTGTCCACCACTCAGGGGGAGGCCCCCGTGTGTCCAGCAGGCCCGGCGGTGACGGCAGGTGCGTTCAGGGTCGGGCGACGAACTTGTGCCCCCACGTGCTGATGCTGTCGTAGCGCACCACGGACCAACCCGGCTGGACCACACGAGCGCCCCAGCCGAACTCGACCGCGAATCCCGAGGGCGTTCCGCCGTAGAACGACACCATGTGGTCGTTGGTGTGGCGGCCGAGGGTCATGACCACGGCCTCGTCCTCCACGCACCGGTCGTAGGCGAGGCCGACGTCGTCCAGGCTGATCGTCTCGAGCATGAAGTGGTGCAGCTTCTTGCCGCCGGGCAGGCTCGCCAGGGCGAGCGTGTGGTGACGGCCGTTGCAGTGCAGGAAGTACACGCGCGCCGCCACCTCGGGGTTGACCTGCCAGTCGATGATGTCCGACAGGTGGAATCCGAGACCCTGGATGTAGAAGTCGAGCGCCTCGCCCACATCCGGCACCGCGAGGACGTAGTGCCCCATGCCCTGGTCCTCCGTGCGGAAGCCGGAGACACCGGTCGGTGAGGCGAACGGCTTCTCGAACAGCTCCGTGCCGCCGTAGTAGATCTCGACGCGTGTGTCGGTCGGGTCGGTGCACGAGATGAGACCCAGGACGCCGCGCTCGGCGGCGAGCTCCGCGCTCTCAGTCGTCACCTTGACGCCGAAGTCCTTCAGCCGCTGCTTGATCGCCAGCAGCTCGTTCTCGGTGTCGACCTCGTATCCGGCGAAGGCGATGTCGTCGGAGGTCCCCGGAGCGACCTGGAAGCGCCACGCACGCGAGTCCAGCCGGAACCGAGCGGTTCCGGCAGAGGCGCTGGCCTCCATCGCACCCAGGCGGGTGGTGGCGTAGCTGCGCCACGCGTCGACGTCGGAGGCCTCGATACCGAAGTAGCCCAGTCGCTGAACGCTCATGCCGTTGCTCCCATCTTGAAGTGCTGATCGAGAAGGTCACCGCGGTTGGCCTCGGTGAAGCCGCGGACTCCCATCCCGCCGTCGTAGTTCAGGACGCTGCCGGTGAGCGGCTGGATCTCGGCGCGAGTCGCGAAGAAGACGTAGGCGCCGGTGTACTCCTCGGCCGTGGCCATCCGCCCGGTGGGGAGGATGTCCGTGAGCATCTCGCCGAGGGGAACGGTCGAGATGGAGGTGTCGGCCAGGCCGAGCGTCCTGAGCCCGCGCAGGTCGCTGCCGCCGATACCGCCAGGGGCGATGCCGTTGACCCGGATGTGCGGCCCGAGCTCATAGGCCAGCTGCTTGATCATGCCGACCACGGCGTGCTTGGCACCCGTGTACAGCGCGCCGCCTCCCGCCGTGTAGAAGCCGGCGTTGGACACCGTGAAGATGACATTGCCCTTGCTGGCGTACAGGGCCTCGAGGCCGGCCTTGACGCCGAGCAGGTAGCCCTTCACGTTGATCGAGAACATCTCGTCGAACGCTTCGACGATCCGGTCCTCGGGGATGTCGACGAGCGCGGTCGAGTAGTCCCAGACGCCGGCGTTGCCCACCAGGGTGTCGAGCTTCCCGAAGGTCTCGACGCACTGGGCGACGGCTTCCTTGTGGCTCTCGAGCTCCCGCACATCCCCCTCGACGCCGACGATCGAGTCGCCGTGCGCCTCACGGAGGGCGTCGAGTCCGGCCGCGGAGCGGTCCAGTACGGCGACCCTGGCTCCCTCGGCGACGAACCGATCGACGATCGCGCGGCCCATGCCGGCAGCGCCGCCAGTGACGAGCGCTACCTCACCATTCAGTCTCACTTGGTTGGTTTCTCCATTTCTTTCATCTCGCGGAGGCCCGCGGGCTGCACCTTGAGCAGCTCGCGGAGGGGGATCGTGCTCTCGCCGAGCGCGTCCGGAGACACGACGGCCCGAGATTCGACCAACCTTGTAGCCGTGGCGAAGTCGCGGGGTGAATCGACGGCCACGGCCGCGATCGCCTCGCCCTCCACCACCCTGAAGAAGATCGCGGGGTCATCTCCGATCCGACCGCGCGAGACGAGCTCACCAGGTTTTTCGAAGTCACCGATCATCTGGAGGCGGTGCCCGGCGATCTCGGTCCATGAAAGCGGGACCTGCGGGGCCGGAACGGAGCGATCCAGCATTGCTGCCGCCGCGGCCGCGGCCTGCTTCTGGCTGTTGAGGTACGTCTCGAGCGAGCGACGACCACCGGCCCGTAGGGGCCACGACGCGGCGTCCCCCGCAGCGAAGACCCCCGGGCTGGACGTGCGGCCGGACTCATCGACGACGATGCCCCTGTCGCAGCTCACACCCATTGACTCGGCAAGCGTCGTCTCCGGCTCGGCTCCCACGCAGACCAGTGCGGACTCGGCTTCCAGCCGGGTACCGTCGTTGCTGACCACCGCGGCCAGGCGTTCACGGCCGACGAACTCCGCGACTGCCGTGTTCAGGCGTACGTCCACCCCGAGTTGCTCGAGCTGCTCACGACACCAGGATCCGATCCTCCGGCCGAGCACCCGGATGAGCAGCTCGTCGGCGGCCTCCAGGATCGTGACCTCGAGCCCGAGCTTGCGGGCCGTGGTCGCGACCTCACAACCGATCAGGCCACCACCGACGACCACCACGTGGGCACCGGGCTGCCAGCCCTCACGCAGGGCCTGTACGTCGTCGGCCTTGCGCAAGGTGCCCACACCCGGCAACGCGAACCCCGGAATCTGCGGAACCCTTGCGCGAGCGCCGGTCGCGAGCAGGACCCGGTCCGCGGCGAGGGTTCCACCGTCGGCGAAGTGCAGCAGCCGGGCAGGGGTGTCGACCCGCGTGACCGCACGGCCAGCGACGCTTTCGACGTCGAGCAGCTCGAATCGATCTGCGGGCAACAGCACCGGGGGTTCAGACAGTTCTCCGGCCAGCACGGCCTTCGACAACGCGGTTCGGTCGTAGGGCGGTTGTTCCTCATCTCCGATGAGGAACAACCGCCCGTCGTAGCCCTCAGCGCGCAGGGTCTGGACGGCCGCGACCCCGGCCACGCCGTTGCCCACCACGGCGATCGCGTTCGTCATGCCGACGCGGCCTCGCATTCGAGGTCCACCATGACGTCGCCGTCCTCGACCATGACGACGTACGTGCGCAGCGGCGTGGATGCCGGCAACGCCTTGACCGCTCCTGTACGGACACAAAACCGCGCCCAGTGCAGGGTGCACTCGACGATGCCGTCCTCCAGGTATCCCTCGGAGAGCGACCAGTCATCATGAGTACAGGTGTCCTGCGTGACGAAGTACTCGCCGTCGACATTGCTGAGAAGGAGTGGCCCTTCGTCGCTGTCGAACCGGAGCATTTCGCCCGGAGGAACATCCGCAGCTGCACAGATCCGCGTCAAACCCATCTGAACTACCCCCTAGAAGAAGAAGCTGAGGTTGTTCGACAGGATCGTGCTCTGGTCGATCAGGATCGTCCGCGACGCAATCTCGAAGCCAGCATCGATATCGGTCCGCCGCAGGACGTCACGACGCTCGCCAGTGAAGATGTCCACCTGGCGCTCGAGTCGACTCCGGTACACCACGAAGACACTCGAGACCTCGAGCTCGTCGGTCCGATCACCGTCAAGGATCATGACGTTCGTGATCGCGTGGCGGGTGCGCGAGGCCGGGTTCTCCGACCAGCTCACGTCGGAGGTGATCTTCCTGATCCGCCCGGCCATCATCTCGTGGTTGTCGTCGAAGTGGGCGTAGTCGCCCACGGCGCCCCACTCCAGGCTCGCCTCGCGCATCATCCGAGTCGAACGGATCGGCATGAGGTACCGGACGTCCTGCGCCAGCAGCTTGAACCAGTCCACGAAGCGCCGGTCGTTGAGAAGCTTGGCCTCCCAGTAGTAGAACTGCTCGACCTCGTGCTGCAGGACGGGATCGACCGGCCCGGGCTTCATGCTCACAAGAGCGTTCGCAGGCGCTTCCATGTTGATCGTCATCGGAATTCCCTTCCGCGAATTCAAGAGGGAGTCGGGCTCAGACCGACGTCGGGATCGCCGGAGCCGGACGGGTCGCGTTGAGCGCCGCCCAGTCGGGGGACGTCATCATCCGGCGCCACTGGGCGTAGAAACCGCGAGCAGCCTCCTCGCTGTAGACGTGGGAGGTGGTTCCGGGCCAGTCCGGGTCGTTGGAGTGCGTCGCACCCAGGCCCATCTCGGCGTTGAACGCACGGCTCCGGGCCTTGTGCCCACGCAGTACCGACTGGATCTCGACCCAGTTCTCACCGTCGTCCTGCTCGAAGACGCCACCGGCAGAGAACGTGCGGAGCGTCTGGAGGCGGTACTCCTCCTTGATGTCCTCGGGGGCATCGGCGTCGACGACCGTGAACGCCCAGACCTCGATCTCGTGCGGGCCGCGCGGGTGCCAGGACCGGATGGTGTTGATGCCCGGCAGGAACGAACAGGTCGGGAAGACCGTCATGTGCTGGGCGCAGATCTGGGTGCCGCGCACCTCGCTATTGAGGCGCTCGGCTGCCTTCTCGGCCATCGGGCCTGTCGTGCAGTACTCGAGGATCTTCGGACCCATGATCGCCAGGAGAAGTCCCGGGTCGTTGATGTAGAAGCCACTGCCGTGACCACCCCACGGCGCCCGGTACTGGACGCCGTTCATCGGCGGCTGGAGCTGCGTGACGTCGACGCCCTCCGGCAGGCCGGCCAGGATCCCGGACAGGTGCGACGTGGTGCCCGCGTGGTACATGTCGGAGCAGAACTGCTCCGCGGCGAACTTCCAGTTGCAGGGGATGACCCACTTCTGGATCCCCGGGAGCGCGACCGTGCCCGCCTCGGTGCGGTCCAGCATGTGGTCCATGTAGAACTTCGCCTCGCCCAGGTAGGTGTCGAGGTCGGGCGCATCGGCGTCCCAGTTCGCGAAGATCAGTCCCTTGTAGGTCTCCACGCGCGCCTGCAGCGGACCCCACTCCTCCTTCTTGAGGTTCGGGAAGGCCTCCTTCTGCATCGGAACGCTCACCAGGTTGCCCGCGGTGTCGTAGGCCCAGCCGTGGTAGCTGCACGTGAAGGACTTCGCGTTGCCCGAGTCCGCCCGGCAGATCCGCATGCCGCGGTGGCGGCACTGGTTGAGGAAGACCCGGATCGAGCCGTCACGCTGACGCGACACGATCACCGGGTCCTCGCCCATGTACTGGGTCATGAAGTCGCCCGGCTTGGGGATCTGGGTCTCGTGGCCCATGAGCAGCCAGGTGCGGCCGAAGATCAGCTCGAGCTCCTGCTGGTACAGCGCGTCGTCGGTGTAGATCCGCGGGTCGATCCTGCCGTTGTCCTCGTCGAACAGCGCCAGGATGTCGGCGTCTGCCCAACGCGGCGGCTTCTTGGCGCCAGTTGTGGGCTCAGACAACTGATCGGTCATCAGAACTGCCTCTCTCTCGCGTGGTCCGCATCGGTGCGGGTTGTGACGGCGATTCACGCTCTATCGCCCAAGGGCGGTGGAGCCGGTGGCCCCATACATTCGGGGAAAGTACGGAAGTTGTTCCAGGTCAGGTAGCGCGGTGAGCACAGGGCAAGGGCAGCGCGACGCGCGCTGTCCGACGCCGCATTCCAAGGCGTTCTGCGGCCTTGTCGCGGCGCCACAGAGGCCCGCCGGGACACGGGCATCGAGACGACGCCGTACGCCGCCCCACGTGCGCCGGCCGGCCCGGGAGCGCCGTTGTCGCGGGCCCACCACTGCTCCTGGCTGCGGTCAGCTGCTGAGGAACTGCTCGACGACCGCGTTGAAGTCGTCGGCCCGCTCGAGCTGGGTCCAGTGACCGCAATTGCCGAAGACGTGCATGTCCGCGTTGCGCAGCGCCTGGGCCATGTTGATCCCCACCTGGAGGGGAACGACGCGGTCCTCCCGCCCGTGGACGACGAGGGTCGGCGTCTCGATCGCGCTGACGACCTCGGGCGTGATGCCGAGATCGTTCCCGGCGTGCTTCTCGTCGAAGAACATGGAGCGGTAGGCCTCGTGAGCGCCGGGGGCGATGCTCGCCTCGTACCGGTCCAGGACGAGGTCAGGCGTGATGATGACCGGATCGCACACGAAGACGTTGACGAGGAGATCCTCCATCGCGTCATACGACGGCTCGTAGGAGCGAAGCGCCTTCAGCGCCTCGGTCGGGACCATCCCCAGACCCGGCGAGCCCATCAGGACCATGCGCTGCACCCGCTCCGGGTGACGACTCGCCAGCTCCAGGGCGATCCGGCCGCCGAGGGAGTTCCCGACGAACGAGGCCTCGTCGACCTCGAGCGCGTCCATCAGGCCGAGCACTTGGTCGGTCCACGTCTCGAGCGAGTACCAGACGTCGTCGGGGCGCTCGGTCGTGCCCCACCCGACGAGGTCGAGGGCGATGACGCGGAAGTTCTCCGAGAGCGGTCCGATCATCTTCCGCCAGTTGGCCCAAGCGGACGCTCCCGGACCCGATCCGTGGATGAGGATGACGGGCTCGCCCACGCCTGAGTCGAAGTAGGTGGTGTCAACGCCACCCGCCTTGATCCTGCGGCTTTCGGTCGTCGAGGTCACGGTCATGTGAGGTTCCTTCTCCGGTGCTGAGTGTGTGGGTGGTCAAGGGATGTGGCCAGTTCCGCCGCGCGTCGGTGCAGCGAGGCGAGCGGTACGACGTCGTCAGCCAGGCCCGACCTGAGGGCGTGCTCGGCGGTGATGGGTGCAGGCGCAGTGCCGGTCGAACCACGGGTAGTCAGCCGCGGGCCGACCAGGTCAGGTGCAGCTGCCAGGAACCGGGCGTGGGCGGAGGCAACGACGACGTCCGCTTGTTCGACCAGCTGCAACGCCTCCCGGCAGGCGACCCCATTCACCGCGACGACCAGACGCTTGTCGACGCCGCACTCGCGCGGCGTGACCGGGACGGACGGACGGTCGGCGCGGTCGAAGCCGACGGAGAAGGCTTCGGCTCCCGCACCGCTGAGCACGATCGCGTCGACCTCGGGGTCGTCGCGCACACTGCACCAGACGAAGTTCAGGCGGCGCGCCATCGCGGCGTCGTATGGCGTTCAGCGCCAGGACCCGGTTGAGGCTCACTCGCAGCACCCGGTCGACGCAGGTGACGACCACGCCGTCATCCCGCGGCTTGCTGGACCCACCGCGCCACCGCGATGACCCAGCGTCCCGCGGCACCGTCATCGCCCATCTCCTTCGTTCGACCGGCCCGCGCGGATCTGGCGCGGTGTGGCTTCGGTCTCAGTAGACGGGCCGATGTCGGTCGAAACATCCGGGTGAATTACGGAAGTCCGCGAGGTTTCCGGCTCAATACTGTGCCGCTTGGCGTGCCGTGTGGCACGACGGGCAGATTGCGGAGGTTACCCATGCACGTTCCGTTGACGGTCGCGGACTTCCTGGAGCGAGGCGTGACGGGGTTCGCCAACTCCCTCGCCATCGTCGACGAACCGGAGCAGCCAGCGATCTCCGTGGGATCGCTGACCTACGCCCAGCTCGCCGACAGGGTGCGCGCCTGGCAGGCAGGGTTCGACGCGTTCGGCATCGCGGTTGGCGAGCGGGTGGCCGTCGTCAGCCAGAACTCGGCTCGCCTCCTCGAGCTGCTGTACGCCGTACCGGCCAGCGGACGGATCTGCGTCCCGATCAACTTCCGCCTCTCGCCGGCCGAGATCGGCTACATCGTCGACCATTGCGGCGCGTCGGTGCTGCTCGTGGACCCCGAGCTCGATTCGGCCCTGTCCGGGATCGTGGTGCCGCACCGCTTCGTCCTCGGTGAAGAGACCGAGACCGGACTGATGCGGTTCGACACCGAACCGATCGCGTGGGCGAACCCGTCGGAGGAAGCGACCGCAACCATCAACTACACGTCCGGAACGACGTCCCGCCCGAAGGGCGTGCAGATCACCCACCGGAACCTGTGGATCAACGCCACCACGCTGGCCCTCCACACTCGCGCTTGGGAGCGTGACGTCTATCTGCACACGCTGCCGATGTTTCACTGCAACGGCTGGGGCATGCCGTTCGGGATGGCTGGCCTCGGAGCGACACAGGTCGTGCTGCGCAAGGTCGACGGTGCCGAGATCCTGCGGCGGGTCGAGGCGCACGGCGTGACGCTGATGTGCGGCGCTCCGGCCGTGTGGAACGCCGTGGTGGATGCGGCGCAGACGTGGGACGGTGAGATCCCGGGGCGCGATCGCGTGCGCCTCATCTGCGCCGGCGCACCGCCGCCGAGTAGGCTCATCGCCCGACTCGGCGACGAGCTCGGGTGGGAGATGTACCAGATCTACGGACTCACCGAGACCTCTCCCCTGCTGACGTTCAACCGATCTCTTCCTGTCGACGACGTGCTCAGCGCCGACGAGCGCGCCGGCCGGCTGTCGCGTGCCGGACTGCCGGCCCTCGGAGCGCGGATCCGCATCTCCGACTCCGGGGAGGTGCTGGCACGCTCCAACGTCGTCATGCAGGGGTACTGGAACGACCCCCAAGCCACCGAGTCGGCCCTGCGCGACGGCTGGTTCCACACCGGTGACGGCGGCACGCTGGACTCCGAAGGCCATCTGACGATCACCGACCGGAAGAAGGACGTGATCGTCACAGGAGGCGAGAACGTCTCCTCGATCGAGGTGGAGGACTGCATCTTCGGGCACCAGTCGGTAGCGCAGGTCGCGGTGATCGGGGTGCCGGACTCGCGATGGGGCGAGACCGTCAAGGCTCTCGTCGTGCTCGCGGAGGGCGCCAGCGTCACCGAGGCCGAGATCATTGCGCACTGCAAGGAGCGGCTCGCCGGGTACAAGGCACCGACCTCTGTCGAGTTCCGTGAATCGATTCCCGTCACGGCGACCGGCAAGATCCAGAAGTTCCTGCTGCGCGAGCCGTATTGGCAGGGCTTCGCACGCGCCGTGAACTGAGCCAGCAGAAAGCATCAGTCGCCCGACCGCGCCGGATCATCAGGAGAAGGTATGTACACCGAGACGGAGATGGACCGCGTCGTCCGCCATCACGCCGACGGCATCACGACGATCACCTTGAACCGTCCGGCGTCCGCCAACGCCATCGACCTCGCGACCGCGCGGGATCTGCGCGCCCTTGTCCGCGACATCAGCGCGGATACGCAGGTCGTCGCGTTGCTCGGCGCCGACGCCCGATTTTGGGGTCTGTACGGTGATCTCGACTTTCGACGTTCTGATTGATCGTCATGCCAGGTTTGTGCTGGCTGCGGCCCATGCCTCTTGCACGGCGCGGATTTCGGTATCTGTGGGCTGACCGGCGTCGATGGGCATAAATCGGGCCGCGATGATCGTTCGGCGGAGCTTGGCGGTCATGTCGGAGCGCCATCAGGGTGCGTCTTGGTGAGGTACCACGGGGCCCGTGCCCGGTGCTCGGCCGCGTCCTGGGGGTGGTGGCCGTGCAGCGCGTACCAGACCACGGTGATTGTGTAGCAGTACAGGCCGAACGGAACCCCTCGCTGGACCGCGCGCCGGGTCCGGTGGTGGGCCTGGCCGACGCCGAGGATGCTGCGGGCTTCGCCGAAGGTCACCTCGATCGACCATCGCGCGGCATACCGGGTCACCAGTTGCCCGGCCGACGCGGTCAGGTCGGTGGAGATCAACGCCAGGTCGTAGCCGGTGTCGATGGCATCCTCGCGGAGCAGCAACACCTTCACCGTTTGGGTGTGGAAGGAGCCGTACCACAGGCAGGTGGTCTCGGCGGTGAACACGGTCTCGGTGCGGCCATAGCGGGTCACGGCCTGCGGGGTGAACGCCAGCGTGGCGGCCAGCTCGGCCGGAGTGCCGAGCCTGTCGCCTTTCAGGCGGGGCCTACCGCGCCGTCCGGTCGGCGGTGGGGCATGGCGGTAGAGCACCGCGTGGGACGGCAGTCGGGTGGTGAAGGTGACAGATACGGGCAGGTCACGCAGCGCCTTGCCGTGGTAGGCGGCATCCGCGACCACATCGATACGTCGGCTCCAGTGGCAGGCGGCCAGGAATCGGATCATGGAAGCGGCCAGTTCGACCTTGGTCTGCTCGCCTTTCGGGCGGTGCAGCCGGGCGGCCTCCGGCAGGCACACCGGACGGGGCAGGCACGGCAGGTCCACGATCAGGCCGAGGACGACGAAGCAGGTGCCGTAGCCGATCCCGTCGCGGCCGGCGGCGGAGCCGTCGTGCTGCCAGGCGGCGCCGAAGACCTTCTTCCCACGCCGTTTGAACAGCGTGTCGTCCACCGCCACCGTCAGCGGGGTGCCGTCGGGTACCACAGAGCGCACCACAAGGTGGGACAGCGACGCGCCCAGCGTCTGCGGCTCCCAGCGGGCGCGGGCGAAGAAGGAGTGGGCCCGGTCATGGGACCAGTGACGCGTCAAGTTCGCGCCCAGCAGTATCCCGGTGACCGTGCCCCGACCGGTGTTCGCGATCAACCCAGTGACCAGCGCGGCGAACGTGGAGAAGGTCGGCGAGGTGAAACTGCCGCGCAAAGCGCCCAGCACAGCGAGCAGAGATGCGGGTACGGTCGGATCCGGAAGCATCGGCGGGTCCCTCACAGCAGGCGACATAAGCACCGCCGATGCTTCCTTGGCGTCTGCCTCCCGGCCGGGCCGATGGCCACAGGTCACCCGTGCGAGCTACCTACCTGACAGTTGGTCAGAACGACGAAAGTCGAGAGGGACTGCCGGTTCGGGAAATGCCGGTAGAGCGTGGCGATGCCCACGCCGGCCTCCTGGGCGATCCTGGTGAGCGGGCCTGCCCCCGCGCCTGTCGCAAAGACCCGACGTGCGGCCTCAAGGATCCTCCCGACACTGGTGACCGCGTCGGCGCGCATTGTCCGAGCGTCCACGTGCACCGTCCTTCCACGCGTCCCCCGGGCACCACTTGTGGCCTGGGGTCAGACTATCGCGTGGCGGCGCGAGGCTTCGTGGCGCTGGATGCCAAGGGGTGCGCCGAGCGCCGTCGCGCTCTGCCACACGTGCGCGGCACGGCCGGCACGGATCAGGCGTCGTCGATGAGTTCGGACATCGTCGCGCGGATGACAGTGGTGATCGAGCGGCCGCGCAGGCCCGGATCGAGGGGGACTCGGCGTGCGCGAACGGTGACGATCGGCCGGTCCAGCGTTTTCCACCGCGGCAGCGTGCGCTCGACCGGCCACACGTCGTCCGTTCCGGTCAGGGTGAGCACCACCATCTCGGAGGTGCGGTACGCGAGCCAGGCAGCCCCACCACGAAGCTCGCCGATGCCGTCGGGACGCTCGTGATCGGGGACGATACGCCCTTCCGCAGCGATCACCACGACCTGGCCCTGTGCGAGCAGACGCTCTGCTCGGCGCAGTCCGCCCAGGGCCGAGCGCCCTCGAAGGGCGGGGATCGCCCGGAGTACACGAAGGACCGTACGACTCAGGGGCTTGTCGAAGAAGTCCTCCCGGGCAAGCGTGTACGGCCAGACACCGTACCTGCGGCACAGCGTCACGACCACCAGCGGGTCGAAGAAGCTGCGGTGATTGATGACGATCACAGGGCCCTTCCCCAGATCACCGCACTCCTCGAGCCCGGAAGTCTCCAGCCGGGCGACTCCTCGCACACCAAGCGCGATCAGGGCACCGGCGCCGCGTCGCAGCACCCGGGCGGCAAGACACTCGAGCGGGTCGACGTCGCGCCGCGATCCTCCGTGAGGACGCCGCGCCTCCGGGAACCCCGTCTCAGCGCCGGACACCGGCGACCCGCATCGACGTGAGGTCCATCTCCTGGGCGCACGCGTGTAGTTGGCGAGAGGCCGCGTCGTACCCGAGGGCCATGAGCCGGGGCACATCCCGTGAGGACCAGGAGGAATGCCCGTCGGTGTCGATGACGATCTCGATATCCGGCTGTATGATCTCCGCCGGCGGAAGAACCGCTCGCTGAAGGGCCGAGCGGCCGCTCCGAGAGGTCGGTACCCGCAGCCGGACACCGATCGTCCGCGTGGCGCCGAGTCGGCGCGCGGCCCAGACAGGCAGCTGCGAGTTCAGCGCACCGTCGACAAGTACCCTGTCGCCGACGCGCACCGGAGGGAACATGCCGGGGACTGCGACCGACGCCTCGACCGCCGTGGCGGCGGAGCCCCGGTCCAGCAGGACTGCCCGGCGGGTGCGCACATCGGTCGCCACGGCCGCGAAGCGGCGTGGAAGGTCCTCGACGTGACGGCGCTGGAAGATCCAGTGCAAGTTTGCCCTCAGAGCGGTCGTCTCAATCAGTGCGATCCGCCGGCTCGGTCGGAGGCTCCCGAAGTCCGACCAGGTCACGGCTTCGATACGCTCGGCGATCTTCGCCGCTGACAGCCCCGCTGACCACGCACCGCCTATGAGCGCCCCCACGCTCGTCCCCACGACGATCTCGGTGTCGACCCCGTACTCAGCCAACGCCAGCAGAGCGCCGGCATGAGCAGCTCCTCGTGCCGCCCCACTCGAGAGCGCGAGGCCCCAGACCTCGGAGGCTCCTGGTCTTGGACTCGCAGCTTCGATCGTCTCCGTACGGGATGCGTCCACGGAATGCCCTCCCCTCATCCTCATGCGAGCGCTTCTCCGCTCGCCGACTCGACGGCAAACTGATAGCTCGCTATCGATGCGATAGTAGACTATCAGTTACTGTGGCGGGGGTGAGTCTCGGGCCTGCGTAGACCCTGAGTTCCGCAGTTCGTAGGCATATAACGGGTGCGTTGAGCAGTGTCTGCGCAGGTCACCGTTTTGCGGGTACGCGCGACCCGTGAAAGGTGTGGGCACACGTCTCTTCCGTGGCATATTGATCTTCCTGCTATGACCGTTGACGCTCTGGGCATGTACCTGCGGACCACTCGGCGGGAGAACAAGAGCGGCACGACGGTCCGCTGTGTCCAACTCGCGTACAAGCGGCGGGTCAACGGCACTACGCGGGCCGATATGGTGCACAACTTCGGCCGCGAGGACCACCCGGACACCGACGGTTTGCGTCGTCTGGTCGCCTCGGCCAACCGCTACCTCGGCGAGGACGGCGCTGACGCGACCACACCGGCTGCCGGAGGTGACCGGCTCGCGCCCGCTGGGAGCGGTCTGGCTTCTCAGGGCCTGTGGCGGCAGTTGGAGATCGACCAAGCGCTGAAGAAGATCCTCAGCATGCGCCGGTTCCGTACCGACGTCGAGCGGGTGCTGTTCACGCTGGTCGCCAACCGTGCCATCGCACCGGCCTCGAAGCTGTCGGCGGCCGAGTGGGCCGGCCGTGACGCGGTGATACCCGGTCTGGAGGCGATAGACGAGGACCAGGCATACCGAGCCATGGACCTGCCGGTGGAGGCCGACGCCCAGGCGGAAGTGCAAGAAGCGGTGTTCTTCGCGGTCGCCAACCTCCTCAACCTCGAGGTCGACCTGCTGTTCTTCCATACCATGAACACCTACTTCGAACGCGACGAGCCCGACGCGGGCGAGGCGCCGTTCCGCACGTGTGAGCGATCACAAAATTGACGTGATCGCTCACAGCACGTATGGCAAGAGCAAGGATCACCGCGACGACCTGCCGCAGATCACCATCGGGCTGGCCGTCACCAAGGAGGGTGTCCCGGTCCGGTGCTGGGTATGGCCGACGGGACCAGCGACCAGGCGATCCTGCCGCGGGCCAAGGACGACATTCGCGACTGGAGGCTCGACCTCGTGATCACCGTGGTCGACCGCCGTTTCTCCTCCGCGGACAACCTGGCCTGCCTCACCCGTGCCGGTGGCCACTACATCGCCGAGATGCACATGCGTACCGGCGGTGACCTGGTCGAGGCCGTACTCGCCCGGCAGGGCCGCTACCAGCAGATCCGCGGCAACCTGCGTGTCAAGGAGGTCAAGCTCGACCATGCCCCGAGACGGCGCTTCGTCATCTGCCACAACCCCGCCCAGGAAGAGCGCGACCGCCACCACCGCGACGAGGCCATCAAGCGGATCGAGGCTGAACTCGAGCGGATCCGGTCCCAGCGCGAGCGCGATGCCAAGCGCGCCACCACCGGAAACGCGAGAGCGGGCCGCGGCCGCCCACATGCGCGCCGAATGCGCGTTGATCGAACACCCCACCCTGAAGCGGTGGTTGAGGACATCGAAGAACGGACGGCTGGCCATCGACCGCACCAAGATCAAGGCGGAGGAACGGCTGGACGGCAAGTACCTGCTGACCAGCTCCGACCCGCACCTGAGTACCGAGGATATCGCGGTCGGCTACAAGGCGCTCCTGGAAGCCGAGCGCGGATTCTACGATCTGAAAACGGTGCTGGAACTACGACTGGTCTTCCACCGCCTCGAACACCGCATCCGCGCCTACGTACTGCCGTGCTGGCTCCCCCGCTGCTGATCCGCGTCGCCGAACGCCGCACCGGCCAGACCCGGAACCGGATCAGCACCCAGCTCGGCCGCGTCCACGAGTTCACCCTCGCCGGCGACGCCGGACAGATCACCCAGACCACCCCGCTGAACAGCGAGCAGGCCACCCCCTACCCCGACTGCGGCATCAAGCCGCCGCCCCGGATCACCGCCGCAGACCCCGCCTGAGCAGCCGCAACGCGACCGCGTGGGCACACGCCTCCGCAGCCGATCTCTCGACGTTTCCGCAGATCAACCGCCGTTTTCGACACATCCGCGCGCCCACCAACCGCGGAACTCAGGGAGGAGGCGGCCCCGACAAGACAAATAGGCCCTCCATCAAGTAGACATGAACCAGGACAGGGCCTGGGGAATTGCGTGACGCCGGGCCCGGGGATTGCGTCGTCCACACGACCTGTGACCATGTGCCACACCGCCAGGGGTCGGCAAGAGGAGGTGCGCGATGGCGCATCACAGCGCTACTCCCGGAAACCACCAGGATGGCTCTTGATGGCCATCCGCCTCCCCCACCCCGCCACGGCCACCCTCGATGCCCAGGGGATCGTGACTGGGTGGAGTGAAGGGGCACGGCAACTGCTCGGCTACCGGGCTGAGGAGATCATCGGACGGGACGCGGCAGCCCTGCTGCTCGCCGAGCGTGTCATCGAGCAGGTGAAGGGATCCCTGGGCTACCAGAACAGCTGGCGCGGACGTGTGGCAGTACGGCACCGGAACGGCCGCTGCATGGATCTGAGCGTGCAGGTTCTTCGGCGGACGGCAGACCGCGGGAAAGCGTCGGAGTGGCTGTTGGTTTCCCCCGGCGCAGGCAAGTCGCAGGCACCCCTGGCTGAGGCGATGGTGGAGCAGGGGTTCGTCCAGGCCCCGAGCATCCTGGCACTCTTCGACACGGATCTGCGGCTGGAGCGGGCGAACGCCGACACGGAGCAAGCAGTCGCCCTCACGACGGCCCAGATGCGCGGACTGCGGCTACCAGAGATCGTTCCGGATCCGGGTCTCGAGGAGGCCGAGCGGGTTATGCGCCGGGTGCTGGAGACCGGTGAGAGGCAGGAGCACCTGGAGTACTTTCTGCGCGTTCCGGGAGAGGCGTATGAGCACGCCTGGTCGGTCTCTCTGGCATTGCTGAGGGACCCGGCCGGCCAACCGATGGGTGTGGGGTTCGAGGCACGGGACACGACCGAGCAGTACCAGGCTCGTCAGCGGTTGCTGCTGCTCAATGAGGCCAGTACCCGAATCGGAAGCGCCCTGGACATCACACGCACCGCGCAGGAACTGACCGGCGTGGCTGTCCCTCGGCTCGCGGACTACGTATCCGTCGAGTTGTTCGCCTCCCTCGACCAGGGTGAGGAGCCGCCCGCCGGTAGGCAATCCAGCCCGATCGCCCTGCGCCACGCCGCCTGGCAGTGCGCCTTCGAGGGCCGCCCCGAGGCCGGGTCGGCGGCGCTGGAGGTCGTCCACCCGGTTTCCTCCCCTCCGGCCGAGTGTCTGGCCACGGGTCGGTCGGCCATCCATGCGCTGACCGATGCCGCCCTCGGCCAGTGGGGCTCCGCCCAGGCCGACTGGATGCGCAAGCACGGTTTCCATTCGTCCATGACCGTACCGATCCGGGCACGGAGTGCCACGCTCGGTGTCGCTCTGTTCTTTCGTAACCAGCGGCCGGAGCCCTTCGAAGGGGACGACCTGATGCTGGCCGAGGAGATCACCGCGCGGGCAGCCGTATGCATCGACAATGCCCGCCGCTACACCCGTGAGCGCATCACCGCCGAGGCCCTGCAGCAGAGCCTGCTGCCGCAGACACTCCCCGACGAAGGGGGCCTGGAGACCGCGTCCCGTTACCTGCCGGCCGGCTCCGGGACCGACGTCGGTGGCGACTGGTTCGATGTCATCCCGCTGTCCGGCACAAGGGTCGCCCTCGTGGTGGGGGACGTCGTCGGCCACGGCATCCAAGCCGCGGCCACCATGGGCCGGCTGCGCACTGCGGTGCATACTCTCGCTGACCTCGACCTTCCCCCGGACGAATTGCTCACTCACCTGGATGACCTGGTCATACGCCTGTCCGTCGAGGCCGCCTCTGAACGCGGTGGAGACATCGGCGCAACCTGCCTGTATGCGGTCTACGACCCCGTCTCCCGTCGCTGCGCCTTCGCCAGCGCCGGCCACCCGCAGCCTGCCCTGGTCACGCCCGACGGCGACGTCGGCCTGGTCGAGATGCCCGTCGGCCCGCCGCTCGGCCTGGGTGGCCTGCCCTTCGAGACCGCTGTGGTCAGTCTGCCTCAGGGCAGCTTGTTGGCTCTGTACACGGATGGACTGGTCACGACCCGTGACCGCGACTTCGATGAGGGCGTCGACCTGCTGTGCCACGCACTGGTCCGGGCCACTGGGTCACTGGACGCCATCGGCGACACCGTGCTGCAGGCGCTGCTTCCCACCCGCGCCGACGATGACGCCGCGCTGCTACTGGTACGCACCTTCGCCTTGGACCCGTCCCAGGTTGCGGCCTTGGACATCCCCGCCGACCCCGCCGCCGTCGCTCGGACTCGGGCATGGGCATCCACCCAGTTGGGGAAATGGGGACTGGATGAGGAAACCTACGTCACCGAACTTGTGGTCAGCGAGCTCGTCACCAACGCCATCCGCCACGGTCGGCCGCCCATCAGGCTGAGGCTCATACGTAACCGCACCCTGATATGCGAGGTGACCGACGCCAGCAGTACGACGCCTCACATGCGGCGGGCCCGGACCTTCGACGAGAACGGCCGCGGCCTTCTGCTGGTCGCCCAGCTCACACAGCGATGGGGTACCCGTCACGCCCGACAGGGCAAGACCATCTGGGCCGAACAGCCCCTCCCTGCCCGGGCCTGAAACCGACGACCAGCGTTGGCATCAGGTTCTCCGACGACCGTGGAGATCCACATGCCGAAGTGCACGGGACTGCCAACCGAACGGCCCCGTCTCACACGCGACGGTAGCGGAGGGTGACGCTATCCGAGGGGAATTCGGTGACGAAGCAGGGTGAAGCCTGCTCTCCACCGGCCCGGCCTCCGTCAGAACGGTCATCGCACGGGTGCCGTTGCGGAAGTTGCCGCCGTTCTTCCCGGCCGGGTCGTGCTTGTCATGGCCCGAGATGGTCGGTGATCTTGCCCTCCAGGGCGGACTGCAGCAGCCGCTTGGTCATCTGTGCAGCAGCCCGCCCTCGCCGGTCAGCTGAAGGCCCTCGTCCTGGGCGCGGGAGACCAGCTCATCGGCCGGCCGGTCGTCCACCGCCTTCGACGGATTCGCTTCGGACTGCTCGGCGGTCTCAGCCTCGGTCACGTTCTCACTGGTCATCAGTGCATCCTCCCTGATCGGGAGTTACACCGAACGAACGATTTGCAGTCCCGAACTCCGCTGAGAGCCACCTGCCCTGATCCACCGCTGAGACGGCCTGGCGGGCCAACTCGCCAGCGACCACCTCCACGGCGGGTGGTGTGCGCACGAACCTCGGTGCGACAAGGACGATCGATCGCCATACGTCGGGTTCGCTGATCGGCGCGGCGCTCACGGAGCCCCGCGCGACACTTTCGGCGACGCCCGAGCCGGGCAGAATCGTCCATCCGTGCTCCGCCAGGACCAGCTGCTTCTGTACGCGCATCGAGTTGGTCTGTACCGCGACGGACAGGTCGGCTTCCGCCCGGATCGCTTCCGCATCGATGAGACTTCGCAGTGCGTGGCCCGGGGCGGGCATGATCAGCGGGTGCTTCGCCACTTCCGCGAACGACACCGGGTGGTCGGCTCGGAGTCCGGTTGAGGGGGGAGCTACGGCCCAGAGGCGCTCTCGGACCAGCGGTCTGGCGTTGAACGAGGGCGTGCTGTCCAGGTTGTACAGCAGGGTGAGGTCCAGATCCCCGGCGTCGAGCCACTGCTGCAGATGACCCGAGTAGGCGGTCATCAGGCGCAGTTCTACGGTGGGGTGGTTACGGGCGACGGCCGTCACGAGCGGCTCGGCCAGCAGATCGCTGGTGCTTTCCAGCAGGCCGACCGTCACGATGCCGGACACGACCCCGGGGGTCGGCTGAACCTCTGCACGGGCCCGCTCCAACTCGTTGAGCGCGCGCCGAGCGCGGTCGACCATGATCCCTCCAGCCTCGGTGGGACGCATGCCTTGGCTTGTGCGCTCAAAGAGAGGGATGCCGAGTTCCCGTTCCAGGTTGCGGATCTGGCGGGTGACCGCGGGCTGCACCAGGTGCAGGCATTCCGCGGCCCGCGTCACGCTTCCCACCTCCGCCACGGCCACGATCGCCTTGAGCTGCTTGAGGTCCACAGCACCCCGCCTTTCGATGCATTCGCACAGCGGCATACGCCCCATAGCAAATTGCTATTTCTCGCGACGATACATGATGTCTCATCATGGCTGTGCGGGTGCAGGATCGCACCCCTGGAGGTCAGTCATGGGTGAGCACCTTGAGGAGCTGGCAGCCACCGGTCGCACCGCCACAGGTGTCGGGCGGCAGGCTGCCGCCCCTTTGTCACGTGGCAGCCAGCCGACCTGGACGTTCGAGCGGTCGAAAGCTGGGCGCTGGTGCGACATCCAGTACGCCGGTGATCGATCGCATCGGGCGGCAGCTCACGATCCGGGCCGAGCGCGCAGGGATCGTGCCGCACCCGCCGCTCCTTCCAGCGTCCGAGCTCCTCGAGGGCAGGCTTCCTGCCCGTGTTCGACTGCGATCCGCTCCGCCTGGAGCCGCAGCGGTCGTGGGCGCTCGCTTCGGCGAGACCGACGTCGCCGTGCTCGGCCGCTTCGTCCCTCCTCGGTCGGGTCCCTGCCCCGGACGAGCCTGCGGGGATTCACCGGGCCGGACCGGAATGCCGGCGCGGCCGGGTCCGCGCGCCGAGGACTTGACCGAATCACCCGCCTGCGCCAATACCAGGACACTGCGAGGAGCGTCGCGCCATGAGCACTCTCGACATACTTTCCGAGGACGAGCAGCTGATTGTCAGGACGGTGCACGACTTCGTGGACAAGGAGGTGAAGCCGGTCGTCCGGGAGATGGAGCACGCGGACGTCTACCCCGAGGCACTCATCGAGCAGATGAAGCAGCTCGGCGTGTTCGGTCTCGCGGTCCCCGGGGAATACGGCGGCACCCGCGTCTCGACCCCTTGTTACGTGCTGATCACCGAGGAGCTGGCACGCGGCTGGATGAGCCTGGCCGGAGCAATGGGTGGCCACACGGTCGTCGCCAAACTGCTGCTGCACTTCGGCACCGAGAAGCAGAGGAGGCACTACCTGCCGAAGATGGCCACCGGCGAGATCCGCGCGACGATGGCCCTGACCGAGCCGGGAGGCGGATCCGATCTGCAAGCCATGCGCACGGTGGCCCGTAGAGACGCCGACGGTTATGTCATCAACGGTGCGAAGACCTGGATCACCAACTCCCGTCGCTCACAGCTGATCGCACTGCTGTGCAAGACGGATCCGGAGGCGAGTCCCGCGCACAAGGGCATGTCGATCCTCCTCGTCGAGCACGGCACCGGCCTGACCGTCTCCCGCGACCTGCCCAAGCTCGGCTACAAGGGCGTGGAGAGCTGCGAGCTGTCCTTCGAGGACTACCAGGCTACGGCGGATGCCGTGCTCGGCGGAGCCGTGGGCAGGGGGTTCGCGCAGATGATGAAGGGCCTGGAGACCGGGCGGCTGCAGGTCGCCGCCCGTGCCCTCGGCGTCGGCCGGGCGGCGCTGGAGGACGCGCTCGCCTACGCTCGGGAGCGCGAGTCGTTCGGAAAGCCGATCTGGCAGCACCAGTCCATCGGCAACTACCTGGCAGACATGGCGACTTCCCTGACTGCGGCCCGGCAGCTGACCCTGCACGCGGCCCGGGAAGCGGACGCGGGGCGCCGGGTGGACATGGAGGCCGGAATGGCGAAGCTCTTCGCCTCCGAGACAGCAATGCACATAGCCCTCAACGCCGTGCGCATCCACGGCGGTTACGGATACTCGACCGAGTTCGACGTCGAGCGCTACTTCCGCGACGCGCCGCTGATGATCGTCGGCGAGGGCACCAACGAGATTCAACGGAACGTGATCGCGAGCCAACTGGTCGGGCGAGGAGGACTCGACGCATGAAGATCGTGGTGTGCGTGAAGTACGTGCCCGACGCCACTGGCGACCGGCACTTCGCCGATGACCTGACCGTCGACCGGGACGACGTGGACGGTCTGCTCTCCGAGCTGGACGAGTACGCGGTCGAACAGGCGCTGCAGATCTCCGAGAACTCCGACGACGACGTAGAGGTCACCGTCCTCACGGTCGGCCCCGAGGACGCCAGGGACGCCCTGCGCAAGGCGCTGTCCATGGGCGCCGACAGGGCGATCCACGTCGAGGACGACGACCTGCACGGCACCGACGCCATCGGCACCTCCCTGGTCCTGGCCAAGGCCATCGAGAAGGCCGGCTTCGACCTGGTCGTCTCCGGCATGGCCTCCACCGACGGCACCGGCGGCATCGTCCCGGCCCTGCTGGCCGAGCGCCTGGGCGTCCCGCAGGTCACCCTGCTGTCCGAGGTGTCCGTCGAGGACGGCGTCGTCAAGGGCCGCCGCGACGGCGACGCGGCCTCCGAGCAGTTGGAGGCACGGCTCCCGGCGGTCGTGTCGGTCACCGACCAGTCGGGCGAGGCGCGTTACCCGTCCTTCAAGGGCATCATGGCGGCGAAGAAGAAGCCGGTGGAGTCCTGGGACCTGTCCGACCTGGACATCGAGGCCGAGGAGGTCGGCCTCGACGGCGCGTACACCAAGGTCGTGACCGCGGCCCAACGCCCGGCGCGCACGGCCGGCACGATCGTCAACGACGAGGGCGAGGGCGGCAAGCAGCTCGCCGAGTTCCTCGCGAGCCAGAAGTTCATCTGAGGTCTCGCCTGCCCCCTGGCTGACCGCCCCTCAACTTCGTTACGCAGGAGAGAAGAAGTCCCATGGCTGAAGTCCTCGTCTACGTCGACCACGCGGACGGCGTGGTCCGCAAACCGACCCTGGAACTGCTGACCCTGGCCCGCCGCCTGGGCGAGCCGGTCGCCGTCGCGCTGGGCACCGGCGCCGCCGACACCGCCGCCGCGCTGGCCGAGCACGGCGCGACCCCCGTCCTCACCCACGAGGCCGCCGAGTACGCCGACTACCTCGTCGTGCCGAAGGTGGACGCGCTGCAGGCCGCCGTCGAGGCGGTCTCCCCGGCCGCGGTCCTGGTCCCGTCCTCCGCGGAGGGCAAGGAGATCGCCGCGCGTCTGGCGCTGCGCATCGGCTCCGGCATCATCACCGACGCCGTCGACCTGGAGGCCGGCGACGAGGGCCCGGTGGCCACCCAGTCGGTGTTCGCCGCGTCGTTCACCACCACCTCGCGTGTCGTCAAGGGCACCCCGGTCATCACGGTCAAGCCGAACTCGGCCGCCGTCGAGGCCGCTCCGGCCGCCGGTGCGGTGGAGGCGCTGTCGGTGACGTTCTCCGCCAGGGCGACCGACACCAGGGTCACGGGCCGTACGCCGCGTGAGTCGACGGGCCGCCCCGAGCTGACCGAGGCCGCGATCGTGGTCTCCGGCGGCCGTGGTGTGGGCGGCGCGCAGAACTTCGCGATCATCGAGGCGCTGGCCGACTCGCTGGGTGCGGCCGTCGGCGCCTCGCGCGCCGCGGTGGACGCGGGCTGGTACCCGCACACCAACCAGGTCGGCCAGACCGGCAAGTCCGTCTCGCCGCAGCTCTACATCGCCAACGGCATCTCCGGCGCCATCCAGCACCGTGCCGGCATGCAGACCTCGAAGACCATCGTGGCCGTCAACAAGGACCCCGAGGCCCCGATCTTCGACCTGGTCGACTACGGCATCGTCGGCGACCTCTTCGACGTCGTCCCGCAGCTCACCGAGGAGATCAAGGACCCGCGAGAAATGAGTGGCTCGCAGCGCTGAGGCGGCAGTCCCCGGCACCCTGCCTCGATCGCCCGCGGTGGTGTTCAGGCTGCCTCCGGCCGACTCCGTCAGCCGGGACACAGCGCAAGGGCCGGCCGGCGGCCTGGCCGCATCCGTGGCGGCCGGCCGCCCAGCGGGTCACTGGCTCGTGTAGCCGCCGTCCAGGACCAGTTCGGATCCTGTCGCGAACGATGACTCCTCGGAGGCGAGGAAGAGCGCGCCGTACGCGATCTCTTCGGGCTTGCCCATGCGGCCGAGCGGTGTGGCGGTGACCAGTGCCGGCCGGAAGGCGGCCGGCACCTCTTCCTCGACCATGCCTGTGTCGATGACACCCGGGTGGAGGGAGTTGATGCGGATGCCTTCGGGTGCGTACTGGATCGCGGCTGTCTTGGTGAGGAGACGGACCGCCCCCTTGGTGGCCTGATAGGCCGCGGCCGCTCCACTGCCGATCAGGCCGTAGATGGAGGAGACGTTGACGATGGACCCTCCGCCGGAGCGGCGCATGGCCGGCACGGCGTACTTCATGCCCAGCCAGACTCCCGTCTGGTTGACGGCCACGATCCGGTCCCACTGCTCGCGCGAGGTCTCCTCGACCCCGGCCATGCTCAGGATCCCGGCGTTGTTGACGAGGATGTCGACGCGGCCGAACTCCTGGATCGCACGGTTGACGGTATCGCCCCACGCCGCCTCGTCGGTGACGTCGTGCGGCACAGCCACGACCGCGGCACCAGTGTCCTGGAGCTCCTTCTCTACGGCGCGCAGTGCGTCTTCGCGTATGTCGGTGATGACGAGCGACGCCCCCTCGGCGGCGAACAGACGTGCCTCCGCCGCGCCTTGTCCGCGCGCGGCACCAGTGATGATCGCGACCTTGCCATCCAGTCGATGCGCCATGATTCGTCCTTCGAAAGTGTGAGGTGGATCAGCGGACAGCGCTCCGGCTCGTGCGAAGCCCCTAGCAACCGGTCGTCACCCGGTCCGTCCGGGGCCCGTCACTCAGCCGGTGGTGAGCGCGATGTACTTGGTCTCCATGAATTCATCAAGGGCGTGGTGGCCACCCTCTCGACCGAGACCGGAGGACTTGACGCCGCCGAACGGTGCGGCCGGGTCGGCCATGAGGCCACGGTTGACACCGACCATGCCCACGTCGAGCCTTTCACTGATGGTCACGGCACGTGAGACGTCAGTGGTGAACAGGTAGCCGGCCAGTCCGTAGTCGGTGTCGTTGGCGAAGGCGACGGCCTCGTCGACCGAATCGACGGTGAACAGGGGCGCGACCGGGGCGAAGAGTTCCTGACAGGAGAAGTCCGGCGCGGTGTCGTGCATCTGGAGGACGGTGGGTTCGAAGAAGTATCCGTCGCCGCCGATGGGTTTTCCCCCGAGCAGTACCTCGGCGTGGTCGCCGACAATCGCTTGGATGGTGCCGGCGATGGCTTCCCGCTGGGTCTGGGAGATCATCGGCCCGACGTCGACGCCCGGCCGGTGGCCGGGGCCGACCACGAGCGCGCGCGTGCGGTCGACGAACCGCTCGGTGAACTCCGCGGCGATGGCCCGGTGCAGGATGATCCGGTTCGCGGCGACGCATGCCTGCCCGGCGTTGCGGAACTTGGCCGCGATCGCCTGTGCCACGGCGTTCTCGATGTCGGCGTCCTCCAGGACGATGAAGGGGCCATTCCCTCCGAGCTCGAGCTGAACGCTCATGATCTCCCGTGATGCCTGCCGCATCATCAGGGAGCCTACGCCGACAGATCCGGTGAAGCTGACCTTGCGCAGCCGCCGGTCCTGCATCAACCGCTCGGACAGCTCGGCCGCCCGGGTCGTGGGGACGAGGTTCATCACCCCGGCCGGCAGGCCCGCGTCGATGAGCGTCTGCATGAGCAGCGCCGACGTCAGCGGCGTCTGTGCTGCAGGCTTCATGATCGCGGTGCAGCCGGCCGCCAGCGCTGCGGCCGCCTTGCGCGCCGGGATCAGGACAGGGAAGTTCCACGGCGAGACGAGGAGGCTGGGACCCACCGGCTGCAACGTGGTGATGATCCGGAAGTCGCCGCGGGAGGCCCGGGAGAAGGAACCGTGCACATGGGCCGCTTTCTCCGCGAGCCACCTGACGAAGTCAAGAGCGAGCACCATCTCGCCCTCGGCATCCGCCCGGGGCTTGCCGGACTCCAGCACCATGACGTCGCTGAAGGCGTCGGCACGCTCCGCCAGCAACTGGTGGAATGCGTGCAGGATGTCGGCACGGGCCCTGGGCGCGATCTCGCCCCAGGATGCCTGGGCGGCACTCGCCGCGTCCAGGGCGGCCTGCGCATGGGCCGCGGTGCCGTCCGACACGGAGGCGAACGCAACTCCGGTCGCCGGGTCGACCACGTCGAACGTCGCCGGGAGGTCGATCCATTCGCCGTTGACATGGATGCCGGTGTGGACCGTATGGCGGCGTTCGGTGCCGGGGAACTGAACGGTGATCGTGTGGGACACGAGAACCTGCCTCTCACATGCGACGGGGGGGGAGAAGGACTGGCGACGCAGGCCGGTGGGGCCCCGGCCTGCGAACAAGCCTGGTCAGGCGAACTGGAATCCCTTGTAGCTGGCGTCCTGGCAGTCGGAGAGAACCTTGCGGTAGGCGCCGAGACCGGCCAGGTAGAAGTAGACGGTGTTCTTCTTGCCGGGGATGTTGGCGCCGAAGATCCACGACTGCGCCTTGGGGAACAGGGTCGCGTTGGCGATCGCCTGACAGGTGTCGGTCCACTGCTGTTCCGCGTCGGCGGTGGCCTCCACCGTTGACAGCCCGGTGTCCTCTGCGTGCTTCACCAGGTCGGTGAACCATTCGACCTGCGCCTCGATCGAGGGCGGCAGGTTCGTGAAGGGACCGTTGGGCCCGAGCACCATGAACAGGTTCGGGAAGTTGGCGACGGTCACCCCCAGGTAGCTCGACGGGCCGTCGCGCCAGTAGTCCTTCATCGCCAGACCGTCGCGCCCGCGAAGGTCGAACCGCTTGTAGTTGCCGTCCACCGCGTCGAAGCCGGTCGCGAAGATCAGCGTGTCGAGTTCGTGCTCCACCCCGTCCGAGGTCCTGACACCCTTGGCCGTGATCTCCGCGATCGGGTTCTCCTTGACGTCGACCAGCTCCACGTTGTCCCGGTTGAAGGTGGCGTAGTAGCCGCTGTCGCACAGAGGCCGCTTGGCATAGAAGTCCCTCGGCGTCAGCTTGCGTGCCGTCTCGGGGTCCTTCACGATCTGGGCGATCTTGGCCTTGATGAAGTCCTGGGCGCCCTTGTTCGCTTCTTCGTCGGTGGCGATGTCGGCGAACGTCTCGAACATGAAGCGGAAGCCGCCCCCCTTCTGCCAGGCCCGCTCGAAGATCGCCTGCCGCGTCTCGGGGGAGACCGAAGCGTAGGGGACGTCGCTTTCCTCGAAGCCGAACGCGACCGCCGATTCGCGTACCTGTGCCCAGATGGCGTCGTAGTCCTTCTTGACCTGGGCCACATACTCCTTCGAGACCGGGCCGTTGCCCACCGGCACGGTGTACTGCGCGGAGCGCTGGAAGACGGTGAGGTGGTCCACCTCGGGCGCGATCGCGGTGATGACCTGCGTGCCGGTGGATCCCGTGCCCACGATCCCGACGCGCTTCCCGGCGAGCTCGAGGTCGTCCGGCCAGGCCCCGGTGTGCACGAGGTCGCCCTGGAAGGTCTCGATGCCCTTGATGTTGGGCAGGTTGGTCGCCGAGAGCAGCCCGAGGGCGGTCACCAGGTACTTGGCGGTGTGGCGCTCGCCGTTGTCGGTCTGCACGTGCCAGAGGTTGTCCGCCTCGTTGAAGTGCGCGGCGGCGATGCCGGTGTTGAGCTGGATGTCGGGTCGCAGCTTCCAGCGGTCCGCGACGTGCTCGAGGTACCGCAGAATCTGCGGCTGGTTGAGATAGCGCGTGTCGAAGTCCCATTCCTGCAGAAGGTCCCTGTCGCAGGAGTAGCAGTAGACGAACGACTCGGTGTCCGACAGAGCACCGGGGTACCGGTTCCAGTACCAGGTACCCCCTACGCCGCCCGCCTTGTCGAACACGCGTACGTTGAGGCCCAGATCATCGCGGAACTTCTTCAGCGCGTACATTCCGCCGAAGCCGGCGCCGATCACGATGACATCGTGGTGTGTGGCCATGGAAGTTGTCTCCTCTGCTCTTGTCGTTTCTCGTGCGGGTCGGCGGCCGGTCATCGGCGGAACCAGTCGCTGATACGGGCGATCTCCGCGTCGGCTTCCGGGGCGCGGCCGGCGAGGAAGGGGAACACGTGCTGCATGCCGTCGACGACCGACAGAGTCACGTCGACACCGGCCGCGGCCGCGCGGTCGGCCAGCCGCGTCGCGTTGTCCAGCAACGTCTCCACCGACCCGGCGGTGACGTACAGACGGGGGAAGCCGCTGTAGTCGGCGTACAGCGGATTGGCCAGCGGATCGTTGGGCTTGCCACTCTCGCCGAGGAACATCGCCGACATTCCTTCGAGGATCTCGCGGCTGACCAGCCCATCGGTCGCCGCGTTGCTGACCAGGGTGTCCCCGGTGTGCTCCATGTCGAGCCACGGCGAGAACGCGATGACCGCACCCGGCAGCGGGACACCGTCGTCCCGCAGCCTGAGCACGACGGAGATCGCCAGGTTGCCGCCGGCCGAGTCACCGGCCGTCAGGACGTTCCGGGAAGCGAACCCCTGGTCCAGGAGTGCACGGTAGACCGCAGCGGCGTCCTCGATCTGTGCGGGGAAGGGGTGCTCGGGGGCGCGCCGGTAATCGACGACGAAGGCTGTCGTGTTCAGGGCCTTGGCCAGATGCCCGGCGAGCTTGCGGTGGCTGGCGGCGGACCCGACCGAGAATCCCCCGCCGTGGGTGTACATGATCACTTTCGACGCGTCCGCGTCGACGGGGAGCGCCCAGATACCCTCGACGCCGGCAACGGCGCCGGACCGGTAGGTCACTCCTTCGGGTTCGAGGGTGGGCTGGTGCCACTCGTCGAAGAGACTGCGCAGCATGGCGATGGACATCTGCGGGTCCGCGGCCATGCGGTCCGTCCAATCGCGGTACAGGGCCTCCAGGTAGCCGGCTTCGGCAGAGATGGGCATCGGATCGCCTTTCACACGACGGAACCCAGATGACATCTGGGTGACTGGCAAGCGTCAGCGTGCGGCAGCCCCGCTACGGCGGGTTGTTCCGATCTGAAACACTTGGACAATCGTCCGGACATCGGGGCGCAACACCGAATTCACGAGAGCCCCTGGCAGCTGCGGCTCGGTCGGGACTCCCTCAACCAGCCGATTATTGCGATCACGTCATCAATAGTCTGCTGACTATGTATTGGACTTCCTGAATCGCCAGCTGTGATCGTGGGCACACTGCCCCACAGCGGGGCGCACCGCACGGAGGGTCGAAACCATGAAGGCGTACGCAGTGCTCGAGGGCACAAAGGAGATCACCGAGATCACGCTCCCGACTCCTGCGCCGGTGGGTGCGGAGGTCGTCCTGCGCGTCCTGTACTCCGGCGTCTGTCATTCCGACACCCACCTGCTCGAGGGCGGCTACGATCTTGGGACCCGCGGCATGATGCTGCTCAAGGACCGGGGTGTTCCTTATCCCCTGGTCCTCGGCCATGAGGTCGTCGGAGTGGTCGAGAGCGTGGGCCCCGAAGCATCTGCCGACCTGGTCGGGAAGATGCTGCTCGTCTTCCCCTGGATAGGATGCGGGGAGTGCTCGACATGCCGCAGCGGTCGCGACAACGCCTGCACCAAGGGACGGATGCTGGGCGTGCAGCGCCATGGCGGCTATGCGGAGTACATCTCGGTCCCGCACGAGAAGTACCTGATCGACATCGGTGGGCTCGATCCCGCGTGGGCGGCCACCCTCGCCTGCTCCGGGCTGACGTCGTACAGCGCTGTGAACAAGGTGCGCCATGTGGACCCCGAGGAGCCGGTCGTCGTCATCGGCGCCGGCGGGCTCGGACTGACCGCCGTCGCCATGCTCCAGGCGAGGGGGCATCGGCACACCATTGCCGTGGACCTCTCCGAGCGGAACCTCAAGCTGGCGCTGGAGATGGGTGCCGGCAAGACCGTGCTCGCCGACCCCGCCTCGCTCGCCGCCGACATCGTCGCAGCCGCGGGTGAACCAGTCGCAGCCGTCATCGACTTCGTCAACGGGACATCGACAGCCATCCATGCCTTCGACGCACTCCGGAAGGGTGGCCTCCTGGTCCACGTCGGACTCTTCGGCGGAGAGATGACGATCCCCACCGCTCTGCTGCCGGTGAAGATGCTCACGCTCCAGGGCAGCTACGTGGGCACCCTGGCCGAGCTCCAGGAGCTGGTCGGCATGGCCAAAACGAACAATCTACCACGTATCCCGCTCATTCGCGGTACGCTGAACGCAGCCGGCGTCGCGGACTCGCTGGCCCAACTCGTCCAGCGAAAGGTCGCCGGGCGGATCGTGTTGTCTGCGGACCGGACAGTCGCCGGGTGAACTGAGCCGTCGGAGGAAGCGATGGAGCACCTCCCCACGACCAATCTGGAAGAGCTGCGCGAAGCGCGCGACAGGTTGCTGCGTCAGGGCGTGCAGAACCATGAGGATGCCACCGGGTCGGTTCGAAGCGTCATCCTGCGCAGTTGGCGCCGGTCTGCCAGCGAAGCGGTGCCCACCGACCGTGTCGCCTTCCGCTACCTCGACCCCCAAGGGCGCTCCGAGCTGCTGTGCCGCTCGAGCGGTCCTGTGCTCGACCGGCTCAGCTCGGACCTTGACGGACTCGGGGTCGCGGTCTTCCTCAGCGACCATCAGGGCCGGATCCTGTCACGGCGAGCGGGCAGCGTCACGCAGCGCAGCAAGCTCGACAACGCCTGTGCGGCCGAGGGCTTCGACTTCTCCGAGCGCGCCGTGGGTACGAACGCCATCGGTACCGTGCTGGAGGACAAGTCCGCGCTCCTGGTGCGCGGCGGTGAGCACTACAACGACCTGCTCGGGCCCCTGACCTGCGCGGGGGCACCCATCCGGATGCCAGGCACCGGTCGCGTGGTCGGCTCCATCGCGCTGACCTGCCCGGTCAGGGCCACCAACCCGCTGTTGTTGACCCTCGCGACGAATGCCGCCCGGCAGGCCGAACAGGTCATGACCGACCTGGACGGCGGGCGCAACCGGGCACTGCTCGCTGCCCTGACCCCCCGGTCAGGCCCGGCGCGCCGGGCGCCAGTGGTGGTCCTGACCTCCGACGCGGTGCTGGCCAACCCCGCCGGGCTGCGATTCGTCACGCCGGAACACCATCCGCTGCTGTGGGCGACCGTGACCGGCCGGTCCTGGGACACGGACCCGCAGACCATCGAACTCGATCTGACGGACGGGCGCGTTCTCGCCGTGGCGCACCGCATCACCGACCCCGTCGGTGATGCCTTCCGGCTCGAGTTCCGCCCCGACGTACGCCTCGGAAGGGGGGCCCCACGCCGGGGCACGGATGCGGCCGAATCGCTCCACCCCGTGCCTGCGGTCAACGAGCATCTCCGGTACGCCCTCGACGCCTCACGGACGATCGCCATCGGCGGCGCACCGGGCACCGGCAAGTTCCGTCTGTCCCAAGGGATCGCCGCCCTCGGCCCTCAGCATCCTGTGACGGTCGTCGACCTCTGCGCCGCCGCCGAACGCACCCCCCGGTGGTTCGCCGATGCCGTGCAAACCCTGTCCAGCGGGGGCCATCTCGTCCTCCGTCATCTGGAGGATCTCGACGCCGGCTCCGTCGACCAGGTCAAGGCCCTGACCGACCTCGCCGGCAACACCGCGGATCCTCGAGACCCGGCACCCGGCCGACTGATCCTCACGGTCAACCTCAAGCGGACGCCACAGCACGTCGCGGACCTGCTGAAGCAAACGGCGATCACGGTGGCCATACCCGAGCTCTACCACATGAAGGAGCACATTCCCGACGTTGCCCAGGCCATCCTGTCCGGCCTGGCAGGCATCAAGGCGGGCACCACGCTGTCGTCTGCCGTACGAGCGGCGCTCATGGCATACCCCTGGCCCGGCAACATCCGGGAGCTGCGCCTGGCCATGGCCGATGTCGCGGCCGCGAGGCCCGGCTGGCTGATCCAGCTGGAACACCTCCCGCTGTGGCTCCGCGATGCCGCCCAGGGTCGGCAGCTCACCGGATACGAAAAGGCCGAACGCGAGGCCATCCTGGCCGCTCTCCAGGAAGCCGACGGCAACCGCTCCAAGGCGGCGGTACTGCTCGGAATAGGGCGGACCACGCTGTACCGCAAGATCAAGGCTCTTCACCTCGACTGCCACGATCAGATGCCCTTGATCACCGGCGGCTGACCGGTCGAGCGGGGCGGCAACCGGCCGACACCCGGGGGAGATGGGCGCGGCGTCGTGGGACCCTGGCAGGGGCTCGTCACCGCTCCTGACGAGACGGGCCGCCGACGACGGCAGTCGGGCAGCCGTCCCGACGGCGGCAATGCCGTCCACGGTGGTCCGCCCTCGCACCCGGCCCGGCTCCGCCTCGACGAAGGACGACGGCAGTCAGTGGCGGCCTCGGCCTCCCCGTCCCGCTCGCAGCGGGAGGGTGGCCGGAGGCGGAGTCCGGAGTGGCTCCGTGATCGGGGCGAGGCACCCTTGACGCCGGATCCGCTGGCAGCTAGATCTCGCGCACCCACAGCAGAGTTTCGGGGGTCGGTCGGCTCAGCAAGGCAGCAGGGCCTGACCGACATCAGGCCGGGTTCGCGGGCGCGCCGAGCCGGTGATCGGCGGCCGCCCGACCCTTCACATGCTTACACCGGGAAGTTCCTCGCCATCTGCTTGGCGATGATCAGCCGCTGGATCTCGCTGGTGCCCTCGTAGAGCCGGAACAGCCGGGCGTCGCGGTAGAACCGCTCGACGGGCACCCCACGCATGTAACCCAGACCGCCGTGGATCTGGACGGCGCGGTCCGCGATACGACCGACGGCCTCGGTGCAGAAGAGCTTGCACAACGAGGGCGCCAGTCGCCGGTCGCTGCCGTCGTCCCAGCTGCACGCGGCCTGAAGCACCATGGCGCGCCCGGCATATGCCTCGGTCTGGCTGTCGGCGAGCATGGCCTGGACAAGCTGGAACGTGGTGAGCTTGTGGCCACCCTGGCTGCTGGTGGTGGCGTGGCGCAGGCTCTCGTCGATGAGGCGGTCCGCCAGTCCGACCGTGAGCGCGGCGATGTGCAGTCGGCCCTTGGCCAGGGAGCGCATCGCGGCTCGAAACCCCTCCCCCTCGACCTCTCCGACGAGGTTCTCGGCCGGTACGCGGGCCTCTTCGAAGTAGATCTCCGAGGTCGCGGCGCCACGTTGCCCCATCTTGGCGTTCTTGGGGCCAATGGTGACGCCAGGGGTGTCGGTGGGCACGATGAGGACCGAGATGCCGTCCATCCCCCGGGCCGCGTCACCGGTCCGGGCGAAGACCATGAGAAGATCCGCTTCAAGCGCGTTGGTGATGAACTGCTTCTGCCCGGAGATGACGTAGTGGTCCCCATGGCGGACCGCACGGGTCCGCAGGCCGCTGGGGTCAGAGCCGGCCTCGGGCTCGGTGAGGGCGAAAGAGGCCATGAGGTCACCGCCGGCGAGACCGGGCAGGTACTTCTTCTTCTGCGTCTCGGTGCCGCAGTTGACAAGCACCTGGCCGGCGATGCCGTTGTTGGTGCCGAACATCGACCGGAAGGCAGGGCTGGTCCATCCCAGCTCCATCACGAGCCGGACCTCCTCCGACATCGAGAAGCCGAGCCCGCCGTATTCCTCAGGGATGGCGAAGCCGAACAGCCCCATGGCGGCCGCCTTCTCCCGGATCCGGCCGGGGATACGGTCCTCTTCCTCGATCTCTTCCTCCGCCGCGACCACGTCCCTGCGGACGAAGGTACGGACGGCATCGAGGACGGAGGTGAACTCTTCGGGTTCCACGCTGCGGTTCCTTCCAGTCTGTGGTTCATTCGGCGGTGGCGGGCACCCGCGCGGGACGACCCGCGACACCGGCGGCGGCCAGGCGGTCGATACGTGCCGCGTCCACGCCCAACTCGGCGAGCACCGCGTCGGTGTGAGCGCCGAGAGCGGGGACAGGGCCCATCGGCAGTTCGACGTCGCGGAAGGACACGGGTGGCAGAACTCCCGCTATGGGTCCGGCCGGCGTGTCGACCTGCCGCCAGCGATCCCGAGCCGACAGCTGAGGATGGGCCACCAGCCCGGCCATGTCGTTGACCTGGGCCGCGGGCACACCGGCAGCCGCCAGCCGGGCCTCGAGTTCGGCGGTGCCGAAGCGGCGGGTCTGCTCCGCGACCACGCGGTCGCACTCCTCGCGGTGAGCCACCCGGAGCGGGTTGGTCGCCAGATGCGGGTGGTCGGCCAGGTCCGGCCGCCCGAACACGTCCCCGACCAGGCTCTGCCAGCCTCGGTCGTTCTGCACACCGATGAGGATCTGGCCGTCGGCGGTCGGATATGCGTCGTACGGCGCGATCGAGGCGTGGCTCAGCCCCATCCGCGGGATCTGCCGGCCGCCGTACAGCTGGATGTACATCGGGTGGCCGAGCCATTCCACGGTGGCGTCGAACATCGAGATGTCGACCACCCCGCCTCGCCCGGTCCGCTCCCGACGCAACAGCGCGGCCAGGACCGCCTGGCACGCGTAGAGCCCTGCGGCGATGTCGGCACTGGGGATCCCGGTCTTGGTGGCGGTCTCCGGGGTGCCCGTGACCGAGATCAGGCCCGTCTCCGCCTGGATCAGCATGTCGTAGGCCTTGCGGTCGCGCAGCGGGCCGCCCGTGCCGTATCCGGAGATCCCGGCGACCACCAGCCGCGGGTGCCGTGCGACCAGCTCCTCACCCCCGAGGCCCAGCCGTTCGGCCGCCCCAGGAGCGGCGTTCTGGACGAATACGTCGGCCCGAGCGACGAGGCGGCGGACGAGTTCGGAACCCTCGGGCGACTTGAGGTCGAGCGCCACCGATTCCTTGCCGCGGTTGAGCCACACGAAGTGTGAGGCCAATCCGTGGACCTCATGGTCGTAGTTGCGAGCGAAGTCACCCTCTCCGACCCGCTCGACCTTGATCACCCGGGCTCCGAGGTCGGCAAGGTGACGGGTCGCGAGGGGCGCGGCCACTGCCTGTTCCAGCGTGACCACGGTGATGCCGTCAAGGGGAAGGAGCGCGTTGGTCATGGCTGCAAGGATTGCGAACCGTCTATTGCGCGTCCAATACTTAATGCGCCGATGATTATTAACAAGATTGCGATGAGTGAGATCTCGTGGAACTGCACCAGCTTGAGGCGTTCCTGGCCGTCGCCGAGGAGCTTCACTTCGGTCGCGCCGCCGATCGGCTCCATATCGCCCAGCCGGCACTGAGTCGCACCATCAAGCAGCTGGAGCGCGAGCTGGGAGCACCCCTCTTCGCGCGGACCACCCGCAGTGTGCACCTCACCGGTGCAGGCGAGGCCCTTCTCGACCCGGCCCGGCAGGTACTCGAGGGCTGTCTGATCGCACGCCGCGCGGTGCGGGCGGCCGGCCGCGGAGAAACCGGCCGGGTGCGCATGGGGTTTGCCGGCCCTTCGTCGCACCTGTTGGTGGGCCGGCTCGGGCGGCTCGTCCGAGAGCGCCACCCGGGTATCGAACTGAGTCTGCGCAGCACTACCTATGCTCACGAGGGACTGCGTATGGTCATCGACGGCACGCTCGATCTCGCCATCGTACGCTGGACCGTGGAGCCGGCGGGAATCGCCCACCGGATCGTCACCGTCGAGCACTACGTACTGGTCGTCCCCAACGGACACCGCCTCGCGGGGCGGGAGCCGGTGAGTCTGGCCGACTGCCGCGACGAACAGTTCGTCGCGTTGCCCGCGGATCCGGGTTCCAGTGTGCGCGACGCGTTCATCCGCGCCGCCCACGACGCGGACTTCACCCCGGACATCGTCCAGACCGCGCCGGACTCGTGGACCGCGATGGCGCTCGTGGCGGCCGGGGTCGGGATCACCTTCTCGGTCGACGTCGCGGTCGGAAACGTCGTCCAGGCCGGCATCACCGTGGTCCCGCTGGAGGAAGGCCGTACCCCCACGTACTCCCGGCTCGCCTGGCGCAAGGGCGACCCCAACCCGGCCCTGCGGGCAGTGCTGCGCGCATCCGAGGAGGCGCTCCCCACGCCCTTCCTCCCGGAAGGCGCGCGCTGATCCTGCGTCGTCCCGACATCCGCACGTTGACGCCTTTAACGTCGCGGAAGATATCTGTCATCGATTATTAATGCTCCTGGCGCATCAGTGTGCCGTCAAAGAAGTATTGGAGATGCGGCGCCCCCAGCATGCAGGCTGAAGGTGTGATCAACCCAGCCCCAGCAAGGGAGCCCGCATGACCAGGGCCTGCTGCGAGCGTCCTGCCTGTCGCGTGACGCCCGGTAGACACTTCACCTCCTTCGGCTTCACTCAGGCCGAGGGAGGACCTGGCATCGGGGTCCCCCCCGTGCAGCCAGTACAAGGGCAGTCATCCGCCTTGCGGTCGCGCGCGTCGGACGCCGCCAGACCCGGCCTGCGAGCAGGCGGCGGGACTGTCGCCACCGGGCCTGACTCCGGCACCGACCACGGATCGGTGGCCGGTCCCTGTGCCGCCGGGGGCACGGGTCACCACTGTCCCGCCGGTGCAGCACGTCGGCTGTACCTCCCGCTGCGCTGCCACACCGGTGGCGACCTGCCCGGACTCAGCCGGCCCATCCGAAGGACCGGCACCCCCCGCGGTGGGACAGACCTGCGTACCTCAGCCGCCGACCGTGCCTGTGGGACTCCCCGTCGGACCGACGAGGAGCTGCCTCGGGTTCTGGGTGAGGGCATCGACACAGTGAGGCTCTGGTCGCGATGACGGACGCCCGCCACACAACGGTCTCCCGTGCCGACGCTCTGCACGGCTCCTCGGCGAGTGCCGGTGATCGGTACGAGGCACACCGGCCCGGGCCCTTGTCGGGCCTGCGCGTCGTGGAGGTCTCGAGCTTCGTCGCCACGCCTCTCTGCGGTCTCACGCTGGCTCAACTCGGCGCGGATGTGATCCGCGTCGAGCCCTTGGGGGGCGGACCGGACCGTACTCGCTGGCCCCTCACAGCCGATGGGGCCAGCCTGTACTGGAACGGGCTCAACCCCGGAAAGCGCGCCGTGGAGGTCGACCTGGCCGACCCACGCGGCAGGCGGCTGGTTGCCGAGCTCGTCGTCGGCGGAGGCCCCGCCGGCGGCATACTCGTCACCAACGTCGGGCGATGGGACGAACTGACCTACCGCTCCCTGAGCAGCCGCCGCGCCGACGTGATCCGCGTACAGCTCATGGGGCGGTACGACGGCGGCACCGCCGTCGACTACACCGTCCAGGCCGGCACCGGGTTCCCGTTGATCACCGGGCCGGAGGGGCACGGTGCCCCTGTCAACCATGTGCTCCCGGCCTGGGACCTGGCTGCCGGACTCTATCTGGCCACCGGGCTCCTCGCTGCGGAGCTGAGGCGGCGCGCAACCGGGCGTGGCGCGGAGGTTCGGGTGGCGCTCGAGGACGTCGCCCTGGCCACCGCCGGTCAGCTCGGTCACCTCGCCCAGGCGCAGCTCCGGCCCGAGGAAGAGCGCAGGGCCGACGGCAACTTCGTCTACGGAACCTTCGGCACCGACTTCGTCACGGCCGACGGGCAACGGTTCATGCTGGTGGCGCTGACGCCGCGGCAGTGGGCCGATCTCCTCCAGGTCACAGGGCTGAGCGCGACCGTGGACGCGCTCGGGAAGGCGCTGGGCGCGGACTTCGCCGACGAGGGCGACCGCTACCGGCACCGGCGGGTGCTGGCCGGTCTCGTCGCCGAGTGGTTCGCCCGGCATGACGCCGACCAGGTGCGGGAGGTGCTGGCGACGACCCGGTTGCTCTGGTCGCCGTACCGCGGCTTTGCCGACCTCGTCGCCGACGACGCCAGCCTGCTGCGCGAACACCCGCTCTTCGAGACCGCGGACCAGCCCGGTATCGGTCCACTGCTTGTCCCCGGATCACCCGTCACCCTGGACGGCCGTCGCGGCAGAGCGGCCCCGGCGCCTGCCGTCGGCCAGCACACACGACAGGTCCTGACCGAGGAAGGGGGCTTGTCCACCGCCGAGTTCGACGAGTTGGTCGCCCTGGGCGTGGTACGCCGCCCCGCTCCTCGTGAGGCAGCCGGATGAGGCGTGGGACGACCTGCGGCACAGCGTGCGCGAGACCAAGGGGCTGGCGGACATCTCACCGGGGTGCGCTGCCTCCACGAGGAGCGTCGCCTCGGACGCCGCCCGGGTTCCCGGAGGTCCGACGGCTTCCGGCGGGACGAAGCCGAGCCGAGCCCTACCGTCACTACGTTCCACGGGATCTCGCCGGCGAGGGCACCGGAGCATGGCGGCGCACGGTGATCGCGGCGCCCGACTCGTGACACATGACAGGAACAGGAGCATCTGATGGGCCTTCTTGAGATGAAGACCGCGGTCATCACCGGTGGCGCGCAGGGCATCGGCCTCGCAATCGCGAAGGCGTTCGTGACGGAGGGGGCACGCGTAGTGATCGCGGACCTCGACGGTGCGGCGGCCGACGCGGCGGCGAAGGACATCGGGCCCGATGCGGCAGTCGGGGTCGCCTGCGACGTTGCGAAGGCCGATGACGTCCGGCGAGTGATCGAGACCGCTGTGACGTCCTTCGGATCGCTGGATGTGGTGGTCAACAACGCCGGCATCACACGGGACGCGACCATGCGGACGATGACCGAGGAAGAGTTCGACCAGGTGATCGCCGTGCATCTCAAGGGGTGCTGGAACGGCACGCGGCTCGCGGCGCTGCGCATGCGCGAGCAGAAGTCCGGCGCGATCGTGAACATCTCCTCCTTGTCCGGCAAGGTGGGCATGGCAGGCCAGACCAACTACTCCGCCGCGAAGGCAGGCATCGTCGGCCTCACCAAGGCCGCCGCCAAGGAGTTGGCTCACCACGGAGTGCGGGTCAACGCGATCCAGCCCGGACTGATCCGCACGGCGATGACCGAGGCGATGCCGCAGACGGCCTGGGACCAGAAGATGGCCGAGATTCCGATGGGCCGGGCCGGTGAGCCCTCCGAAGTCGCTTCCGTGGCGCTCTTCTACGCCTCCGGGCTGTCGTCCTACATGACCGGCACGGTCGCGGAGGTCACCGGGGGGCGGTTCATGTGAACCGTCAGGCCAGTGGGACGGCCAGGCGGTCAGAGACCGGCGCGTGGATGCCGCGGCCCATGACCTCCGTCGAGACCCTGGATCCGGCGCCCGTGACCGCCCTGCAGGCGCTACTGGACACCGGCGCACCCACCGTCGCCACCGGCGACCCACTCCCGCCGATGTGGCAGTGGGTGGCCTTGCCCCGCTGGCCCGCGTCCTCGGTGCTGGGTCCGGACGGGCATCCGCGCCCCGGCGACTTCCTCCCCCGGCTGAACGGCCTGCCCCGACGGATGTTCGCCGGGGGCGAGACCCTCTTCTACGGCACCCTTCGTGTCGGAGCCGACGTGGTGCGGGAGTCGGTGGTGGACTCCGTCGAGGAGAAGGTCGGACGCAGCGGCCGGTTCGCCATCGTCCGCGTCTCCACCACGCTCAGCGAGCCTCGCGGGCCGGTACTCCTCAGAGAGCGGCAGGACATCCTCTACCGGCCCCCCGCCACGGTCCCGGACCCAGCGACACTGCCCGATCCCGTGCCTCCGGCCGCCAGGCCACTGGTCGGCCCCCCGCTCGTACGCAAGGGGGAAGGTTGGACATTCGTGACCGACCCCACATTGCTGATGCGGTTCAGCGCGGCCACCGCAAACGCCCACCGCATCCACTACGACTGGCCCTATGCCACCAGGGTGGAGGGATACCCCGGCCTCGTGGTGCACGGCCCCCTGTCGACCCTGGTGCTCGCCGAAGCCCTCCGCCTCACCGCACCCGACCGTACGGCCGCCAGCCTCCGCCACCGCAACAACGCCCCGCTGTTCTGCGGCAGTGAGGGGCACGTCTCCGTCACAATCGCCTCCGACTCGGCCGAGGCCACCCTGCGGGGTGGCGACGGCACCCTGCTGACGCACTTGTCCGTCGGCTTCGTACCTCGTCTCCCGAAAGGCGCAGCCCATGCGTGATGTCGTCGTCTGCGAACCTGTCCGCACCCCCATCGGCCGCTACGGCGGCGCGTTCAAGGACATCAGCGCCGTCGACCTCGGCGTCGCCGCCCTGCGCGGCCTGCTGGAGAGGACCGGTGTCGACCCCGACCGGATCGGCGACGTGATCCTCGGCCACTGCAACGCGACCAGTGAGGCACCTGCGATCGGACGCGTCGTCGCCCTGGACTCCGCACTGCCGGTCACCGTTGCGGGCCAGCACGTCGACCGTCGCTGTGGTTCCGGCCTGCAGGCCGTCATCAACGCCGTGATGCAAGTGCAGACCGGCGCCCACGATGTCGTCGTGGCCGGCGGCACCGAGAGCATGAGCAACGCCGCCTTCTACTCCACTGACATCCGCTGGGGTGGAGCCCGCACCGGCGTGAGGATGCACGACGCGCTGATCAGGGCACGCACCACCGCCGGGGGCCGCAACCACCCGCTGCGGGGTGGCATGCTCGAAACCGCGGAGAACCTCCGGCGGGACTACGCCATCTCACGCGAGGAACAGGACCGCCTCGCCGTGAACTCACACCACCGCGCCGTCGCAGCGCAGCGGGCGGGCCTCTTCGCCGAGGAGATCATCCCCGTCACCGTGCCCGGCCGGAAGGGCGACACGGTGGTCGACATCGATGAGCACCCACGGCCGGACACCTCGATGGAGACGATGGCCGCTCTCCGCCCGATTCTGGCCTCCTCCGACCCGGACGCCACGGTGACCGCCGGCAACGCCAGCGGCCAGAACGACGCCGCTGCGATGTGCCTGGTCACTACCCGGCAGGTGGCCGAGGAGCACGGCCTGCGCCCACTGGTCCGGCTGGTGAGCTGGGCGGTTGCCGGCGTCCCCCCCGAGGTGATGGGCATCGGCCCGGTGCCGGCCACACGGACCGCCCTCCAGCGCGCCGGGTTGCGGCTCGCCGACATCGACGTGATCGAACTCAACGAGGCGTTCGCGGTCCAGGCGCTGGCGGTGATGCGCGAGTGGAAGTTCACCGAAGAGGACCATCAGCGCACCAACGTGCATGGCTCCGGCATTTCCCTGGGCCATCCCGTCGGCGCCACCGGAGTGCGCATGCTGGGGGCGCTCGCGCGGGAGCTGCACCGTCGCGAGGCCCGCTACGGCCTTGAAACCATGTGCATCGGCGGAGGCCAGGGCCTCGCGGCTGTCTTCGAGCGAGTCGTCTGATGTCGCAGCGGGTGTTCACCTGCGTCCAGGATCTGAAGGCTGCGGTCGGTGAGCAGTTCGGTCCCACCGACTGGGTGGAGATCAGTCAGCAGACCGTCGACAGGTTCGCCGACGTGACCGGAGACCACCAGTGGATCCACGTCGACCCCGAACGCGCAGCCGCTTCGTCCCTCGGCGGCACGATCGTCCACGGCCACCTGACACTGTCCATGCTTCCCGGCTTCGCCTCCCGCCTCTACGCGATCCGGACCGGTGCGGCGCGACTGAACTACGGGTTGAACAAGGTCCGCTTTCCCGCCCCGGTCCGGGTGGGGACGAAGGTGCGGGCCACGGCAACCATCAAGAGCCTGCACGATGTGCCGGCCGGCGTTCGGATCGTCTTCGGCTGGACGGTCGAGGCACAGGACACCGACCGCCCCGTCTGCACGGCAGAGACGATCACACTGGTCGTGAGCTGATCGGCAGGCCTGCCGGACAGCGCACCCCGTCAAGGGACCATCCCTCGGTCAACGTGGCACGTGGCGGCGGAACGCCTGCGCAGGGCACGCCGGTGGACTGCCGGATCAGCGTCCGCCGCCGGTCGGGTCGATCACACGGCGGACCTCCCAGACACTGTCCGCGGGGCACCCGCCGCGGCGGGCGTGCTCGCGTACGCTCTCCGCGTCAGGGGCCACGTAGACGCAGTAGAGCTTGTCGTCGGACACGTAGCTCTCCTGCCACCGCACGTCGGGCATCCCGTCGAGGACCTCGTTGGACTTGGCGCTGACTTCCGCCACGTCGGTCTCGGACCACTTGCCCGCGCCCGGAATGCCGCGCTCCATGCCGAACTTCGGCACGACCTCACCCTCCTCTATAGGTTCGCCGCTCCGTACTCGCCACGGAGCGGCACTCGGTGTCACGCCCCGGCGGGCGCGGTGTGGACGATCACTCCCCGCCCGGCACGCAGATCCTCGACGAGCGGCTTGTCGTACCAGCCCAGTGTGCGGACCTTCATCAGCCGCTCACTCAGCAGCATCTCGGCCCGGACGTAGTCGTTGGTCTGTGACCGGCGGAGCCATCGTTCTCCCTCTCGCTCGGTACGAAGTCCTCGTGGTGCATCTGCTCGCGCGGCACGCCCAGCCTCTCCAGCAGCCGGGTGGTGGCCCCGATCATGGCCGGCGGGCCGCAGTAGTACTCGAACCGCCCGGGCTGTTCGAGGACCCGCTCGGCGACGTCGGTCACCAGCCCGACCTCCCCGGTCCACGCGGGGTCGGGGTGGACGACCGTGCTGTACACGCTCAGTGCGGGCAGCCGCTTCTGGAGCTCCTTCAGTTCCTCGCCCGGGTAGGCATGGCTGCCGATGTGTCCGGAGAACTTCCCGTCGGGGTAGACGCGGATGAAGAACTCCAGCGGACGGTTCTCGCCCGGCAGGTCGGCCATGGAGAAATCACGGCTGACCCCGTTGCCCAGGTCCAGCCGCACGAACTGACCGGGCAGGTAGCCGAACGGTTCCCGGTCCCTGCCGTCCACCAGGCGGACCACCAGCCGGGCCACCGTGTCGGAAACCATCGCGGCGTCCTCGACGACGCCCCGGCGCTCGGACTCCTCGAACTGGTGGACATGGAAAAGGGATAGTCCAGCTCGATCTCCATGTCGCTGCGCGGCTGCAGCCCGCAGCACAGCACGTAGCCGTCCTCCTGCTCACCGGGGGAGAGAGCATAGACGGAGTACGGCAGCAGTTCGTCGTACTCGCCGTCCGCCAGGAAGGACTTGCACGTCGAGCACGCCCCCTCGCGGCACTCGCTCATCAGGATGAGCCCCTGGCGCAGGGCCGAGGTGATGATGTCCTCGTCAGGCCGGCACGAGATCGTCACTTCGTGATCGTCCTCGAACAGGAGCTTCACGGTGTAGCTCATCCGATCCCCTTGTCGGTGTCGGGAGTCGCCTTCGGGCCGACTCAATCCCTTCAGCGGGCATCCTGGTTCCTTCCGGCTTCCGGTACCCTGCGGAACGCCCCCCGGGGCGGAACAGGACCGGACGCGCTCGTCGCTCCAGGGCCCCGCGGTGCGCTCACCGGCCGCGCAGGTACGCGGCCACCGTCAGGGCGGCGTCACGGGCGGATCGTTCGCTGATGGACACGCCCTCCTGGACCATCCGGCCGGCGCGGAAGATCAGCCAGCGCCAGAACGGTGTGACCTCCTCCACGCGGACCAGGAACTCGTCGTCCCGGTAGATCACGTTGCCCGTCTCTTCCTCTTCCAGAGGGCCGCCCGCCGCGTCCGAGTCAGTCACCGTTCGCCCCTCTCGTCTCCGGGACGGCGGCGGTGTGCCGGCCTCCGCCCCGACGCTCACCGCTCGGAACTTGTTGCCGTCATTGCAGGCCCGGCCGATCGTGGTCGTCACGTTCACCATGAAGTCGAACACGTCGCAGCGATGGCCGATCAGCGGCTCGATCTCGTCGAGGCCGATCTCGAAGCCGCCCTCGTTCTCCAGCCGGTAGTAAGGGGCCCGCCGAGATACGGCCGGAAGGGAAGGCAGGGGAGGTTGTCCGCGGAGGAGGGATCGTGGCCGACCGCGGTGATCATACGTCCGGGCTTGCAGCCGCGTATGTCGTCCTTGACCTGCGGCAGGACCGCCTGGTCGTTGATGCCACCGGGCCATGCCCAGCACCCCGTTCTGTCGCTGCGGCTACTGAGAGCGAGGGACCGGCGCGAACCGGCCGATGCTGTGCTCTCGTTCAGCTTCCGGTGGGCTTCGGACCGCGGTCCGGCTGGCGCGGCGCCGGGAGGCAGGGGCGTGCGGTCCGTGTGACGATGTCGGCGATGCGCTGAGCCGTTTCGTCGTGGGGCGAAGTGGGCTGGACCATGTGACTGACGGTGAGCCGCACCACGGCTTCTACTGCCAGGTTCCGCGATTCCGGATCGATGTCGGGCCAGGCATCCGCCACGTAGGCGTCGAGCATCGCGATGGCGGTGTTGAAGACGGGTTCGGGGCGGGTGGTCAGGTAGGCGAGGAGGGTGTCCTCGCCGCCGCGGGAAGCGGTGAGGATGGCCTTGATCAGCGGATTGTCGGCAGCCTCCCGGAGGGTGAAGTCGACCCCAGCAGCAATGGCTCTGTCCAGATCGTCGCGGTGCGCGTCGAGCTGTTCCTGTATGCCGACGAGGAAGCGCTCGGCCTCCCGTTCGACCAGGGCGAGGCCGATCGCATCCTTGGATCCGAACTCGTTGTAGACCGCTTGCCGGCTGACTCCCGCGTTGCGGGCGATCACCGCCAGCCGGATCTTGTCCCAACCGAAGGCGGCGACCTGTTCGTATGCCGCGTCGAGCACCTGCTCACGGAGCAGAGAGCGGACGGCCGCGCGAAATGTCTTCATGACACCTCCACCTTACCCGTGAAGGCCGCTTTGCCCAATCCGTTGACACACTGGCAACAGAATGTCTTACTGATGGACACTTCACCGGCGAACGTCGGTGCGAGAACCCGAAGGGTGATGTTCGATGGCAGTGGATGCGGGAAGCGTTTCCGAAATGACCTGGAGGGACCCGAAGCGGTACCTATGGCTGCTGGGTCTGCTGGTGCCCCTCTTCCCCTTTGTCGCGTGGGGTCTGGTAGCAGCCACGGGGCTGGGTGTGTTCTGGTGGACCGGGCCGATCGTGCTGTACGGGATCATCCCGATCGTGGATCTGACAGCAGGCAAGGACTCGGCCAACCCGCCCCTGAGTGCGGTGGCCTGGCTGGAGCAGGACCGCTACTACCGCTGGTGCACGTTCTTGTATCTGCCGCTGCAGTACGCCGGCCTGGTCACCGGGAGCTGGCTCCTCGCCCACGGGGGCCTGTCAGTGGTGGACAAGCTGGGGCTGACCTTCTCCATCGGCGTGGTGGCTGGCATCGCCATCAACACCGCGCACGAACTGGGCCACAAGAAGGAGTCGGTGGAGCGCTGGCTGTCCAAGATCGCGCTGGCCCAGACCCTCTATGGGCACTTCTTCATCGAGCACAACCGAGGTCACCATGTGCGGGTCGCTACCCCTGAGGATCCCGCCAGCGCACGCCTGGGCGAGAGTTTCTACCGGTTCCTGCCCCGTACAGTCCTCGGCAGCCTGCAGTCCGGATGGGAGCTGGAGAAGACCCGCCTGCGACGGGGGAACAAGCGGGTGTGGTCCCTACGCAACGATGTGATCAACGCCTGGGTGATGTCTCTGGTGCTGTTCGGCGCGCTGGTGGCCGCTTTCGGCCCGGGTGTTCTGCCCTACCTGCTCCTGCAGGCCGTCTTCGGCTTCTGCCTCCTGGAGGTGGTCAACTACATCGAGCATTACGGCCTGCTGCGGCAGCGCACGGCCAGTGGCCGCTATGAGCGGTGCGAGCCCCGGCACAGCTGGAACAGCGACAATGTCACCTCCAATGTGCTCCTCTACCACCTGCAGCGGCATAGCGATCACCACGCCAACCCTACCCGCCGCTACCAGGCACTGCGCCACTTCGACCAGGCCCCGGAGATGCCCACCGGCTACGCCGGCATGATCATCCTCGCCTATGTGCCGCCCCTGTGGCGGCGCGTCATGGACGACCGCCTCCTCTCCCACTACGGCGGCGACGTCACCATGGCCAACATCCAGCCCGCCAAGCGCTCCACGGTCCTGGCCCGGTATGGGGCCGCTGCATGAGCCGGTACCGGTGCCCGGTCTGCTCCTACGTCTTCGACGAGCGTACCGGGGAGCCCCGCGAAGGCTTCCCGGTAGGCACCGACTGGAGCCAGGTTCCCGACGACTGGTGCTGCCCCGACTGCGGGGTGCGCGAAAAGATCGACTTCGAGGAGAGCGCGGCATGAAGAAGTGGCAGTGTCTTGTATGCGGCTTCACCTACGACGAGGAACAGGGCTGGCCGGATGAGGGGATCGCGCCCGGCACCCGTTGGGGGGACATCCCCGACGACTGGTCCTGCCCCGATTGCGGGGCGGCAAAGACCGACTTCCAGATGGTCGAGGTCAGCCGTGTCTGAGATTCTGCCCCGGACCATCGCCATCGTCGGCACCGGAGTGGCCGGTACCACCGCCGCGCTCACGCTCCGCAAGGAAGGCTTCGGCGGCCGGATCGTTCTGATTGGTGATGAGCCCGAGGAGCCCTACCAGCGTCCTCCGCTGTCCAAGAACATGCTCCGGCACTCGGCGCGTCCAGAAGCTGCCCGGCTCAAGCCGACATCCACGTGGGCCGAGCAGGACATTGAACTGCTCACCGGTACGAAGGTCACCGGCCTGGACGCTGACGCCTTGCGGCTGGCTGACGGCTCCCAGCTCCCCTATGACCGACTGCTTCTGGCCACTGGCGGCCGTGCCCGCACCCTGCCCCAAGCAGTGGGCCTCGACCATGTGCACACGCTGCGGACCCTGGGCGACGTCGCCGCCCTGCGTGCGGACCTTCAGCCCGGCGGCCCGCTGCTCGTCGTCGGCGCGGGGCTGGTGGGACTGGAGGTGGCGGCCACGGCACGGGCGATGGGCTGTCAGGTCACAGTCCTGGAGAGCTCCCTCCAGCCCCTGGGGCGGGTGCTGCCCGCCCGCCTGCGGCAGGAGGTGATGGAGCTGCATCGAGCCCATGGCGTCCGCATCCACACTGATGTGAGGCTCGAGCGCCTCGACCGGCATGGGGACACGCTCGTGGCGACCGACCACGAGGGCACCCTCTGGGAAGCCCAGACGGTTCTGGTCGCCGTGGGTATGACCCCGGAGACCACCCTCGCCCGGCAAGCCGGCCTCGACTTGGCGGACGGAATCGTCGTCGACGCGTACGGCACCACGAGCGCACCGCACATCTACGCGGCCGGCGACGTTGCCTGCCATCCCGATGCCATCCTCCGGCAGCGGGTGCGGATCGAGCAGTGGAACCACGCCCAAGAACACGGCGCGGCCGTCGCCGTGAACATGCTCCCCGGCAACCACAGGCCCTACGATGCCGTGCCCTGGGGCTGGACCAACCAGTACGGAGTCAACCTGCAGATCTGCGGGCATCCCGCGCAGGCTGACGAGCTGATCGTGCAAGGTGGCCTCACCGATTTCGACTTCGCCGCCGCGGCATACCGAAGCGGACGGCTGATCGGCGGTATCGCCGCAGGCAGGCCCGTTGACTTCCGCGCACTGCGCAGGCTGGTCGCCGAACACAGCCGTGATGACGGCCTGCTCACGGCCGAAACCGACCGAGGAGCCTGCCCCTGATGGACGGATCCACCACAGCGCAGATGCAGCCCTCACCCAGCGGTGGGAACCCGGCTGCCCCGGACGTCTGCCGTCCCCTTGCCTCCACGGCCATCCCCTCCGTCGTGTCCCGCCTGGCCGCGTCCGTCACGGCCCGCGGCGATGCCGGACTCGCCCACTCCATCACGCCACTGAGCGGGGAACGTCTGGCGAGGCTGCCGCAGTCCAGCCCCGCCGACGTGGAGAGCGCCTACAGCAGCGCCCGCAGCGCCCAGCAGGCATGGGCTTCGGTTCCTGTCCGCCACCGCGCAGCCGTCCTGCTGCGCTTCCACGACCTCCTGCTCAGCAGGCAGAGTGAGGTACTCGACCTGATCCAGGCGGAGACCGGGAAGGCCCGGCTGCATGCCTTCGAGGAGATTATGGCGGTGGCGTCCGCCGCCCGGTACTACGGTCGCACCGCCTCCTCCTACCTGCGTAACCGTCGGCGGGCGGGCGCGTTCCCGCTTCTGACCCACACGATCGAGGCTCGGCGCCCCAAGGGCGTGATCGGCCATATCTCGCCGTGGAACTATCCACTGGAGCTTGCGGTTGGTGATGCTCTGCCCGCCTTCGCAGCTGGCAACGCGATGGTCCACAAGCCCGACACACAGACCGCCCTGACCGCCCTGTGGGCCCGTGACGTGCTGGTGGAGGCGGGGATGCCCGCCGACCTGTGGCAGATCGTGGTCGGCGACGGCCCGATAATCGGCTCCGCTGTCATAGAGCACGCCGACTATGTCTCCTTCACCGGTTCCACCGGTACCGGCCGCCAGGTTGCGCGGCAGACCGCCGGGCGCCTGGTCGGCTCGAGCCTGGAACTCGGCGGAAAGAACGCCATGATCGTCCTGGCTGACGCAGCGCTCGACCGCGCTGTCGAGGGCGCCGTGCGGGCCTGCTTCTCCTCCGCTGGTCAACTGTGCATCTCCACCGAACGGCTCCTGGTCCAGCGACGCGTGGCAGACGCCTTCCTCACCCGGTTCATCGCCAGGACCAAGGAGTTGAGGCTCGGCGGCGGCCTCGCCTACGGGGCAGACATGGGGTCGCTGGTCTCCGAGCGCCAGCTGGAGACCGTCGCCCGGCACGTCAACGGCGCCGTGCAGACTGGCGCCAGGGTGCTCACCGGCGGCCGGGCACGCCCCGACATCGGTCCCTTCTTCTACGAACCGACAGTGCTCGACAGCGTCACCCCTGCCATGGCGGTGTACGCCGAGGAAACGTTCGGCCCGGTTGTCTGCGTGTACCGCTTCGACACCGAGGACGAGGCGGTCACTGCCGCCAACGCCACAGCCTACGGCCTCAATTCCAGTGTCTGGACACGGAACACCCGGCACGGCCGTGTTCTAGCCGCCCGGCTGCGGACAGGCACAGTCAACATCAACGACGCCTACGCGGCTGCCTACGGCTCCCTCGACTCCCCGATGGGCGGCATGGGGGACTCCGGTCTCGGCCGCCGACACGGCGCCGAGGGTCTGCTGCGCTTCACCGAGGCGCAGACTATCGCCACCCAGCGGCTACTGCCCATCGCGCCCCCGCACGGACTGGACGATGAGAAGTTCGCCGCCGTCCTCACCACCGGGCTCAAGACACTCAAGGCATTTCGGTTCCGGTAACCGACTTCGTTTTGCTCTCTCCACTCGTTTCAAGGAGCTGCCGCACATGGCGGACAACGACACATTCACCTATGACGTGCTGGTGGTCGGTTCGGGATTCGGCGGTTCAGTCGCCGCTCTGCGGCTAGCCGAGAAGGGCTACAGGGTGGGCGTGCTGGAAGCGGGCCGCCGCTACACCGCCGACCAGCTGCCCAAGAGCTCCTGGGACCTGCGCAGGTTTCTGTGGGCTCCGGCCCTGGGCCTGTACGGCATCCAGCGCATCCACCTGCTCAAGAACGTCCTGGTCCTGGCCGGCGCGGGAGTCGGCGGCGGCTCACTCAACTACGCCAATACCCTCTATATCCCCCCGAAAGCCTTCTTCGAAGACCGGCAGTGGGGGCACATCACCGACTGGCACACGGAGCTTGCCCCCTTCTACGACCAGGCCCGGCGCATGCTCGGCGTCCGGCTCAATCCCACTGTCACCCCTGCCGACACCCATCTCAAGGCCACAGCCGAGGCCATGGGGTGCGGCAATACCTTCCATCCCACCCCGGTCGGCGTCTTCTTCGGCGACGGCAGGGACGCCGACGGCACCACCAGGACCGCCCCCGGCACCCAGGTTCCCGACCCTTACTTCGGAGGCGCCGGTCCCTCCCGCCGAGCCTGTACCCAGTGCGGCGAATGCATGACCGGGTGCCGGCACGGCGCCAAGAACATGCTCACTGAAAACTACCTCTACCTCGCCGAACAAGCCGGCGCCGAAATACACCCCCTCACGACCGTCGTCGACCTCACCGAAGACGCCGACGGAGGCTTCGCGGTCACCACCGTGCCCACCGGCCGCACGCGCAGGCCCCCGCACACGGTCTGGCGTGCCCGCCAGGTAGTCCTTGCAGCCGGCACCTACGGCACCCAGACACTGCTGCACACCCTGCACGACACCGGCCGCCTCCCCCGCATCTCCCCGAAACTGGGCTCGCTGACCCGCACCAACTCCGAGGCACTGGTAGGAGCCACCACCATCGGCCGCCACTACCGCCGGCGCACGGGCCAGGCCCGCCCCGACTTCACCCAGGGCGTAGCGATCACGTCCTCGATCCACCCCAACAACTTCACCCACATCGAGCCAGTGCGGTACGGGAAGGGGTCCAACGCGATGGGCCTGCTGACCATCCTGCAGTTCCCGCGCCGCCGCTCGAACCTGCTCTCCTACCTCCGCACCGTCGTACGACACCCCACCCTGGCAATACGGAGCCTCTCCAAACGCCGCTGGTCCGAACGGACCATCATCGGCCTGGTGATGCAGTCACTGGACAACTCACTGATCACCTTCCGCAAGCCCAGCGGCCTCGGCAAGGGCAAGCTCACAGCCAAGCAGGGTCACGGCACCCCCAACCCCGAGCACATCCCCGAGGGAGACCAGGCCGCACGGATCCTCGCCGCCGAGATCGGCGGCTTCGCCGGCACCAATGCAGGCGACCTACTACGGATGCCGATGACCGCCCACTTCCTCGGAGGCTGCCCCATCGGCGATGACGCCGAGCACGGCGTCATCGACCCCTACCACCGCCTGTACGGCCACCCCGGCATCCACGTCGTGGACGGCTCAGCCATCTCAGCCAACCTCGGCGTCAACCCCTCACTGACAATCACCGCACAAGCCGAACGCGCTATGTCCATGTGGCCCAACAAGAACGACACCGACCCGCGTCCCGCCCAGGCAAAGGGATACCAACCGGTCCCCGCCATCGCGCCGCACCACCCCACCGTCCCCGCCAGCGCCTTCGGCGCACTGCGTTTTCCGCTCCCCGTCTCAAAGACACCCGCGCAGAAAGGAGAGGGAAGCCAAGCTCGTCGCATGGACGTGTCCAGTCAACAGGTCTGGCCCGCAGCCGGCGGTGACGCCGAGTAGCCGTCCGCGTCATGAGCGAACGGCGCCTCCTGGCCGCTGATGGCCAACAGCGTCACCCTGTAGGCGATCTACGGCGCGGTCTGCGCCGTCCTCCTCGCCAACCTGGCGGCGGACGTGGACCCCGGCTCCAAGTCAACCTCCCTGGGCATTATCAGCGGCATCGGCGCGTTCGGCGCCATGCCTGTGTGACCGCGGGCATCGCCGCAGTCGCCGGGTTCACCGACGCGCTCGGCCCCGGCTCCGCCCTCTTCGGTGTCCTGGTCATCGCGGGCACGGCCGCCACCGCCCCGCAGGACGGAGCCCTTCCCCTGGAAGACCTTCCTCGCCAGCTTCTGGGCCAGCCCGCGCCAATACCGGGACTTCGCCTGAGCGTTCGGCGTCGAAGTGCTGGACCGACGCGCGGCTGCCATGCACCCAGGCATGAGTTATGGCCGAGTTGCTGGCCGCGGTCCGCTCCGCGTACCGCATGTCGTCCTGCTCGCCCATGCGGTCATCGGTGTACGTGACGGCGAGCAGCGGCGCACGCGTGGCGGCGAGGCTGGTGATCACCGAGCTGTCGATTCCACCAGACAGATCCGCGGAGAGCCGGTCGGTGCCCACCGTGCGCCGGGTGACCCCCGAGGTCACCGTCTCGCGCACGAGCAGGGCGCTCGAAGGAACGCTCACGGGCCGGATGCGGAACGGGTTCGATGCGCGGGCCGGCTCCGGCTTCCAGGACGAGCGCGTGGTCGGGCGGGACGCGCCGCACCGTGCGGAAGTGGCTGGCCTCGGCGAGTTGACGCCCCGGAGGGTGAACGCGCTCAGCAAGGCCGCAGGATCGGGCTCAGCGCCTGCATAAGCGGCCAGCGGCGCGGCCGCGGTCGCCCACAGCACGCCGTCGTCGACCGGCAGCCAGTACACGGTGATAGCCCCGGCCCGGGTGCCGGTGATACGCCGCGCCGGGCCGGTCCGTACGACGCTCAGGTAGCTGCCCGGAAGCCGAGTCGCGGCCGCCCACTCGCCGTGCTCGACCCCGTCCCGGGCCGCGGACTGCCCGGCGGGGCTGCCAGCCGGGCAGTCCCTCATGGTCGGTGTGCGGGGTGAACCTTCCGGCCGCGAACCGCATGGTGCCCACCTCTGCCCCTTCGTCCGCCCGCTGATGATGGTGGCTTCACGGGGGAGCGCCCGGGACGCCAGCCGAAGGCCGAAAATGTCCCGGGCGTTCGCGCTCAGACGTACGCCCTGTTCAGGAGCGCGGTCCTACTGCCAGTACTCGGTGTCGTCCTCGTTGTCCTGGTTGGAGCTGCCGAGGGTGGCGCCGGTGACGGTGCCCAGGGTGCTCAGGACGGGCGCCGTGTAGACGACGGTCTCGAACTCGGTGCTGGTGTCCATGACGTTTCTCCACGAGTCGGTCGATCGGGGGAGCTCCCCTCGGCCGTACGGGGCGGTGCAGGCTCCCGTACGGCCTCTGAGCGGGGAGGTTCGGGCCTCCGGGCCGCGGTTCCGGTGGCTCTGCTTCCAGGAAACGGCCGAACAGCCATACGAGGAAGAGGGGTTGGTGCTGCCTCGGTGTTGCCTCCCCCGTGCCCTGCAGGTCGGCGGGGGCCCAACCCGGTGTTGGATCAGCTACGTTCAGTGCATCGATCGTGCTCGGCTCCATCCCACCCGGGGGTGCATCAGCCACATGCCGTGATCAACAAGCAGCCGAAACACCCGCTCGCCGCGGTGCGCGCCCACTGCGGCCACAGCCTCAGAACGTACGCCGAGGCCGTGGCCGAGCGCGCCGCCGCGCTCGGGCACGGGCACATGGCGTATCGCCGGGAGAAGGTCGCCCGGTGGGAGGCGGGCCTGGAGCCGGAATTACCCGCACAGTTGGCGAAGGCCGACCTTCACGGGGTCGACCCGGGCCTCGTTCGGGCGCGAGGATGGCCCGGTTGGCTTCTGCTCGCCCTGCCCGGACCCGACGTCCTGGCCCCCTTCACCCCGGAGGTCACGCTGTCCGCCCTCGACGACCTGGCCGCCGACCCCGCCCTCGCGAACGGCGCCGACATCCCGCTCCTGCCGACGCCGGTCCTCGAAGACCTCACCACCCAGTGGACCGAGCACGTCCAGAACTCCATCGCCCGTGGGATCGAGGGCGGCTACGTCGGCGTCGAAGTCTCCTCCGCGATCCACGCCCGGCTCACCGCCCTGTGGCACCTGGACGACTCGCTCGGCGGCACCGCCTGCACCACCAGCGCCCGTACCGACCTGAAGATGGTCACCAAGCTGCTGCGGCACGCCCGCCACACGGGACAGCTCACCACCGACCTCAACTTCCTCGCCGCCGAGTACGCACGCTTCCGTCTGGGCCGAATTCGACGCCGACAACACCGCCAAAGCCCAACGCGCCTGGCACGCAGCACTTCGCGCCTCCGCCGAGACCGCCGACCCCGCGCACAGCGCATACCTCCTCGCCGACCTGGCCCTGGCCTGCGTCTACGACGGCGACACCGCCGCCACCGGCGCCAAGTTCCTGGCCACCGCCCGCGACATCGCGGGGACGCGCACCACCCCGCTGGTCGCCGCGGTGATCGACACCTGGCGGGTCCGGGCGACGGCCGCCACCGGCGATGCCCGGCAGGCCGCCCGCCTCCTCGCCCAGGCCGAAACCGAGTACGAGCGTGCTCGTGCGGGGGACGACAACCCGGACTGGGTGTACTGGATGTGCAGGCCCTCGCATATGGCAGAGACGGGCCGGGCGTTCTTGGACCTCGGGGAGCCAGCCACCGCCGAGACCCTGCTCAGCGACGGCCTCGCCGCCCTGGAGCCCGGCGCGATGCGCGACAAGGTCCTCTACCTCACGTGGATCGCCACCGCCCAGGCCCGCCGCCGCGATCTCGACGCCGCAGCACACACCGCCACCGAGGCCCTGGACGTCGCGGCCATGGGCGAATCCGGCCGCTGCACCTCCTTGCTGACCGGCCTCGCCGCCGAACTCGAACTCCACCGGGCCGCCCGCCAGATCGGCCCGGTCATTGAACGCCTTGCCGGAACCGCGAGTTGACTCTGCTCGCCATTTCCATCGGTACCGCCCGCGGCGGCAGGATGCGGCCGACAGTCGGCGACGGAGGGGCAGCAAGATGGCGAAGCGGGATGTGTGGGTTCGGCTGTGGCCGCGCCTCGTACGCGCCGACCAGATTCAAGGCGTCGAGTTCTACAGGGGTGACCTCCTGGTGAAGATGACCGGGGAGAAGGACCCGATCGAGGTTTCCGTACGCCGCTACCCCCGGGAGAACGACTTCCTCGGCCTCGGCGGGCATGAGAAGTACGCGGCGGCCGTGCGGGAGTCGAACACGGCCCCGCAGCAGTGCGCCTTCGACTTGCTGGCTGGCATCAGCACCGCCGCCCGGCTCCCCGACGGCGCCGTCCTCGTCCTGGCGGACGACGAGGACGAGAACTCCTCCAGGTGGCAGGTGCTCACCCTTCCGGAGTTCGAGGAGCACGAACCCGAGGACGAGACCTGAGCCCCTTGCGCCGTTGCTCGCCTCATCGCGGGAGTTTCGCAGTGCGTTCGGGGTGGGCCGCAGTGATGTACCGCATCGCCGTGTGCGAGGAGATGCCGAACAGGCGCATCAGGTGCAGCGGATCGTCGACCTCGAACGCCTCGTCACGGATCCGGTCCTGCCGCAGCGTCGTCATCGTGAGTCCGGTGGGCCGGAAGAGGTTGCTGAACGTGGTGCCGATGGGCGAGTGCGTAGTGTCCACCGCAGTCCACCGGTTGATCAGCAGATGCGGGTTGCTCGTGACCGGCCAGCGGCGGTGGCGTTCACGAATCCATGCGGAGGCGCAGCGGTAGGTAAGTTCGTCCAGGTAGATGATGTGCCGCTTCCCGAGGCGCCGTACGACGAGCCGCTCGCGGGACAGGTCAAGGTCGGTGAGCAGCAGGCGGCGGATGTCAGTCCCGTTGAGCGCATGGACGCAGACCAGCACCATCACGAAGCGCTGGAAGTCGTCCCGCGCATGGCTGAGGACGCCAGCCAGCCGGTCCGAGGGCACGGAAGGCGGGGGCACGTTGATCCCGGCGAAGACGAGGCCACGGGTGGGATCGCGGAAGATCACGCGCTCCTGCCGAAGGGCCCGGAAGACGTTCCGCAGGACGATGTGGATCGAGCGGGCGGGCGTCCCCTTGCGGGTGGCGATGGCCTTCTTGACGTCGTCGCGGGTGATCTCACGGAGGCTCTCGACGCCGTCCGCCAGCCACATCGTGAGGATCGGGTCGAGGACATGCCAGTAGCGGAAGACGCTGCGGAAGGTACGGCCGCTGTGCTCCCACTTGCCCTCTCCGCGCACGACCTTGATCCAGACAGACAGCTCCTGCGCGATCGTGGCGGGCAGCGCGGCGAGCTCGGCCTCCAACCGCCTCTGATGCGCGTCTCGGCGGAACTCGGGATCCGGAACCAGCAGCCCTCGGGCTTCAAGGAACTGCGTGACCCGTCGCCCGCTGAACTTCAGCGGACGCTTGTCCACGAGGGCCCTGATGTCGGACTCCAGCAGCGGGGCATCGGCGCCAAGCCAGGACACCAAGACGAGCAACGTGCGCCGGGTCTTGGTGGCAGGGACTTTGGACCACATCTCCTGCTTCATCACGCTGTCGAGGTCAGCGAGCAGCCGTTGGGCCGAGTCCGTCAGCGTCGGCAGGGCCTGGCGCTCCAGCGTGGCCACCGGACGCCAGTCCCGCCGGAGCTCGAAGAGCCTCTCCTGCCCGGGGACGGCCAAGTACTCGGAGACAGGACGACGCGGGGCCGGCCGGGCAACGTCCGAGCCGCGCAGGCTCGTGGGCGCCGGGACCGGTGAACCGAACCACAGCTGCGTTCCGAACCGGGCGACGCCCCCCTGACCGTGGTTGGCCATGTGCCAGCGGCACCCGCGGCAGTGTCCGTCAGCCAGCGGCAGGTCTACACGGTGGCAGCGCTCGCACGTTCCCGTGGATACCGGGACCTTCCCTCTCTTCCGGAAGCTGAAGGAGGAGCACGGCTCGCAGATGACCCTCAGTTTCGTTGCGAACCAGCAGCCGCACTGCTGGCAGGACCTCGGAGTCATCGTGTGGCGCGGACGCGGACGGCGCACGGTCCGCAACTTCCGGGGCCGATGGGGGCGTTGAGGTTCGCGGGGTTCCTCCCAGACCCTGAGCATCCCCGCCCGCAGAAGGACCGCCCGGACAGACCGGATGTAGTTGGGGATGTCATCGAGGACCAGTTCGTCAACGAGGTCGTCGCCGTCGGCGTCGCGCACGGCGAGCGCGAGGCGCAGCATCTCGTGCAGCTTGCGCTGCATGGGTTTGCTGATGCCGGTCTCCGCCGCAAACGCCGCGGTGTGCTCGACGACGTCGGCGTAGCCGGTGAGCGGCCTCTGCAAAATGCGCCGGCAGACGTCGATGGACAGCATCCGGCGGACGGGGAAGAGCGGCAACTGCCCAGGGACGGTGGGCGGGAGGACCGCGGGGTCGTCCCGTGTCGGGGCCGCGGCCGCGCGTATGTGTTCTACCCAGTGCAGCCGTTCGCGCTGGTCGACGCCGGTACGGCCGGTGCGCCTGCCGTACTT
>NZ_JAAAXQ010000029.1 GCF_009916105.1 Streptomyces sp. GC420 | reverse complement strand
CCCCCGACCTCACCGCCCCCCGGCCCACCGACGCCTTCCGCGCCCACTGGTTCGCCCTCCCGCTGCTGCGCGCCCTCGAACCGCACGCGCCGTCCGGTGTCGTCGACGTCCGCCTCGACGAGGGCGAGTTCCACGTCCGGACCGCCGCCGACGGCCGCCCTGCCTACGGCCACGGCCCGGCCCCCCAGGCCGACGCCCGCCTCGTCATGGACGCCGACACGTGCCGGGCAGTGGGCGAGGGCTCGCTGTCCCTGGAGGCGGCGGTCAAGGAGGGCCGGGTGGAAGTCCTCGGTGACGGCCCTGTCGCATCGGCCCTGCGGGGCCGGAGTTCCACCTGCACGGTGTGAACGCGTGACGGCGTCCCGGTTGCCCGGTTGCCCGGCGGCAGGGCGGGGCAGCGGGCCGGGGCCCCGGTGGGCGCCGAAATGCCCGGGGGCGTTCCGGGGCCATACCGCGTCCTCGGGGCGGGGCCGGGCGCCCCGCCGCCGGCGTGGACGCCCTGGCGCACCCGCCCCCCTGCAGGCCAGGGCGGGCGGCGGGCCGGGGCCGTGGCACTACCTCGACCGGTGGCGGGAGACGGAGCGCGACTGGGGCCGCGGGTCCGCACGCGGTCCCGGCATGCGGGCACGCGCCCGGTCATTGGCGCGGGGCGGTCCGTCGGGCGGTCCGGCTCACCGTTCCTGAAGACCGAGCAGGAGCGAGCCGGTTCGGCCGCACGCCCCGAGCGGTCCTGAGCGCAGTGGTCCCCGGCGTACTCGGCCCCGGGGCAGTGACACGGATCCTGTCCGTGGTCCGAATCCCGGGGAGGCCGGTTCCCTCACGATCCGGCCGGACGGATACGGCCAGTGGCGACGCGGAGGCCCGTACCATCACTCCGGTGGAGCGGGGCCCCGGCTCCCCCGGCTACCACTGGGGGTACCCCCAGGCGCCGTACCCGGCGTCCCGGATCGCACGACCACCGGATCCCGAACAGCCCAGCACACCGTAAGCCCGTAAGCCCGTAAGCCCGTAAGCCGACCGTCACACGATCGAGCCAACTCGACCTCGCGCCACTCCCCGGCGAGCAGCCATCACCCCTCCAGGCGGTCGTACGCCGGCAGCGTCAGGAAGTCCACGTACTCCTCGTCGAGGGAGACCTGGAGGAGGAGGTCGTGGGCCTGCTGCCACTTGCCCGCCGCGAAGGGCTCCTCACCGATCTCCGCGCGGATCGCGGCGAGTTCGTCCGCCGCGATCCGGCGGGCGAGTTCCGGGGTGGCCCTCACCGTCTCGCCGTCGTGCTCGAACTCGACGCCCGCGTTGATCCACTGCCAGATCTGGGAACGGGAGATCTCCGCCGTTGCGGCGTCCTCCATCAGGTTGAAGATGGCGACGGCGCCCAGGCCGCGCAGCCAGGCCTCGATGTAGCGGATGCCGACCCGGACCGCGTTGACGAGGCCCTCGTACGTCGGCCGGGCGTCCAGGGAGTCGATCGCGATGAGGTCGGCCGCGGATACGGAGACGTCCTCGCGCAGCCGGTCCTTCTGATGCGGGCGGTCGCCGAGGACGGCGTCGAACGAGGCCATGGCGACGGGGACGAGGTCGGGGTGGGCGACCCAGGAACCGTCGAAACCGTCGGCGGCCTCGCGGTCCTTGTCGGCCCTGACCTTCTCGAAGGCCACCCTGTTGACCTCGGGGTCCCTGCGTGAGGGGATGAACGCGGCCATGCCGCCGATGGCGTGCGCGCCGCGCTTGTGGCAGGTGCGGACGAGCAGTTCGGTGTAGGCGCGCATGAAGGGCGCCGTCATGGTGACCGCGTTGCGGTCCGGCAGGACGAACTTCGGCCCGCCGTCGCGGAAGTTCTTGACGATGGAGAACAGGTAGTCCCAGCGGCCCGCGTTCAGGCCCGAGGCGTGGTCGCGCAGCTCGTAGAGGATCTCCTCCATCTCGTAGGCCGCCGTGATGGTCTCGATCAGGACGGTGGCGCGGATGGTGCCCCGCGGGATGCCGAGGTAGTCCTGGGCGAAGACGAACACGTCGTTCCACAGGCGTGCCTCGAGGTGCGACTCCGTCTTCGGCAGGTAGAAGTAGGGGCCCTTGCCCATGGCCGCCAGCCGCTCGGCGTTGTGGAAGAAGTACAGCCCGAAGTCGACGAGGGCCCCGGGGACGGCATCTCCGTTGGCCGCGACGAGGTGACGCTCCGTCAAGTGCCAGCCCCGCGGCCGTACGACGACGGTGGCGAGTTCGCCCGCCGGCTTCAGGGCGTACGTCTTGCCGGTGCCGGGATCGGTGAAGTCGATCTTCCCGGTGTACGCGTCGATCAGGTTGAGCTGGCCCTGGACGACGTTCTCCCAGGTGGGTGCCGAGGCGTCCTCGAAGTCCGCGAGCCAGACCCTCGCCCCCGAGTTGAGGGCGTTGACGGTCATCTTCCGGTCGGTCGGACCGGTGATCTCGACGCGCCGGTCGTTCAGCGCCTCCGGCGCCGGGGCGACCTGCCAGTCCCCGTCGCGGATGTCCGCCGTCTCCGGGAGGAAGTCCAGGGTGGAGGTGCGGGCGATCTCGGCACGGCGTTCCGCCCGGCGCGCGAGGAGTTCGTCACGCCGGGGCGTGAACCTGCGGTGCAGGTCTGCCAGGAAGGCGAGGGCCGCGTCGGTGAGCAGTTCCTCCTGCCGGGGCAGGGGCTCTGCGTCGACGACGGCCAGCGGGGACGGCGCTGGTGCGGACATGAGCGGTCACTCCTTCAGCGGGCGGTGCCTGGAGGCGGGTGCGTGCGGGTGACGGCCGTGGCGGCCGCCCCGGGCGGCACCCGGTGCCGGGCGTGGGGCGCGGTCACGGGCGCCGTGGTCTCGACTTCGGGATGCTTCTGAGAAGTGGATACTAATTTCCTCATAGTGGAACTTCAATGTTCTGTTGATGCCGTGATGCTCCTTGCCGGCGCACCACGGCCCCGGGCGCCGTCCCGGGCGCCGGGTGATACGCGCCGCGTGCCCGGCCCGGACGCGCTTCGCCCCGGCGGTCCTGGCGGGCTCCGTCCGGGCGCGGCGCGCTCGGCCCGGACGCGCCCAGGCCGGGGCGGCGCGCTCAGTCCAGGTGCGAGAGGTCGTCCGGCGTGTCGATGTCGTACGCCTCGGCCACATCGGAGCACTCGACGAGCGTGATCGCATCCTCGTGCGCCTCCAGGTAGGCGCGTGCCCCGCGGTCCCCGGTCGCACTCGCCGCGATGCCCGCCCAGTGGTCCGCGCCGAACAGCACCGGATGGCCCCGCTTCCCGCCGTACGAGGCCGAGGCGAGGGACGACGGGGAGCGGTAGGCCCCGAGCACCCGTGAGACGGCCTCGACGCCGATGCCCGGCTGGTCCACGAGCAGCACGAGCACCGCCCGCGCGCCCGTCCCGGCCAGGGAGGCGAGGCCCGCCCGCAGCGAGGAGCCCATGCCGCGCGCCCACTCCGGGTTCCGCACCACCGTGGAGCCGGACAGGTCCGCGCGGCCCGCCGCCTCGTCGGCCGAGGCCCCGAGCACCACGTGGACGGGCCGGCAGCCTGCCGCGCGCAGCACCCGCGCCGCGTTCTCGACCAGGGGCCGGCCCCGGTGCTCCAGCAGTGCCTTCGGCCGCCCGCCGAGCCGCCGCCCGCCACCGGCCGCGAGCAGCAGCCCCGCCACCGTGCCGTGCCGCGGTCCGTCCCCCGGTCCCCGCTCCCACGCGTTCATACGTCCCGCTTACCCCATCTGTGATGAACTGGATTTCGCTCTTCGTACCGTGCGTGGCACTCTGAGTGCCGACAAGTGTCCGCAGCGCGGACGAGTGCACAACGATGTGCAGGGGGGAGTGCTGCTGTGTTGCGAAGCATGGAGCAGAGGCGAGTGGCAGGCGGCGAGGACCCGCGGGTGACCGGGCTGCGCACGGCCGTTTCCCGGCTCCGCCGCGAACTGGCGGCTCATCCCGCGGACTTGCCCGACCGCTGCATCGCAGAGGAGGAGCTGGCCGCGCTCCACGCGGCGGCCGCCGGCGGCACCCCGGAGGTCCCGCGGCTGCGCCGTTCGCTCCTGCTCGTCGCGGGTGCCGTCGGATCCGTCAGTGCCCTCGCGGACGCGCTCGCCGATGTGCGCCGCGCCGTCGAGCTCTTCGGCGAACCTCCGCGGGGGCGGTAGCGGTTTCACTGTCCCGGGGCTTCCGCGTCCGCGGCCTCTGCGGGCTTCACCGGCCTCGTCCGGGCCGGCGCCCGACCGGCCGGCCCGGCGCGCGCCGGGCCGGGGGGCCGCCTACGCCGGGTTCTGGCCGGCCAGGTCCTCCGACAGTTCGCCGGCCACCTGCCGCAGGACGGGGACGATCGCCTCGGTCGCCGCGTCCGTGAGCCTGCCCGCCGGGCCGGACACGGAGAGCGCCGCGGCCGTCGGGGCGTCGGGGACGGAGACGGCGAGGCAGCGGACGCCGATCTCCTGCTCGTTGTCGTCGAGTGCGTAGCCGTCCCGGCGGACCCGCTCGAGCGCGGCCAGGAAGCCCTCGGGCGTGGTGATCGTCTTCTCGGTGGCGGCGGGCATGCCGGTACGGGACAGCAGCGCGCGCACCTCCGTGTCCGGAAGGTGCGCCAGCAGGGCCTTGCCGACGCCCGTGGAGTGGGGCAGGACCCGCCGGCCGACCTCCGTGAACATCCGCATCGAGTGCTTGGACGGCACCTGCGCGACGTACACGATCTCGTCGCCGTCGAGCAGCGCCATGTTCGCGGTCTCGCCGGTCTCCTCGACCAGCCGGGCGAGGTACGGGCGCGCCCAGGTGCCCAGCAGCCGGGAGGCCGACTCGCCGAGCCGGATCAGCCGGGGGCCCAGGGCATAGCGGCGGTTGGGCTGCTGGCGTACGTAGCCGCAGACGACCAGGGTGCGCATCAGCCGGTGGATCGTGGGCAGCGGCAGCCCGCTGCTCGCGGAGAGCTCGCTCAGCCCGACCTCGCCCCCCGCGTCCGCCATCCGTTCGAGCAGGTCGAAGGCGCGCTCGAGCGACTGGACCCCACCGCTGTTGGCGGCGGACTTGAGGCCGGCGGCCTCGGCGGCGCTGGCGTGGGACGGCGGCACGGGGCGGTCCTTTCGGGCTGGCGGGCAGGGCGGCGGTCCGGCCGGCACCGGAGACCCGCCCCACCGGTGAGCAGGGCGAAATTGTCCTTTCACTTCACGGAAGGCGTCAACCGGTGATCGCCCGGCCGTCCGCCGGGCCCTGCCGTGTGCGGCACCGGCCGGTGCCCGGCCCCTGACCGGCGGGCCCAGGTGCCGGGCGGCCGCCCGGCACCGCGGCTGCTTGATCACCGGCGGCAACGGAGCGGCAACCGCCGCGCAACACCGCCGGGGCATCGTGCGGGCAGGTGCGGCCACGGCCCGCGGCGGAGTCCGTCGGGTGTCGAGCGGGTTCATGGCGGGCTTGACTGGGGCAGGACACGCCATGAAGACTTCAACAGAAAGTTGAATTCCGGTGCTCGGAAGGCGACGGCGAAAGGCGGAGGCGCAGACCGCACACACCGTGCGCACCGTGCAGACCTGTGGAACAGCACAACGGCGAAGAGGAACAGCGAGGGCATTCGGGTGGCCGAAGTCGAACTGGTACTGCGCTCCACGCGGGTGATCACCCCGGAGGGTGAGCGTCCGGCCTCCGTCGCCGTCGCCGGAGGGAAGATCGCCGCCGTCCTCGGGTACCACGCGCAGGTGCCGGCCGGCGCCAGGACCGAGGACCTCGGGGACGACGCGCTGCTGCCCGGCCTCGTCGACACGCACGTCCACGTGAACGACCCCGGCCGCACCGAGTGGGAGGGCTTCGGCACCGCCACCCGCGCCGCGGCCGCCGGAGGCATCACCACCCTCGTCGACATGCCGCTCAACTCCCTGCCGCCCACCACGACGGTCGGGCACCTGCGCGTCAAGCAGCAAGTCGCCCGCCCGCAGGCGCACATCGACACCGGTTTCTGGGGCGGCGCGGTCCCCGGCAACCTCGAGGACCTGCGGCCGCTGCACGACGCCGGGGTCTTCGGCTTCAAGTGTTTCCTCTCCCCGTCCGGCGTCGAGGAGTTCCCCGAACTGGACCAGGAACGGCTCGCCGCCGCCATGGCCGAGATCGCCGGTTTCGGCGGACTGCTGATCGTGCACGCCGAGGACCCGCGGCACCTGGCCGAGGCGCCGCAGCGGCCCGGTGTGAAGTACGCCGACTTCCTGGCATCCCGCCCCCGAGCCGCCGAGAACGCGGCGATCGCCTCCCTGATCGAACACGCCCGCCGCCTGGACGCCCGCGTCCACATCCTGCACCTGTCCTCCGCCGAAGCGCTGCCGGCGATCGCCGAGGCCAGGCGCGAGGGCGTCCGCGTCAGCGTCGAGACCTGCCCGCACTTCCTCACCCTCACCGCCGAGGAGGTCCCGGACGGGGCAACCGAGTTCAAATGCTGTCCGCCGATCCGGGAGGCCGGGAACCAGGACGCGCTGTGGCAGGGCCTGGCCGACGGGACGATCGACTGCGTGGTCTCCGACCATTCCCCCTGCACGGCCGATCTGAAGGTTCCCGACTTCGCGGCGGCCTGGGGCGGTATCTCCTCCCTCCAACTCGGCCTGCCCGCCGTCTGGACGGAGGCCCGCCGCCGCGGCGGGACCCTCCCGGATGTGGTCCGCTGGATGTCGTCGGGTCCGGCGAGGCTCGCCGGACTGACGGACAAGGGGGCCATCGAGCCCGGCCGGGACGCCGACTTCGCGGTGCTCGCCCCGGAGGAGACCTTCACCGTGGACCCTGCCGGGCTCCACCACCGCAACCGGGTCACGGCGTACGCGGGCAGGACCCTGCACGGGGTCGTGAGATCCACCTGGCTGCGGGGCGTACGGATCGCCGAGCACGGCGCCCCTCTCGGCGAGCCGGCCGGACGTCTCCTGACCCGCACCGGCCCCGAGCGCCCCGCCACCGGCACACGCACCGACGACGAAGGGCAGAGCTGACACAGTGACGGCGATCGAATCCTTCACGGGCGACGCGAACCCGTACGCCGGGGGTGACCCCTACGCCGACTACCGCGCCCCCGCCGGGGAGTTGCCCTTCGCGCACCTCCCCGACCTGGCCGACCGCCGCCTCGGCGCCGGAGTGATCGCCGCCGCTGACGAGTTCTTCGCCGAGCGTGAGAACCTGCTGAAGCCCGGACGTGCCGAGTTCGACCCCGAGCACTTCGGCCACAAGGGCAAGATCATGGACGGCTGGGAGACCCGCCGCCGCCGGGGCACCGGCGCGGACCTGCCGCATCCCGCGCCGGACGACCACGACTGGGCGCTGGTGCGTCTCGGCGTACCCGGAGTGGTCCGCGGCATCGTCGTGGACACGGCGCATTTCCGCGGCAACCACCCGCGGTCCGTGTCGGTCGAGGCCGCCTCCGCATCTCCCGCCGCCCCGCCCGAGCAACTGCTGTCCGGCGGGGTGGAGTGGGTGTCCCTCGTCCCGCGTACGGAGGTCGGTGGGCACGCCGCGAACGGCTTCGCCGTGGACGTCGAGCGGCGCTTCACCCACCTGCGCCTCAACCAGTACCCCGACGGCGGTGTGGCCAGGCTGCGGGTGTACGGCGAAGTGGTGCCCGATCCCGTCTGGCTCGCCGCCCTCGGCACCTTCGACGTGGTGGCCCTGGAGAACGGGGGACAGGTCGAGGACGCCTCCGACCGCTTCTACTCGCCTCCCGCCAACACCATCCGGCCCGGCCGTTCGCGGCAGATGGACGACGGCTGGGAGACCCGGCGGCGGCGCGACAGGGGCAACGACTGGATCCGCTACCGGCTGGTGGAGCAGTCCGAGATCCGGGCGGTCGAGATCGACACCGCGTGCCTCAAGGGCAACGCGGCGGGCTGGGTCTCCCTGTCCGGCCGTGACGGCGAGGACGGCGCATGGTTCGAACTCCTCGCCCGCACCCGCCTGGAGCCCGACACCAACCACCGCTTCCTGCTCGACCGGCCCCGCCCGGCCACCCACGTCCGCATGGACATCTACCCCGACGGGGGCATCTCCCGGCTGCGCCTCTTCGGCTCCCTGACCGGGACGGGAGCCGGCCGGCTGGCCGCACGGCACCGGGAACTCGGCGGCTGACCACACCGGTTGCCGCGGAACCCCAACGTGTCCGGCCATCGAGGGACTTTCCCGGCGGCCGACGTTAACACCGGGAAAAATTACGGTGGTTGAGGTTGAGGCAGGCGTCTACGCGCGTCATTCTGCTGCGTATGCGGATTCCCCCACGAATCACACGTCTCGGCGCCGCAGGCGCCCTGGTCACCTCACTCCTCGTCGGCGGCGCACTGACAGCCCCCACGACGGCGGTCGCTGCCCCCACCAGCGCCCCCGCCACCTTGACCGTCGCCGTGGCCGCGGCCGACTACGGCGGCATCTGCTACGGCGACCTGCCCTCCCAGGCGTACGACACCCTGGAACTGATCGCTCGGGGCGGCCCCTTCCCGTACTCGCAGGACGGCTCCGTCTTCCAGAACCGGGAAGGGCTGCTCCCCGCGCACTCGACCGGCTACTACCACGAGTACACGGTGAAGACCCCGGGCGTGAGCACGCGCGGCGCCCGGCGCATCGTCACAGGCCAGGCGTACGAGGAGGACTACTACACCTCCGACCACTACGCCTCGTTCGACCTCATCGACTACGACTGCTGAGACCCGGCAACCGCATCACCCCCACGGACGGAAGGGGGCGCCCAAACCGGCCGGGCGCCCCCTTCCTGAGAAGCGGTGGGCATGGGGCAATGCTGCCACGTCCTTGCCGCCCCGCCGGCCTTCAGCGGGTGCTGAGCCAGTGCGGGTCGGGGACGACCGTCAGGATCGCCGAGACCACGACGACCAGTGCGAGCAGGGCGAGTTCGGCGCGCGCGGGGGTATCGGGGGTGCGTCCGCGCCGGAGGCGGATCCTGGCCGTCACGGCGAGAGCGCAGACGAAGGCGAACAGCAGCAGCTTGGCGATCAGCACCCTGCCGTACGCGGTCGTCACGATGACGTCGAGGGGCAGCCGCCGCAGACTCGACACGGTCCCGGTGGCAGCCAGTGCCACCACGGGCCAGACGGCGAGCGGGGCGTAGCGCGCGAGTGCCGCGCGGGCTCCGGACGGGGTGTCCCGGCGCAGGTGCATCACCCGCAGCACGTACAGCAGGCCGCCGGTCCACAGCGACGCCGCGGTCAGATGGACCACGGTGAGCGCCGAGCCGAGCAGCGGGGTGTACGACTCGGGGTGGGCCCGCAGTGCCTCGGCGACGACGGCCACGGCCAGCGGCGCCACCGCCAGGCCGGGCCGCTTGAACCAGACACAACCGGCGGCCACCAGGAAGGCATCGGCCGTGATGAGGAGCAGCGCCCCCTCGCGGGACGAGTAGGCGGTGGCGAGGTCGAGGCGCCCCGCGCCCGCAGGTGCGGCGATCTGCGCGGCCGACGCGAGCGCACCGCCCGCGGCGGCGCCGAGCGACCAGCTCCGCGGCATGCGGCCGGGCGGGACGTACCGTGCACCGGCGAGTTCGCCGAGGTGCACGGCGAGAGCGGCGAACACCACCACCCGCAGGACCGTGGTGGACCCCGCGGCGGGTATGCGCAGCTCGCCGGTGCCCTGCGAGGCGAACCCCACTCCGCGCAGGGCGAGGACCAGGGCGACCGCCAGGCCGCCGGCGACCAGCGCGATCCGGGCCGGGGACGGGCGTATGCCCGCCCCCGGCGGAGAGGCCGGAACCGGGCCGGTGGATTCCTGGTCGGGTGATTCGTGGTGCTGTGTCACCGGGGCATCATTTCCGGTGGCCCCGGCGCCGGGCAACGGCCGTCCGCGCGTGGGGGCCGTGCAACGGCCGTCTGCGCGGACGGTCCGCGCGTGGGGTGACGATCCGGCCGTGCCGTCACCGCGCCACGCGGTCGGATGCCACGAGCACGGCCAGGCCCAGCACCGCCAGTACCGCGCCGGAGAACACCTGGTACCCGTCGAGGAAGCCGATTCGCGGCAGGACGATCCAGACCGGCAGGGTGAGGCCGGAGAGTCCGGCGAGCAGGCCGCCACCGCCCTCCACCAGCAGGACCATTCCGACGAACTCCAGAGAACGCTTCATACGGCGATCCTCGGCGGCGGGGAAGGGGGCGGTCCATCGTCCGGCGGGCGCAACCACGACGACCGGGGTATGCGGGTGTCGCCGGGCCGTGCGCCGAAAGTATCGGGCGTCGTGACTTTGGTCGTCGTCCGGGTGCGGGGCGGGCACCCGGCCGTGGGAAGTGAGTAGATTTGTCGGCCATGACAAGCGTGGCCGAGGCCGGCTCACCGGCGCGGGCGCCGGGCACCGCACGCGAGTACCGGTGGCTGCTGCCGTCCGCCATGGCGGATCCGGAGGCACACGGCGGCCGGACCAGGCCCCGCCGGACCGTGCGCGACTGGGCCGTCGACATATCCGCTTTCCTGCTCGCCGCGTTCTTCGGCATGGTGGCGGCGGACGAACTCGCCCGAACCCCTCACATCTCCGAACTCCTCCTCGCGGCGGACCAGTTGCTGGGCGCCGCCGCCTGCGCCGCGCTGTGGCTGAGACGCCGGTGGCCGGTGGGCCTCGCCCTGGCACTGACCGCGGCCGGCACTTTCGCGCACTGCGCGGCCGGTGCGATGCTGGTCGCCCTGTTCACGGTCGCCGTGCACCGCCCCTTCAGGACCACCACCCTCGTCGGCGGCGCCGCGCTGCTGTGCACACCCGTCCAGCCGTGGCTGCGCCCCGATCCCGGGCTGTCCTACCTCGGGTCGGTGGTGATCGGCGTCCTGCTGGTGCTGCTCGTATTCGGCTGGGGCATGTTCGTACGGGCCGGGCGGCTCGTCGTCCTCTCCCTGCGCGAGCGGGCCCGGCGCGCCGAGACCGAGGCCGCGCTGCGTGCCGAGCAGGCACAGCGGCTGGCCCGGGAATCAGTGGCCCGCGAGATGCACGACGTGCTTGCCCACCGGCTCACCCTGCTCAGCGTGCACGCCGGTGCCCTCGAATTCCGCCGGGACGCCCCGCCGGAGGAGGTCGCCCTCGCCGCCGGCATCATCCGGGACAGCGCCCACCAGGCACTGGAGGACCTCCGCGAGATCATCGGAGTGCTGCGTGCCCCCGGCGGCAGCCTGGGCGATGACCGCCCGCAGCCCACCCTGGCCGCCCTGGAACGCCTGGTGGCCGAGTCCCGCCAGGCCGGCATGAAGGTCGTCCTCGACAATCGCGTGGGCGAGCTCGCCGTGGCACCGGCCGGGCTGGGCCGTACCACCTACCGCATCGCGCAGGAGGCACTGACCAACGCACGCAAGCACGCCCCCGGGGCGGAGACGACCGTCCTGGTGGCGGGCGGACCGGGGGAGGGGCTGACCATTGAGGTGCGCAACGGGCCGCCGCCGTCCCGTCCGGCGGAGAGGGGATCCGACGCGGTACGGGAGACGGGCGCGGGCCAGGGCCTCTACGGGCTGGCGGAGCGCGCCCACCTCGCGGGCGGCCGCTTCGGCCACGATCGTACGGAGGACGGCGGTTTCCGCGTGCATGCCTGGCTACCGTGGCCCACATGACCGAGCAGAGGAGTGCGCCGCCGTCCGCAGGGCCGCGGCCCGCGACGCCGCCGGCCCCGGCGGACCGCGCCGTCCCGGCCGGCCCCGCCACCACGCCGGCCGCAGGCGCCGGGCCCGGCGCTGCCCCCGGTGCCGTATCCGGCGCTGCCCCCGGTGCCCTACCCGGCGGCGAGGGGGCGGCGACCGCCGGTCCGGGCACGCCGAACGCGCGGAACGCGCCGGATGCCCCGGACGGGCGGCCTTCCGTCCGCCAGTACCCCGATGCCCCCCGGGACGCATCGGCGCCACACGACACGGGCGGTCCCGGCGCAAGGATCCGGCTGGTCGTCATCGACGACGACCCCCTCGTCCGTGCCGGGCTCCGCTTCATGCTGGGCGGCGCGCCCGACCTGGAGATCGTCGCCGAGGGCGGCGACGGCGCGGAGGCCGAGGAACTGGCCGACCTGCACCACCCCGACGTGGTGCTCATGGACATCCGGATGAACACCGTGGACGGCCTCACCGCCACCGAAAGGCTCCGTGCCCGCCCCCAGCCGCCCGAGGTCGTCGTCCTCACCACCTTCCACGCCGACGAGCAGGTGCTGCGCGCCCTGCGCGCCGGCGCCGCCGGCTTCGTACTCAAGGACACGCCGCCCGCGCAGATCGTCGAGGCGGTACGCAGGGTCGCCGCCGGCGACCCCGTCCTGTCGCCCCGCGTCACCCGGCAGCTCATCGGCCACGTCACCGGCCGGGGAGCCGCTCCGGGCGAGTCCGAACGACGGCGGACCGCCCGGGCCCGGCTGGCCGAACTGGGGCAGAGGGAAAGGGAAGTGGCGCTCGCCGTGGGCCGCGGACGGTCCAACGCGGAGATCGCGGCGGCCCTGTACATGAGCCTCCCCACGGTCAAGACGCACGTGTCCCGGATCCTTGCCAGGCTGGCACTGAACAACCGTGTCCAGATCGCGCTCCTCGTCCACGACGCGGGTCTCGCCGACGCGGACGGCGACGTAGGCTGACGGGACGTGCCGGCCTCGACGGAGAGGATGGGAAGACCGATGTCCGTCGTCGACCTGCGTCAACATGCCGCTGACTTCACCGCCGACCCGTATCCGTACTACGCGAGACTCCGCGAGGCCGGGCCCGTGCACCTGCTGCGCACCCCGGAGTACGACGGCGTATGGGTGATCGTCGGCCATGAGGAGGGACGGGCAGCGCTCACCGACCCGCGGCTGTGCAAATCGGCCGCCGTCGCCGGCGCCAGCATGATCGACGAGGACATCATGGGCACGTACATGCTGGCCACCGACCCGCCCCGCCACACCCGGCTGCGAAAGCTCGTCGCCAGGGAATTCACCCAGCGCCGGGTGGAGGCCCTGCGGCCCCGCGTCCAGCGGATCACCGACGAACTCCTCGACGCGATGCTCCCCGCGGGCCGCGCCGACCTCGTCTCCGCGCTCGCCTTCCCGCTCCCCATCACCGTCATCTGCGAACTGCTCGGTGTCCCGCCCGGCGACCGCGAGGCCTTCCGCGCCTGGTCCACCGAGATCGTCGCCCCCAGCGGCCCGGACTCCGAAACCGCTTCGCTGACGGAAATGGCCGCCTACCTCGACGAACTCATCGAGGACAAGCGCTGCGCGGGCCCCACCGACGACCTCCTCAGCGCACTCATCAGGACCCGTGCCGAGGACGGCGACCGGCTCTCCGCCGACGAGTTGCGCGGCATGGCCTATCTGCTGCTCATCGCGGGACACGAGACGACCGTCAACCTCATCTCCAACGGCGTACGGGCCCTGCTCACCCATCCCGGCCAGCTCGCCGCACTGCGGAACGACCCGGACGGTCTGATCGACGGGGCGGTGGAGGAGATGCTGCGCTACGACGGCCCCGTCGAGACCACGACGCCCCGGTTCACCCGGGAGGCGGTACGCATCGCCGGAACCGAGATCCCGCCCGGCTCCCTGGTCCTCGTGGCCCTCGCCGCCGGTGACCGCGACCCGGACCGCTTCCCCGACCCCGACCGCTTCGACATCCGCCGCGACAGCCGCGGACACATCGCCTTCGGGCACGGCATCCACCACTGCCTCGGCGCACCGCTTGCCCGCATGGAGGGCCGGATCGCCGTGCGTACGCTGCTGGAGCGCTGCCCCGGACTGGAACTGGACCCGGAGCCGGGCGGCGGCCGACTGGAGTGGCTGCCCGGCCTGTTGATCCGCGGATTGCGGAGTCTGCCCGTGCGTTGGTGACCAACGCACGGCCGATATGACCGACCGGACATAGGGGGAAGCGTGACCAGTGGTACCGAGGAGACGCTCGACCTGGCGGCGCTGGGTGAGGATTTCACCCGCGACCCGTATCCCGTCTACGCCGCCCTGCGCGCCAAGGGACCCGTGCACCGGGTCCGGATGCCCGAGGGCGCGGACGCCTGGCTCGTCGTCGGGTACGAGGAAGGCAGGGCAGTGCTCGCCGATCCCCGGCTCTCCAAGGACTGGAAGAACGCCGCGCCGGACCTCGGCGTCAGCCAGGTCTCCGCGGGCACCACGATGCTGAGTTCCGACCCGCCCCACCACACCAGGCTGCGCAAGCTGGTGAGCAGCAAGTTCACCCCCCGCCGCGTCGAGGCCCTGGCCCCGAGGGTGCGGGAGACGACCGACGCCCTGCTCGACACCATGCTCACCGCGCCGGGACGGCGCGCCGACCTCGTCGACGCGCTGTCCTTCCCGCTGCCCATCGGCGTCATCGGTGAACTGCTCGGCGTTCCCTTCCTGGACCGCGACTCCTTCGCCGAATGGACCGGGACGGCGCTCGGCTCCCCGGACGAGGGGGCCCGCCAGGAAGCCGCGGCCGCCATGTCCCAGTACCTCGCGGGGCTTCTCCGGGCCAAGCGGGAACAGCCCGGCGAGGACCTGATGAGCGCTCTCATCCACGCCTCCGACGAGGACGGCGAGAACCTCTCCGCTCCCGAACTCATGGGCATGGCCTGGCTGCTGCTCGTCGCCGGTTACGAGACGACGGTCAACCTCATCTCGAACGGCGTTCTCGCACTGCTGACCCACCCCGAGCAACTCGCGGCGTTACGTGCCGACTTCGAGGGCCTCATGGAGAACGCCGTGGAGGAGATGCTGCGTTACGACGGGCCGGTGGAGACACCGACGTACCGCTTCACCTCGGAACCCGTCGACATCGGCGGAACGGTGGTGCCGGGCGGAGGGAAACTGGTCCTCGTCGCCCTCGCGGACGCCAACCGCGATCCCGGACGCTTCCCGGACCCGGACCGCTTCGACATCCGCCGCGACGCCCGCGGCCACGTCGCCTTCGGCCACGGCATCCACTACTGCCTGGGAGCGCCCCTGGCCAGGCTGGAGGCGCGCATCGCCGTACGGCGCCTGCTGGAACGCTGCCCGGACCTGACCCTCGACGCGGACCCGGCGGCGCTGGCATGGCGCACCGGCATGCTGATCCGCGGCCCGAGGAGCCTGCCCGTGCGGTGGTGAGGATCCCCGGGTGACGACCTGCGCGGTCAGCGGCTCGACGCGTACGCCACGAAGCCGGACCAGGCGGCGGAGCCGACCGTGAGAGTCGGACCCGAGGTGTCCTTCGAGTCGCGCACGTGCGCGGCTGACGACGTGACGGCGACCTCGACGCAGTCGTTGGGGTTGCTGCTGTCGCTGTAGCTGCTCTTGAACCACACCAGGCCGACGGCGTCTGATATGCAGGTCTCGCGGATCATGTCTCCCTCAGAGCTTGCTCGATGAAGGCCAGCGACTCCCTGGCGTTGAGAGCCTCGGCCCGGATGATGCCATAGCGCAGATCGAGGATCCTGAGCTGTCGCGGATCGGACACGGGGCGACCCCCGTACTCGTCGTCGGTGCGCCCGACCGCTGTGCCGTCCTCGTACTTCAACATCTGGATCCGCCCGCCCGTCCCCGGGTGGTCCCAGCGTTCGGCCGGCATCACCTGGATCTGGACGCTGCGCATGTGTGCCACCTCCAGCAGATGTTCCAGCTGCCTGCGCAGCACCATCTTGCCCCCGACGGGGCGCCGTAGGGTCACCTCTTCTTGGACAAAGCTCAGCTCCGGTACCGGCGAACGCTCGAAAATGGACCGCCGCGCCATGCGAGCTGCCACCGCTCGTTCCAACTCGTCGTCCGACAAGGCGGGGCGTCTCGTTGCCAGCAGCGCTCTCGCGAACTCCTCGGTCTGAAGCAGGCCGTGCAGGTTGTGAGTGGCATACGACAGCAATTCGACCGCACGCGCCTCCATCCGGGCCAGGTCACGCACCCTCCTCGGGTACCGGACCTCCGCCACGTCCGCCTTCATGGCGGCGATGAGTCCGCCCGCGCCGAGCACCTTGTCCGCCCTGTCCAGGTACTCCTGGCGCGGAATCCGCTTGCCGGCCTCGACCTTGTACACCAGGTCCTCGCCGTACCCGATGGCCGCCCCGAACTCGGCTGCCCGCATACCCGCCGCCTCGCGCCGGAGTTTGAGCTGACGCCCCACCGTGGCGACGACGGCCGCGCCCGACTCGTCGTCGGGGTCGACCTCCCAACCCGGTTCGTCCGCCTCGTCCCTGGGCTCCGTACCGTCCGTTTCCGCCCGCACCCGCACCCACCTCCGAACACTCCACCGTCGCTCGACGCCCCGGGCCGGACAGGTCCGACATCGTCGGACAGATCCCGGACAGTCACCGTACGCAACCGGGTTGTCACTGGTCAGCGTATGCACGGCGGCACCACGCTGAGTGGCGTGAACCGGAAAACCACCCAACTCAGTGCCCCGCCCCGGCGCTTCACCGTGCTGCTGTCCCCCACCCGACGCGGGGCGCGCCTCGCCAGGCTGCTCGCCGCCGCGCACCTGCGGGAGTGGGACGTTCCCGACGCGGTGACCGAGCGGGCGGAACACGTCGTGGCCGAACTCGCCACGAAAGCGGCGACGCACGGGCGGGTGCTGGGGCGGGACTTCCGTCTGGTGCTCGGAACGACGGAAGACGGATGCGCCGTGCGCATCGAGGTGACGGACACGCGAGGCGACCGCCTCCCCGGTGTCCACCCCGAACCGCCTGCTCCCGAAAGCGAGTCGGGCCGCGGTCTGCTGCTGGTCGAGGCGATGGCGGACCGGTGGGGTGTGGTGCCGGGGCCGGTACCGCGCAAGACGATGTGGGCGGAACTGGATCTGCCAGTTGGGCGGCCTCACCCCTTCGGGTGAGCCATTCCGTTGTCGGCCATACAAGCCGCTTTGCGGCTCTACATTCCCTGAGAGCACGCCAATGGCATGTGTCAGAGGCATTCAAATACGTCCGTGCCCACCACCACAACCACCACAGGAACCCGAATGGTCAGCTCGCCCCACGAGGCGATGCACCGCATCTTCCAGGACTACCCGGGGCTCTTCTCCCGGGTGTCCGAGGTGCTCGGTGTCGGCTTCGCGCCGCCCACCGCCGTCACCGTCATGCCCACCGACCTCACCGAGGCGCGGCCTCTCGAACGCCGCGTCGACACCTTGCTGCGGCTCGACAGCGAGGACGACGAGTCCGTCCTCCTCGCTGTCGAAGCCCAGGGCAAAAAGGACCCGGACAAGCCTGCGAGCTGGGCGTACTACGCGTCGTACCTGCACTCCAAGTACCGGCTGCAACCGATGCTGCTGGTCGTCTGCCAGGACCGGGCCACGGCGGAATGGGCAGCACGGCCGGTCCGCATCGGGCCCCGGCAATGGCCCCTGCTCACCCTGCGGCCCCTCGTCGCCGGCCCGCACAACATGCCGGTGATCAGCGACCCGGCCGAGGTCGGCAAAGATCTCGCGCTCGCCACGCTGGCGGCCGTCACGCACGGCAGGGATCCGGACGCCGGGGCCATACTCAAGGCAGTGTCGACCTCCCTTAGGGACGCACCGGCGGAGATCGCCGCCCCGATTGTCGAACTGATCTCACTCGGCCTGGGCAAGCTGCCCGCCGCAGCAATCTGGAGGAAACTGGTGGCCGTGGACCTCTCTTTCTACAAGTCGCCCATCTCCGAAGAACTCCGGGCCGAGGGCCGGGCCGAGGGTGAGACCCGGCGTGCCGCCCAGGACGTGCTGGACGTCCTGGAGGCACGCGGTCTCGATGTACCCGATGAGGCCCGGGAGCAGATCACCGGCTGTGGTGACCCGGAGATCCTGCGCCGCTGGCTCCTGCGCGCCGTCACCGCCTCGTCCGCCGAGGACATCTTCACCGAGGTGTAGCGGCCGCAGCCGGCCCGGGCTCCGCGGGCGCCCCACCGCCGAGGCGCAGGCGCGGGAGGCCCGCCCCGCGGCGGAGGGCTTCAGCGGCGGGCGCGACGGGTCACGCCCCCGGGATCTCCTCCAGCCGCACCGGGCGGCGTTCGCGTCTGGAGAGTTCGCAGGCCTCGGCGATGCGCAGGGCGGTCAGGGCCTCGCGGCCATCGCAGGGGTTCGGGAGGCGGCCCTCCGCCACGGCGATGAAGGCGTTGAGTTCCGCCTCGTACGCCGGGGCGAAGCGTTCCAGGAAACCCGGCCACGGCTTGTCGGTGGGCGGCGGGCCGTTCGGCTCGGTGGAGGCGATCGGCGTGCGGTCGTTCAGGCCCACCGAGATCTGGTCGCGTTCGCCCGCCAGCTCCATGCGTACGTCGTAGCCCGCTCCGTTCAGCCGGGTCGCCGTCGCCGTGGCCAGAGTTCCGTCGTCCATGGTGAGGACGGCTGCGGCCGTGTCGACGTCGCCCGCCTCGCGGAACATCGCCGGGCCCGCGTCGGAGCCGACCGCGTAGACGTCGACGACCTCGCGGCCGGTGACCCAGCGCAGGGCGTCGAAGTCGTGCATCAGGGCGTCCCGGTAGATGCCTCCGGAGACGCGCAGGAACTCCGCCGCGGGCGGCGCCGGGTCGGAGGTGATGGCGCGCACGGTGTGCAGGCGGCCCAGTGTGCCGTCGAGGACGGCCTGCCGGGCCGCCTTGTACCCGGCGTCGAAGCGGCGCATGAAGCCCATCTGGAGGATGCTGCCCGCGGCCTCCACCTCGCCGAGTGCCTCCAGGGTGCCCGCGAGGTCCAGGGCGATCGGCTTCTCGCAGAAGACCGGCAGGCCGGCGCGGGCGGCCCGGCCGATCAGTTCGGCGTGGGCGGATGTGGCCGCGGCGATCACCACCGCGTCCACCCCCCAGGAGAAGATCTCGTTCACGGAGGGCGCCGCCGTGGCGCCCAGCCGGGCGGCCACCTCCGTGGCACGTCCGTCGTCCGTGTCGGCGACCACGAGTGCCCCGACTTCGCGATGACGGGCGAGCACTCCCGCGTGGAAGGTGCCGAGACGGCCCGTTCCGATGAGTCCGATGCGCATGGAACAAGGTGACCGCCGACCCAGCGGTCTGTCAACGAATTGTCATTACATTCATACGACGTTGAACGCGATTGCCTCAGTCGGTGGAGTCCAGGCGCACCACCTGTACGCCGTACGGTGGGAGAGTCACCTCGTCAGAGGCCAGTCGCAGCCCGTCGGCCACGTCCGGCTCGACTGCCAGATCCTCGCGCGACTGGCTGACGAACCAGACATACCAATGTCCGTCCTCGTGCTCCAGAAGATCCACCGCGACCCGCGGAACGGCCACCGTGACGGGCCGGCGCACCCCCGCGTGGGCCCCGAGCGCGTCGTATGCGCGTACCAGGGACCGCGCTGTTCGTCGTGGGCGCCGGGGGAGTACGACACGTAGACCGTCGCCCCGGCTCGGGCCAGTTCCTCCAGCCGGTACCACGTGGGCGAGAGCAACTGCTTGGCGGAGGGCACCAGATAGAGGCGGTGGCCGTCGGTGATGCCGTCGCTCTCGCGGACCACCGCCGGCGGCGCGTCCGCGAGCCGCGCCGCGATCCACGCCTGCCGCCCGGTCCGCTCGACGTACGCGCGGTCCTCCGCCCGCGTGAAGGGGTAGACGGTGTCGAGGTAGGAGGAGACGACCAGAGCGGTGTCGGTGTCCGGCCGGTGGCAGTGTGCGAAGTCCACCTCCTCCAGCACCTCGGCGAACGCCTTGAGTTCGCGCAGCTGCGGCTTGGGGACGCCTTCGCTGTCGGTCAGCCCGAAGTGCATCTCGAAGGCGTGGTGGCGGTACGGCGGCTGCTCGCGCAGATTGTCGTAGTCGGTGTTGTTCCAGGCGATCCAGCCGGTGGCCCCGGCCAGCAGGCTGTTGTGCAGCGCCTGCCGGTAGTAGCGGGCGGAGGAGCTTTCCGTTGCTCAAACCGGCCGTCGCCACGGTGGTGATCATCAAGCGCATACCGTCTACAACGACTAGCGACAAAATGAAGCGTGTACCATGTCTGGACAATGTGACTTAAAGCTTCCGGTCGTCAGCCCCGGCCGTTACGCTCGCTCCGTGGTCAAAGAAGGTGTGGTTCAGTCGGTGGATCTCGAACTCGGCGTGGACCGGACCAGCCCCGTCCCGCTCTACTTCCAGCTCGCACAGAAGCTGGAGGCGGCGATCGAGCAGGGCAGACTGGCCCCGGGAAGCCTGCTGGGCAACGAGATCGACCTGGCGGGCCGGCTGGGCCTGTCCAGGCCCACCGTCCGCCAGGCCATCCAGTCCCTGGTCGACAAGGGGCTGCTGGTGCGCCGCCGGGGTGTCGGCACCCAGGTCGTGCACAGCCAGGTCAAGCGCCCCCTCGAACTGAGCAGCCTGTACGACGACCTCGAAGCCGCCGGCCAGCGGCCCGCCACCCGCGTCCTGCGCAACACGCTCGTGGCCGCCTCGGCCGAGGTCGCGGCCGCCCTGTCCGTGCCCGAGGGCAGCGAGGTCCATCTCGTCGAGCGGCTGCGGTACACGCACGACGAGCCCATGGCCCGGCTGTGCAACCACATCCCGCCCGGACTGCTCCCGCTGGAGACCGAGCAACTGGAGGCCACCGGCCTGTACCGCATGATGCGGGCCGCCGGGATCACCCTGCACAGTGCCCGCCAGTCCATCGGTGCCCGCACGGCCACGGAGGAGGAGGCGCGGCTGCTCGGTGAGTCGGCCGGCGCGCCCCTCCTCACCATGCAGCGCACCACCTTCGACGACACGGGGCGCGCCGTCGAGTTCGGCTCGCACGTCTACCGCGCCTCGCGCTACGCGTTCGAGTTCCAGCTGCTGGTCCGGTCATGACCGTACGGCCGTGACGTACGGCTCTGCCGCCCCTGGAACCGCCGCGGTGGCAGAATCGGCGGCGGCGGGCGTACGGCCCCGCCGTGACCCGACCACTGAGGGACGATGAGCGCGTACAACACGTACCGGGACTTCGCGCACCGCGGCTCGGCCCGCGCCACCGTGCTGCGCGCCGTCGGCACCCGTGAGCGGCGCTCGCACCTCACCGCGCCCCGTGTGCCGACCGTGGGCATCGACATCGGCGGTACGAAGGTCATGGCGGGCGTCGTCGACGCCGACGGCGTGATCCTGGAGAAGCTGCGCACCGAGACGCCCGACAAGTCCAAGAGCCCCAAGGTCGTCGAGGACACCATCGTCGAACTGGTCCTGGACCTCTCCGACCGGCACGACGTGCACGCCGTGGGCATCGGCGCCGCCGGCTGGGTCGACGCCGACCGCAACCGCGTCCTGTTCGCCCCCCATCTCAACTGGCGCAACGAACCACTGCGGGACTCCCTCCAGAGCCGGCTGGCCGTGCCCGTACTCGTCGACAACGACGCCAACGCCGCCGCCTGGGCGGAGTGGCGGTTCGGTGCGGCGCGCGGCGAGGACCACCTGGTGATGATCACGCTGGGCACCGGCATCGGCGGGGCGATCCTGGAGGACGGTCAGGTCAAACGCGGCAAATACGGCGTCGCGGGCGAGTTCGGGCACATGCAGGTCGTTCCGGGCGGACATCGCTGCCCCTGTGGCAACCGTGGCTGCTGGGAGCAGTACAGCTCCGGGAACGCCCTGGTCCGCGAGGCACGCGAACTCGCGGCCGCCGACTCCCCGGTCGCTTACAACATCATCGACCGGGTCGGCGGCAGCATCCACGACATCACCGGGCCGCTGATCACCGAACTCGCCCGCGAGGGCGACGCGATGTGCGTCGAACTGCTCCAGGACATCGGCCAGTGGCTCGGCATCGGCATCGCCAACCTCGCTGCCGCGCTCGACCCGTCCTGCTTCGTCATCGGCGGCGGCGTCAGCGCCGCCGACGACCTGCTGATCGGTCCCGCCCGCGACGCCTTCCGCCGCCACCTCACCGGCCGCGGCTACCGCCCGGAGGCCCGGATCGCCAAGGCACAGCTCGGGCCCGAGGCGGGTATGGTCGGCGCCGCGGACCTCGCCCGGCTCGTCGCCCGCCGCTTCCGCCGCGCCAACCGGCGCCGCGTCGAGCGCTACGAGCGCTACGCGCAGGCCCGCCAGACCCGTACGTCAGGCACCACCCGCTCCACCCAGGGACAGCAGTAGATGACCGCACCATCCGCCGCCGGGCACGGCGAGGACCGCAGGCACATGATCCGCAGACGCATCATCACGGCCGTGATCATCGTGCTGCTGATCGGTATCCCCGCCGGCTATCTGATCATCTCGGCCGGCCAGAGCCGGGACAGCGGCAAGGACAAGGAACGCAAGGCCGCCGCCACCGGCCTCACCGAGGGCTGGCCGTCCCGGGTGCAGCGCCGCATCTACCAGCTGCGGATACCGGCGAAGTCCTGGCACGTCGCCTTTTACGAGACCAACAACTGGCGTACCAGCCGGCTGTACCTGATGTTCCAGACCACCCCGGCCGAACTGGACTGGTTTCTGGGCACCCTCGGAGCCGACCGCTCCGACCTGAAGGAGGGGAAGGTCACCATCAGTGAGCGCGACATCCGCGTGATCGGCTGGCACTTCACCCCCGAGAACGGCAAGTGGTCGGGGTTCACCCGTACGCAGAAGGACCCGCTGCCCTCCCAGGACATCACCGTCGACATGAGCGACCCCGCCTACCCCTGGGTCTACGCCGTCTCCACCGCAACCCCCTGATGCTCCGGCACCACGGAACGGCACCACGGAACGGCACCAGAACACCTCACCCGCGTCACGCTGGGCAGCGTGACGCGGGTGAGTGCTGTGAACAAGCCGTCCTCTCCGACGTACCCGGGCCGGCGGCCGGGATCAGCCCCGGGAAGGCGCCGGCGTGAGGTGAGAGCGGACGGCGTCGCTCGCCGCCGCCTTGGCGGCGTCCACCACGGTGCGGTCCTGGAGGAGCCGGCCGGAGGCCAGTGCGCCGTCGATCAGCAGTCCCAGATGGCCGGCGAGTGCCGCGGGGTCCTCGGCCCCCGCCTCGCGGCTCAGCCCGGTCAGCCACTCCTGTCGCCGGCGGGTGTGCGCGGTGGCGGCCGCGTGTGCCCGGCTGCCGGGTTCGGCCTCGACCGCCGCGCTGATGAAGGGGCAGCCGAAGAAGCCGTGGCGGTCGAAGGAGGAGAGGAGGGCGTCGAACAACCCGGCGATCTGCTCGGCGGGAGAGGTTCCGGCTGCCTCGGCCGCGGCCCGCAGCCGGTCCATCCAGGAGTCGTCCGTGCGGCGCAGGTATTCCGCGATCAAGTCGTCCTTGGTGCGGAAGTGGGCGTAGAGGGTGGACTTGGCCACGCCGGATTCCGCGATGACCTGGTCAACGCCCACGCCGCGCAGTCCGTACCGGTGGAACAGCCCGGCCGCGGTGTCCAGGATCTTCTGCTCCGTGTTCGTCTTTCGTACCCGAGTCGCCATGTAAGACAGACTAGTCCGTCCTGTTGGTGGCAGTCATCGATTGCCTCCCTTAATCGAACGTACTAGTCTGTCTGATTAAGCGGGTCGGCAGGCCATTGCCGTGCCGGTGTACTCGAGGAAGGGAGGCACGCCATGCGTGCCGTCGTGCTGGAAGAGTTCGGTGGCCCCCTGGAGCTGCGCGAGGTGCCGCGGCCCGAGCCGAGGAAGGGGCAGGTGCTGGTCCGGATTCACGCGAGCGGCGTCAATCCGCTCGACACCAAGATCCGGGCGGGGCGGGCGGCTCACGCGCGCAGCCGACTCCCGGCGGTTCTGGGCCTGGACATGGCGGGCGTGGTCGTGGAAGCAGGGCCGGAGGCGACCGGCTTCCGGCCGGGCGACGAGGTCTACGGACTGATCGGCGGAGTGGGCGATCTGCAGGGATCGCTGGCGCAGTACGCCGCGGTCGACGCCCGCCTGCTCGCACCCAAGCCGGTCTCCCTCGGGATGCGGGAGGCGGCGGCGCTGCCCCTGGCGGTGATCACGGCGTGGGAGGGGCTGGTCGACCGCGCCGGCGTGCGCGCCGGCCAGCGCGTCCTGGTGCACGGCGGCGCGGGCGGGGTGGGCAGTGTCGCCGTCCAGATCGCGGCAGCCCGCGGCGCCGAGGTCTACGCGACCGCGTCGGCACCCAAGGCGCCGGTCGTGCGGAGCCTCGGTGCGACACCGATCGACTACACCACGACGTCCGTGGACAAGTACGTGGCCGAGCACACCGGCGGCGCGGGCTTCGACGTGGTGTTCGACACCGTCGGCGGGCCGGTGCTGGACGCCTCCTTCGAAGCCGTGCGCAACCACACCGGGCACGTGGTCAGTGCCCTCGGGTGGGGCACGCACAGCCTCGCGCCGCTGTCGTTCCACGGCGCCACCTACTCGGGCGTGTTCACCCTGCTGCCGATGCTGACGGGAACCGGGCGCGAGCATCACGGCCAGATCCTCCGGGAGGCCGCCGCGCTCGCCGACAGCGGCAGGCTCCGCCCCCTGCTCGACGCGCGGCGCTACCGGTTGGAGACGGTGGCCGAAGCGCATGCCGCCGTGGAGAACGGCACGGCCTCGGGGAAGGTCGTCGTCGACGTCGAGCAGTGAGCGGCAGGGAGGCGGCGCGTCGGACCCGCCCGGTGCTCGGCCCCCTCGACCGCGGTCGAGGGGGCCGAGCACCGTTTCGCTCCCTGGGCGGCGGCCGAACTCCTCGACCGACGGTGTCAGTCGAACTCGACGCCCTCGACGTCTATGGTGACGAGCTCGATGTCGCGCCGCACCACCCCGTCATCCCCCAGTGGGTACACGCGTCGCCTGGTGGGCACCACGATCCCGCCGAACCGCTTGTGACCGAAGCTGTAGTGCGCCGCCGGCCCGGCGCCCAGGACCTCTGCGGTGTAGTCGTGCCTCCGGAGCAGCCCTTCCCGGTCGAAGTAGAAGATCTGCTCCCGGCTGTGCGTGGCGATGTCCTCGGGGAACGTGACCTTCAGCCGGCTCCAGGTCTGTCCGTCCTCGACGACGGGAGCCAGTTCCTCGGTCCGGAAGCCGGGAGAGGCGAAGGTGAAGGGGGACGTCAGGTACGTCCACATCGCATACCCGGCGAAGTAGGCGACGTGCAGGTCGTCCCACGGGGTTTCCAGAGTGTGGCCTTCGAACGCGGCCCGGGGGTCGAGGCGTTCGGTCCGCACCTCGCCGCCGTCGGTCTCCACGGCCACGCGCCGGGCTGTGAAGGAGGTGTGGAGGCCCGGTGCGGTGAAAGGGTAGTGACTCGCGTGCTGTCTGCGAAGGCCGACTCGCACGGCAGCCCGGTCGAAGATGCCGTCCCGGCCCTTCAGCGTCCACAGGGCCCCTCCCGAGCGGAAGTGGGCGGTGACCGAGTCGTACTGGGCGTAGCGGTCAAGGCCGCCGTGCGCACTGATCACGTGGGTCATGAGATCGCTCATGGCAAAGGTCCTCTCGGGTCGTACACGTTGTCTCGGCGAACCGATCCCTCGCTCCATAATGACCGGTCGTCTTAAGCTGGGCAAGCGGGCGTGCTCCCTGTCGTGCCGGATCGTCTGCCTCATAGCGCGGTATACCTGGTTGGTTGCCGGTTCCGCGGGTGGGTGCGGCGGGGTGCCACCGGCTACTATGAAGGTGACCGCTCGTCTTGGTGGCGTAGGATGATCGCTCACCTGTCATGTGAGGAGACCTCGAAATGGCCAGAGCCAGTCTGCGTGAGAACCTCGTCGCCGCGGCGGTTCAGCAGTTCCACGCCCACGGGTACGCGGCAACCGGCGTGAAGGACATCACCGATGCCGCGGGGGCTCCGAAGGGGTCCTTCTACAACCACTTCGAGAGCAAAGAGGCCCTGGCTGTCGTTGCCTTGGACCGGTACGGCGCGGGCCGCCGGCTGGACGGGCTGCGTGACACGTCCGTGGCGCCGCTGGCCCGGCTGCGTCAGCACTTCGAGTTCCTGCGGGACGAGAGCATCGGCGCGGACTTCACCCGCGGTTGTCTGGTCGGCGATCTGGCCGTCGAGGTCGCCGACCACAGCGAGGCGGTGCGCGAAACCGCGCGAAAGAGCTTCGAGGAGTGGATGGACGCCCTTGCCTTCGCCATCGCCGAGGCTCAGCAGGCGGGTGACGTGGCGAAGACGGTGGACTCCTCGACCCTGGCGCGCTTCGTGCTGAGTGCGTGGGAAGGGGCGCTGATCTCCGCCCGGGCCGACCGGTCGGCCCGGGCGTTCGAGGCGTTCTTCACGATCGTCTTCGGCGTGCTTCTGCGGTGAGGTGCGCAGCCCTGCGCCGTCGCTGTGATTTGGTCAAGGCGTTGGACACCATGTCCGGTCAGTCGTATGGTTCCATGCGGCGCTTGCCCCTGGCTGGACAGGCCCAACGGACTGCCGAGTCGGCACGGAGCCGCGGACGAGAGGTGCCGATGGTGGAGGAGTTCGACCTTCTGGTCGTGGGCGGCGGCAAGGCCGGCAAGACACTCGCCATGGACCGGGCCCGAGCGGGACAGCGTGTGGCCATGGTGGAGAGGGGGCTGATCGGCGGCACCTGCGTCAATGTCGCCTGCATCCCGACCAAGGCCCTGGTGACCAGCGCCCGGGCCCGCCGGACCCTGGCGCGTGGCCGGGAACTGGGGCTGGTCGTCGGCGACACCGGAACCGACGTGGAACGCCTGCGGGAGCACAAGGCCGAGGTGGTCGACGGCATGATCGCCATCAACCACAAGCAGTTCCTCGACTCCGGTATGGATCTGGTGCTGGGGCAGGCGAGATTCGTCGCCGAGCGTACGGTGGAGGTCGCCCTGCGGGACGGGGGCAGCCGCGTTCTGCGGGGGGCCCGGACAGTCATCAACACGGGAACCCGGCCGCGGATCCCCGGCATACCGGGGCTCTCCGCGGCAGGGCCGCTCACCAGTGAGAGCCTGCTGCGTCTGGAGCGGATTCCCGGTCGTCTGATCGTGATCGGTGCCGGGCCGATCGGCCTGGAGTTCGCCGACATGTTCGCCGCGTTCGGAAGCCGGGTCACCGTCGTGGCCCGCAACCGCGCACTCCTGCCCCAGGAGGACCCCGACATCGCGGCCGCGGCAGCGGCCCTCCTGGCCGACAACGGCGTCAATGTCCTCCTCGGCCGCGGGGTGACCAGAGTCGTCCGCGACAGCGCCGGAGCGGTGACCGTGTCGCTGGACGACGGCAGTGAGGTGAGCGGCGACGACGTCCTGGTCGCCGCCGGAAGGCAGCCCGTCACCGAAGAACTCGACCTGGAACGTGCCCGGGTCGCCCTCACCGACAGCGGATTCATCGCCGTCGACGAGTACCTGGCGACGACGGCGGAGCACACCTGGGCCGCAGGGGACGTGGCCGGCAGCCCTCAGTTCACCCACGCCTCTCTGGACGACTACAGGATCCTCAAGGCCAACCTGGCGGGCGGCACGCGGTCCACGAAAGGGCGCCTGATCCCGCACACCACATTCCTCGGTGTCGACCTGGCCCGCGTGGGGCTCGGAGAGGAAGAAGCCCGCCGTGCGGGGCACGACGTGCTGATCGCGCGCCTGCCCGTGGCGGCCATTCCCCGCGCGAGGACCATGCGGGAGACCGCGGGTCTGTGGAAGGCGGTCGTCGATGCCGACAGCCACAAGATCCTCGGCGCCTCGCTCCTCGGGCCGGAAGCCGGGGAAGTCATCACCGTCGTGCAGACCGCCATGCTTGCCGGCCTGCCCTGCACGGCGCTGCGGGACATGATCATCACTCACCCCACTATGGGGGAGGGGCTCAACATGCTCTTCGCCACGCTGAGCGCCGGGTGAGCAGACGGCGCGGACCTTCCCGGAAGCCCGGCCAATGGCTTCCGGCCGTCGGGCTCGAGGTCAACGGCGAGTAACCCTGGGCGTCGACGGGCGGGTCACCCTGAGGGCCCGAACCCTCCCCGCCGCCCGGCGGCGGCTCGTGCTCGGCTCGCGTACAGCGCTGCACGGCCTCGTCCATGACCTGCTTCGAGGCGCTCCCGCCGGTTCCCTAGGATGGCCGCATGGCTTCGACCACTCGACGACGCTCCACCGCGGCCGACCGGCGGGCCGCACTCGAGAAGCGGATACTTTCCGTGATCGAGGAGCTTCTGCGCTCCGGTGTGACCTACACCGAGCTGAGCGTGGAGCAGATGGCGCACGCCGCGGGAATCTCGCGTTCCACCTTCTACCTGTACTTCCGTGACAAGGTCGACGTCCTCCTGCGGCTGAGCGGCTCCCTCAAGACGGAGAGCTTCGCGATCGCGGCGGCCTGGCGCCCCTGCGCTCCGGACGGCGGGGTGGACGGACTGGCACGGACCTACGAGCGGATCCTCCGGCACTACCGCGAGCACGCGGCCCTGCTGTCCGCGATCAACGAGGTGGCCGCGTACGACCCGATGGTGCGGGAGGCGTGGACTGCCGACCAGGAGCGATTCATCGACAATCTGGTGAAGGTCATCGAGGAGGAGCAGCGGGACAGCCGTACGCCGGCGGACATCGACGCCCGGCTGGCGGCCAAGGCGATCGTTCAGGGCGGGGGCCAGGTCATCGCTCAGCAGGTGGCGAACAGCGACGGGGCCGACGACGCTCTCGTCGCCCGCGAGCTGGCGCTCGGTTACTGGTACGGCGTGTACCGGCGCCCCGCCGTCCCGAACGACGGCTGACGCAGGGGCCGGCGTGATCGCCGTCGGCCCGGCCGGGGCGCAGCTGCGCCCCGGCCGGGCCTCCGCGCCGCCTACCGCGCGGAGAAGGGGTTCGTGGCCAGGACCTCGTCGGTGGTCAGCACGTGGTGGGCGATCAGTTCGTACCGCCTCAGCATCTCCTCGTACGCGCCGGGACCGCCCGCGGGAGCCGTGGCATCCTTGACGAGCGTGACCTCGTATCCGAGTTCCATGGCGCTGCGGGCTGTGGACTCCACACACATCGTCCCGATCATGCCCGCGACGGTCACGTGCTGCACGCCGCGCCGCTTGAGCTGTATGTCGAGGTCCGTGGTCGCGAACGCGTCGAGGTTCTTGTGCGGGGCGACCGCCACTCGCCCTTCCGGCATTGCCGCCGATTGAGGCGGGAGGGCCGTTGCCGATCAAGCTGTGCGTGCCTGCAAGCTTCAACCCTGTCAGACCGCAGACGGGGCTGATGGCTTCAAGGCCGTCTCACCCGTTGTCGGCTTGCTGCCAGGGGAAGGGTGCGATATCGGGCTCGACCCAGCCGGTCCTGGCCGGGACGCTTGCCAGCGTCGAGGGCCAGCACCTCGAAGATCAATCCAGCGGAGCCGGCGAAGCCCGCATCGTCATCGCGAGTGGCATATCCGGGGCTCTGCGTCCTCATCTTGAGTGGCGATCAACACAACTGGTGGTGCCGCGCGCTGCCGGCTTGGTGCGCGGGGCCCACGCTGCGGGGCAGATCTACCGCTTCGGCGCCGTCGGATTGCGAGGCCCAGCAGCGGCTGCGTCTGTTCGCGGCGCCGCCTCGGATGCGGCCCGGGAAGATCGACATGACAGGTAGGAGATTTCCTACCTATAGTGAAGGCATGAACATCACGCACACCAAGATCGTCACCGTTCCCGTTTCCGACCAGGACCGCGCGAAGACCTTCTACGTCGACACCCTCGGCTTCGAGGTGCTCGTCGATCAGCAGGCCGGTCCGATGCGCTGGCTGCAGGTCGCGCCCAAGGGTGCGCAGACCAGCTTCACACTGGCCAGCGGACAGCCGGGCCTCACTCCCGGCACCGCCCGGGGGATCATCTTGGAGACCACCGACCTGGACGGCGACTGCGCGCAGCTGGCCGAGGCTGGGGTCGACGTCGAGGGACCGGCTGACCGGCCCTGGGGCCGCGAGGCGACGGTCATCGACCCCGACGGCAACCGCCTGGTGCTGGCCGCGCCGGCCCCGGTCCGCCGCTGATGCCAGCACCCGCCGTCCAGCCCTCCGAGGACCAGGTCTTCGCTGCCCTGGCCAGCCCGGTGCGCCGGGAGGTGCTGCGGCTGCTACGTGAGCACGGCCCGCAGCCGGTCAACGAGTTGGCCGCCCACTTCGCCATGGCTCGCCCCAGCTTTTCCGAACACCTCAAAGTGCTCCGCGAAGCGGGGCTGGCGAGTGAAACCAAGGTGGGCCGACAGCGGCTGTACCAGTTGGAGGCCGTCCCCTTGCACGAGGTCCAGGACTGGCTGAGTCCGTTCGAGCGGTTCTGGCGCGCGAAGCTCGCCGATCTCGGCACGCTGCTGGACTCGATGGACGACGATCAGGCATGACCGATGACGACCTCACCGCGGTGCGGGTGGATCAGTTCCTGGCCCACCCGCCTGCCAAGGTGTGGCGGGCACTGACTGAGCCCGAGTTGATCGCCCAGTGGCTCATGCCCGGCGACTTCCGGCTCGCGGTCGGCCACCGCTACACGATGCACGTCCCCGCTCTGCCGGCTACGGGGTTCTCGGGCACCATCAGCGCCGAGGTACTGGCGTTCAAACCCGAGGAAATGCTGCGCATCGGCTGGCGCGACGCCGACCCCGACGCAGCGAGCGGCGCCGACTGGACCATCACCTGGACGCTGCAAGCCGAGGGGCACGGCACCCGGCTTTTCCTGGTCCACGAGGGCTTCGACCCCGATCACCCGCTCCAGCAGCAGGCGCGCAAGATCATGGCTGTCGGCTGGCGCTCGCGGACCATGAGCCGCCTGATCGCCCTCCTCGACCACCTGTGACCCCCGCCCCGGCCAGAACGCCTGGCCGGGCCCCGCACCTTCGGGCGCGGAACAACGATCGAAACCGAAAGCAGAACCCTCATGTCCGACATCGCACACCGCTACCGCCTGCTCTCTGACGGACTCCTCGCACGCATCCAGGCGACCCCGGCGGATCGCTGGGACGCCGCGAGCCCCTGCGAGGGCTGGACGGCCCGCGACGTGGTCGCCCACGTCATCAACGGACATCGCGGCATCCTCGCCATGGTCAATGGCAAGCCGCCGGCGGCTGCCGACGGGGTCGGGATCTCTTCAATGGCCGACGCACCCACGGTCGAACCCGGCACGGACCTCGCCGTCGCCTTCGAGCACTGCCGCGACGGCATGCAGGCGATGCTGAGCGATCCGGACCGGGCCGCCACGCGGCTGCCCGGCGGACCGTTGGGGCCGGTGCCGGTCGAGCAGGCCGCCGACGTCGTGGGCAGCCTGGAACTGCTGGTCCACACCTGGGACCTGGCCCGCGCGGTCGGCGGCGACGAGAAGCTCGACCCCGAACTCGTCGCCCGAACCCACCAGGTCCTCTTGCCCCACTACGCCGGCCTGCAGGCAACCGGGGCGTTCCAGCCCAGCATCCCCGCCCCCCACGACGCCGACGCCCAGACCGCGTTCTTGTACTTCGTCGGCCGACAGCCCTGAGCAGCAGACGGTGGTGCCAGTGCAGCGTCGACCGCCCTGCACTGGTCCGGCGCCAATCCCCATGGCGCTGCGTCGGGACGACTGGCCCACGCCCGCATCACCTGGCGCCCAGCTCGCCCCTGGGCATCCGCCACCGTGGCCAGTTCGACTACGTCGACGGCGAACTGGCCGACGGCGAACACGTCAACCTCACTGCGCCACGACGATTCCGCCAGCACCAGCGGCTGCACCCTCAGTCAGTTCCGGGCGGAGCGGACTTCGCCGACTCCGACGCGATGGGCATGGGCTATCTTGCCGATTCGGCGTACCGGGTGCTGCGGCAGAAACCCGCAGGCAAGATCCACTTCTGCTGATCGGCTTTCCTGCCTTGCCCGTTGCCGTCGCCTGTCAGATCGTGCTGACCGCATCCGAGCGCCACCGTCTCAAGAAGACGGCTTTCGGTCACAAGACCCTCCCCACCAGGCCCGGTTGCGCGCGCAGGTCGTGTTGCACGCCGCGCGGGACCGCTCCAACGCGCGGATGGCCCGGGAGACGGGCCTGCACCTGGACACGGTGCGCAGGTGGCGGGGCCGGTTCGCCGAGCTGCGCCTCATCGGGCTGGCCGACCGCAAGCGTTCGGGCCGACCACCGACGTTCAGCGCGCTTTAGGGCGCCCGGGCCAAGTCGTTGGCCTGCCAGCTGCCCGCCGAGGCTGGAACTCCGCTGGCGCGCTGGTCTTGTCCGGAGCTGGCCGCCGAACTGACCGCCCGCGGTGTCACCGGCCCCGTCTCAGCCTCCACCGTGCGCCGCTGGCTCCGCGAGGACGCGCTCAAGCCGTGGCAGCACCGTTCCTGGATCTTCATCACCGACCCCGGCTTCCGCCCCAAGGCCGAACGCGTCCTGGACCTGTATGCCCGCACCTGGCAGGGCCAGGCCTTGGGCGCGGACGAGTACGTCATCAGCGCCGACGAAAAGACCTCCATCCAGGCCCGCTGCCGCTGCCACCCCACCCTCGCCCCCGGCCGGGCACGGGCGATGCGCGTGAATCACATCTATGGCCGCGGCGGCGCGCTGGCCCATGTGGCTGCCTACGACGTCCACCGCGCCCGCCTGTTCGGCCGCACGGAACCGCGCACCGGCATCACCCCGTTCATGAACCTGGTCACCCAGGTCATGAGTGAGGAACCGTACGCCAGCGCCAAGCGCGTGTACTGGATCGTCGACAACGGCTCCTCCCACCGCGGGCAGAAGGCCGCCGACCGACTGTCGGCCGCGTTCCCGAACGCGGTGGTGATCCACACCCCGGTGCATGCCTCCTGGCTGAACCAGATCGAGATCTGCTTCTCCGTCGTCCAGCGCAAGGTCGTCTCACCCAACGACTTCACCGACCTCGCTCAGGTCGGGGACCGGCTCCGAGCCTTCGAAGACCGCCACAACGCCACGGCACAGCCGTTCCAGTGGAAGTTCACCACCTCCGACCGCCGCTCCCCTGATCGGCCGGGACCCGGACCTGGAGCGGATCCGCGCCCGTCTCGGCATCGGGGCCGGAGGCGGGGCCCTGCTGCTGTCCGGAGACGCGGGAGTCGGGAAGACCGCGGTGCTGGACGTCCTCGCCGGGGCGGCGAGCGCGGAAGGAACCCGAGTCCTGCGTGCCGCCGGCGTGGAGTTCGAGGCGGACTTCAGCTACTCCGGATCCGGGCCGCCGACCTCAGCCCGCGGCGCTCCGACCGCAGCCGCCGGCTGGCGGAGGCGGCCTATGTCAGCGCCGAGTCCACCGGCGCCGAGGCCGTAGGCGCCGCCGTGCTCCCTGACGACGTCCAGGACGGCGCCGTAGGTCTCGCCGCGGGCCCAGTCGCGCTGGAGCTCCGGCATCACCTGCAGCCAGGTGACCGGGACGGCGCCGGCGCCGGCCATGCGCCGGATGGCGTGCTCGTGGGCCTCGGGGGTCACGCCGCCGGAGGCGTCGGCCACCACGTAGACCTCGTAGTCCTGGCCGAGAGCCGACAGAGCCGGCAGGACGACGCACACCTCGGTCCACAGACCGGTGATGACGATCTTCTTGCGGCCGGTCGCCCTGACCGCCTCCACGACCCTGTCGTCCTCCCAGGCGTTCATCGTGGTGCGGTCGATGATCTCCTGGCCGGGGAAGACCGCGGCGAGCTCGGGCATGACCGGGCCGGAGAAGGACTCGGCGGCGACCGTGGTCGGCACGGTGGGCACGCCGAAGACCTTCGCGCCCTTGGCCAGGCCGATGATGCTGTTGATGATCGCGGTGCGGTCACCGCTGCCGACGCCGAAGAACATCTGCGGCTGGTGGTCGACGAACAGCACGACCGAGTTGTCCGGGGTCAGAAGATCCGTGCTCGGGGCAGCCTTGACCTCGGCGACGTTGACCATGATGTGCCTTTCCGTTTTCCGCGAAGCCACCGGTTTCCGGTTCGCGAGGGCGGTTGATCCGGGGAGCGGACCCGTTTCCGGGGAGCTGGCCCCTCGGTCCTTCCGGGCCGGCGGGTTCTGCTCCACGGGCAGGACCCGCTGGTTGCCCGTCCAGAATGGAAGCCGCGGCCGTTTTCCCGCCTCTGTCAAAACGACTGCCTCACCGCCCCGCCCACGGTGCCGAGGTGACGGAGCCGTTGCCGCACCTCCGGCGAACTGTGCACGCCCGCCTCTGTCATCCGACTGCTTGGTCATGGCCGTTGGGCAGTCGTTGCGCCGGTGCCCGGCACTGCGCGAGCCGTTTCCGGGCACGACGAGTGCGCCACACGGCCCGCCGGGCGGTAGGGCCCACCACCGCCACGCGCTGAACCCGGCGATCCTGGTTTCTCGGGCCGTCGCCGAAGATGCCGACGCCGGCCAGGAACGCGAGAGCGGGCCTCCCGATCCGGGCGGCCCGCTCTCGCAGGTAGGGCTTGGTGGCGACTACGCTCGGCAGGCCCGAGGAGATCGCCTGTCGGCGCAGACGACGGCAAGCCGTTGTTCGTCGGGGAAACGTCAAAGTACTGGTGAAGTATTGGCGCCGCTCTGCGTGCCCCAGCGGATCAGCTGCCGTCGGGCAGTGTCAGGCCCAGCCGGATCTGGCTGTCCGCGGTCGCCACGATCGTCTCGCGGACGTCCCGGGGCTCCCAGCCCAGTACCGTACGGGCCTTTTCATTACTGATGACGGGGATCCGGCCCCGCAGAGCCGCGGCGTCCCGCAGGGCCGGCTCGGTCTTCGCGGCTTCGCGTACCTGCTCGATGGTCAGTTCCGCGGAGGGCAGCAGATCGGCTGCGGCGGGGAAGTGCTCGCGCAGGATCTGTGCCATGCCGAAAAGGCTCATCGATGATCCGCTGACGGCGATGAAGCGCTCGCCCGCCGCTTTCGGGTGCAGCATGGCGCGCAGATGCAGATCCACGACGTCACGCACATCGACGACTCCGAAGTACATGATCGGCACCACCGGCATCCGCCCGGTCAGCATGCCCCTGACCAGGCCGACCGAGCCGGACGGCCGGTTGCCCAGTTGCGGGCCGAAGATGCCGGTGGGATTGACGACCGCCAACTCGATGTCCCCATGGGCGTGGACAAAGTCCCAGGCGGCGCGCTCGGCCAGCACCTTCGACTTGTGGTAAGCGGGCAGGCCGTCGGTGTCCGGGTCGGTCCAGTCCGCCTCCGAATAGCGGTCGCCGGGCTTCAACGTGTATCCGACCGCGGCGTAGGAGGACGTCATCACGACCCGCGGGATCCGGGCCTTCCGGGCCGCGGAGATGACGCGCAGCGCACCGTCGCGGGCGGGGAGGATGACTTCGTCCTCCGTCTCGGGCGGAGTGAACGGGAAGGGCGACGCGTGGTGCAGCACGTGGCTGACACCGTCCATGGCGTCCACCCAGCCGCGGTCGGCGCTGAGATCGGCGACAACGAACTCCAGCCGGCCGGCCGGCTGGACCTCGGCCTGCCGGAGCGCTGCCAGTACCTCGGTCTCTTGTCCGGACTCCCGAACCGTCACACGGGTCCGGTATCCCTCGCGCAGCAGCCGGGCGACCGAGTGGCTGCCGACGAACCCGGTACCACCTGTGACGAGAACCGTCCCGCGTTCTGACACGGAGGGGGCGGAATCTTCTGTACTCAACTTGTTTCAGTCCTTCAGCGTGAATTGGTCCATGACGCGCGTGACGTCTTCGATCGCTCGCTTCTCGGCATCCGCGTCCCCACGGACACGGGCGTCCCACAGGTCTGCTTTCCGCCGGAGATACGCCAGGCGCAGTCGGAGTTGCTCGATATCGGCGGCCAGCCTCTCCGCCTGCGAGGCGAACAGATCCCGCTGTTCGGCCGCCGCGGAATCTCCCTCGGCGAGTAGGTCCAGGTAGCGGCGCATCCCGCTCACCGTCATCCCCGCCGAACGCAGGCAGGACAGTGCAACGACGCGCGCCGCGGTCGCCGGCCCGTACCGGCGATGGCCGCTGGACTCGTCCCGGGCGACCTCTCCCAGCAGGCCGATCTTCTCGTAGTAGCGCAGCGTGGGCTCGCTGAATCCCGACCGTCGCGCCATCTGCTGGATGGTCAGATCCACGGCTTGCTCCCCAGTCGCGCTACTGCCATGCGGAGATCCTCCGATACCTCAAGCGCTTGAAGTCAACCTTGCCCGGCACGCGGCTCCGCCGCCGGCTTCTGCGCGGCGCCCATGGCGCCGTGTCCATCGCACTGGCGCACTGCGCCGGCTCGGCATCACCGACCGCGCGGGGGCCGGGCACGGGTGGGGCGGCCTCGGACAAGCCGTATGCCCGGCAAGATCGAGGCGGACCCGGAGCCGGGCTCCCGGCTGCGGACCGGTAGCCGTGACCGCGAGGGCCCTTCGGGCTGCGGCACGGTCTCCTGCCGGGGGAAGACGGACCTTGGTCATCGTGTGGTGTTCGGGCCGCTGGTGGGCGGGATCCCGGCGGCCGTGCCTACACGGGTAGGAGAGAGAACACGTACCCGGACCTCCGGGCTTCGGCAGACCGTCGTGGCGCGAGGAACAAGAGCCGCAGGCGCCGGACCGGCGATGTGGGATTTCGTGATACGTGAGAGGGTCTGACGGGTGAGTGAGACGAAGACCCTGCAGTACCGGTTCGACGGCCCGGAGGACGCCCCCGTCCTCGTCCTCGGCCCCGCCCTCGGCACCACCTGGCACATGTGGGACCGCCAGATACCCGAGCTGACCCGGACCTGGAGAGTGCTCCGCTTCGACCTGCCGGGCCACGGCGGAGCGCCCGCCCATCC
>NZ_JAAAXQ010000299.1 GCF_009916105.1 Streptomyces sp. GC420 | reverse complement strand
GCCCGGCGGGGCGGGCAGGACCATGTCGGCGGCGCGGAAGGGGTCACCGGTGGCGTGCACACGCCGTGCGTGCTCGAACAGCCCCTCACCCGGTCCTGCGTGTCCTCCGTGTCCGCCGCGTTCGCCGGGCCGACGAACCGCGGGACGTCGTGGTGGGCCCGCTGTGGTGGCGAGGCACCCGGCCGGCACGGAGTGTTCCGCCCCGGCCGGCGGGAAGGCCCACGACCGTGAACGGCGCGATCCCCGCACAGCCCGCCGTGCGCCCCTCGGCGCAGCCGTCCCTGCGGCCCTCCGTGCGGCCGCCTTCCTCACGGCCGGTGGCTCCGCCGTCCCGGGCCGCACGGCAGGAGGACGGCGACCGCGGCGGCGGCCCGGGCCTCCCCGCGCCGCCGCCCGGCACGACCACCCGGTCGGCGCCCCGCGCGCACGCCGTGCGCCCTCAACCACCTGTCTCGCCCACGGAAACGCCGCCGCCACCGGCCCGTGTGCCCGCGCCGGCCTCCACAGCCACGGGAGAGCGGGGTGCGAGAAACGACGGCGCGGGAGGCCGGCGTTTCGCCGGTAGGCGCGGTACACGTGTCGCCGGAATCCTCGGGCTGGGCGCCGTGAGCGGACTTTTCCTGGTCTCGTCGCTGTCGGCCGACCGTGCCCCCTCCCCTGCCGCGCCCTCCCCGCCGTCCGGCCGGGCGGACCTGCCGCTCCCCTCCGACCCGGCTCCCCCGCTTCCCGAGATCCCGGGCACGGGCGTCCTGCGCGAGGGTGACAGCGGCCACGGGGTGTACGAGCTGCAGGTCCGTCTGCTCCAGGTCCCGAACATCTACGACAGCGGTGCGGTCGACGGCGTCTACGACGCGGACGTCAGGGCCGCCGTGGCCAGGTTCCAGGAGTGGTACGGCGTACGCGGCGACGAGACGGGGACCTACGGCGACGACACACGCCGTGCGCTGATGCTGCACACCAGGTAGCCGGCGAGAGCCGGTCGCGGTCCCGAGGCCCGCCGACCGGAGGGTACGGCGGTCCCCCGGTCGGCGTCGAACCCGTCAGGAGCCGCTGGGCCGGTCTCCTCCGCTGCCCGCAGAGCCCGACGGTGCCGCGTCCGTCGCCGTGACCGTCGTGAAGGGCAGCACGAGCCGGGAGGGGTGCGCGGCGTCACGGTAGATCTTGTGGGTGACGGGGCGGCCCACCGGCAGGTGGAAGGCGTCCGGCGGAAGCAACGCGTTGTGCGCGTCGACCAGCGGCTCGTCGTTCGACAGCTCCACCACCAGGCTCCACCACCAGGCGGTGGCCCGGCCTGAAGGTGGCGGCGAACGGGTAGAGCCGCAGCACGTACTCCTCGATCTTCCCGGGCTCCACCGGCACCGTGCGGGTGTGCGGGTGGTAGGGGTTGGCCTCGGTGGTGCGATCCTCGTCGAGCTCGCGGTGGGACGCCTTGAGGTAACCGGAGGTGATCAACTGCCGGCCGCCGCCGGGAGCCTCGTCCCACAGGCGCAGGATGAAGTTGGTGTCGTCCTGGTCGATCGCCACGAACAGGTGCGCGGCGCCGGTGCCGATCAGTTCGGTGGGCTCCTCGAACGGCTCGGTGCTCCACTTCAGCACCTCCACCTCGTCGGTGACTAGGGTCCGTCTTCAAACGGATCTTGCCCATAGCAGGAATGAGGCGAGAGAGACCGCTGCTTCGTAGGAGGTGGCGGTCTTGTCATATCGGGTAGCGATGCCGCGGAAGTTCTTGAGCCGGTTGAAGCAGCGTTCGACGGCGTTGCGCCGGCGGTAGATCTCCCGGTCGAACCGCGGCGGTCGCCCGCCGTCACGGCCCCGGTTGCGGCGGTGGCGTTGCTGGTCCCGCTTCTCCGGAATGGTGTGGCTGATGCCGCGCTTGCGGAGGTAGGCGCGGAAGCCGCGGGAGGCGTAGGCCTTGTCCGCGACCACGTGGTCCGGTCGGCAGCGCGGTCGGCCCCGACCGATGCGGGGCACTCGGATCCGCTCGAGAAGCGGGCGTGCGCAGACGCCGTCGTGACGATGGCCGGCGGTGAGCATGACGGCCAGCGGCCGTCCCCGGCCGTCGCAGGCGAGGTGGATCTTGGTTGTCAGTCCGCCTCGGGATCGGCCGAGGGCGTGTTGACGGTGTTGCTCTTGACGCTCATGCATGCCCTTACGTGTCCGGGTGGGGTGTGCAGCACCCTGTGGCGCAGTCACAGTAGCCATTTGATTTACACAGAGTCAACGAAATGAACACCAAGAAAAAATAGTGAACGGACGGTGGGGCGGGCCTCCGGGACCGGCCGCCCGGCGGCCGCCGTCGGGCCGGGCGGCCGACACCCCGCGCGAGGCCCTGGGCCGCCGCCCGAAGTGCTGATACCCGGCGGGGCGCGTGCGGCGCGGGTCCGGTGCGACGGAGCCGACCCGAGGCGGCCTCGTCGCCGACCACGATGACGGCACGGCCGCCCAGCAGTCGTACACGGACCTGGGTAGGTCCGACCGCCGTCGCGGAAGCGGCGGACGTGGTGGAGGTCGGCGCGCTGGGAGCGGCGCGCGCAGCCGGGGCAGCGGCAGCGCGGGCGCGGGCGGGTCCGACCGCCGTCGCGGAAGCGGCGGTGATGGACGCCGGCGCGGCGGGAGCGACGCCCGCAGCCGGGGCAGCGGCAGCGCGGGGCGCGCAATGCCGCGATCAGCCCGCGGCCGACCGGCTCACCGGGCTCGTCCCCGCGGTTCCGCCACCGCCGCAACCCATGGTCACCCGGCTCCGCGCGTGATCGCCGGGGACAGTTCCCGGAGGGCGCGGACGGTCCCTGGCACCCGCACCGGGGCGCAAGGAACCCGGGCGGCGCCGTGCGGGTGCCGGATGCCCCGGCAGGGGGCCTTGTCGCCGTCGCCGCCGTCTCTCATACCCGGCCTGGGAAACGGCCACTGGGGTACGAGGCGTGCGGGCGCGACGGGGCGCCGCGGGCGGGGGACGACGTGGACTGGCCCGGCACGGAGATCTGGCTTCCGCTACCCCGGCATCCTGGCCCGGCCGGCGATCCGCCGCATCCGCTGCAACCTGGAGCACCGCCCGATCGTGGACGCTCTCCTCCGCACCCGCCTCCGGCCCCTGCAGGCCGCGACCTCGACAGCCTCGATGACAGCGACAGCGTGGCGGTGCGCCTGCCGCCCGCCGACCGGCTCGTGCGGGTGGACGCCGACGGGAGAACCCGGCCCGGCGCCCTTCCGGAGGAGGCAACCGGCGCGTACGGACACCGCGACCCCGTGCCGGCCGCCTTCCACGACGCGTCGCGAAAGACCGGCACCGCGGCGGCAGCCGACCGCCTGCCGGGGTGCACCAGGCCTTCGGGGTGGCCGGGTTGACCGCCGGCGGGACGACTGCCGGACGGGCGGGGGCAGTTGGGCCGGCGAGCGGGAAGGCCGGATGCCACGGTGACCTCCGTGTACGGCAGGATGGGCCACCACCGCGCCGTACTTGCCCTCAGGTCCCGGCGCGACAGCGGACCCTCAGAGTCGAACAGGTAACAAGGTGACGAAAGACCGCAAGCGACGTACTACGGCGCATGCCACCTCCGGACCGCTCCGCCGGACAGGAGGAGAGGACCGATGAACCGGGCTCTCACGCTCCATGACCTGATCGTGGCCGGGATCGCGCTGGCCGCCGGGCTGGCGGCCGCCCTGCTGCTGCGCCTGGCACTGCGCTGGCTGGGAGAACGCGCCAGCAGGACACGGTGGGCCGGCGACGACGTGATGGTCGACATCCTGCGCACGCTCGTCCCGTGGGCGGCGGTGGTCGCGGGCGCCGCGGTGGCGGCCACGGCGCTTCCCCTGACCCCGAGAGTCGGCCACAACGTCAACACGGCGCTGACGGCGCTGCTCGTCCTGGCGGGGACCCTCACGGCGGCCCGGGTGATCACCGGCCTGGTGCGGTCACTGGCCCAGTCCAGGTCGGGGGTCGCGGGCTCGGCGACGATCTTCGTCAACATCACGCGTGTCGTGGTCCTCGCGATGGGCTTCCTCGTCGTCCTGCAGACGCTGGGCATCTCCATCGCGCCGCTGCTCACCGCGCTCGGTGTGGGCGGTCTGGCCGTGGCCCTGGCCCTGCAGGACACTCTGGCGAACCTGTTCGCGGGCGTGCACATCCTCGCGTCGAAGACGGTGCAGCCCGGCGACTACATCCGGCTCAGCAGCGGTGAGGAGGGCTATGTCGTCGACATCAACTGGCGCAACACCGTGGTGCGCAACCTGTCGAACAACCTGGTGATCATCCCCAACGCCCAGCTGGCCGGCACCAACATGACCAACTACAGCCGGCCGGAACAACAGCTGTCGATCATGGTGCAGGTGGGCGTGGCCTACGACAGCGACCTCGAGCACGTCGAGCGGATCACGACCGAGGTCGTCGAGGAAGTGATGACCGACATCACCGGCGCAGTCCCGGACCACGAACCGGCCATCCGCTTCCACACCTTCGGTGATTCCCGGATCAACTTCACGGTCATACTCGGGGTCGGCGAGTTCAGCGACCAGTACCGGATCAAGCACGAGTTCATCAAGCGCCTGCACCAGCGCTACCGGGCCGAGGGCATCACGGTTCCCGCCCCGAAGCGCACCCTGATCGTGCAGCAGAGCGAGCCGCCCATCGCGTTCCCGCACCAGCGCGACGCGACGCGGACCGTGCAGTAGGGCATGCGCAGGGCCCGGGGGATCCGTCGCCCGGGCCCGGGCCGCCCCGCGCTTCGGGGTACGCGCCGTCGTGGTGTCCGCTTTCGGGTCCGCCGGCCCGTCAGCCGACGTTCCACAGGAAGCGGTGCGTATGAATGGCGAAGTAGGGGAAGCTGTCGACCCTGGTCACGCCGTCGACCTGCCGTACGACGTCATTGACGAAATCCAGCAGATCGGGCGGGCGCGGGCAGACGACCTCGGCGAAGAGGTCGTAGCCGCCCGAGGTGAGCACCGCGTAGACCACCTCCTCACGCTGTGACAGCTCGTCCGCCACGGCTCGCGGGTCGCCTCCGACCGCGATGCCGAGCAGGGCCATGGCCTGGCCGCCCATCGCCATCGGGTCGGTGACGCCCACGACCTGGACGGCCCCGGACTCGGTCAGCCGCTGAAGCCGCTGGCGGGCGGCGGACGGCGACAGGCCGACTCTGGGGCCCAGGTCGGCGTAGGGGATACGGCCGTCGGTCTGCAGTTCGCGGAGGATCGCGCGGTCGATGTCGTCCACGCGCTCATCCTGCCAACTCGGCCAGTGCCTCCGCGAACAGGGCCGTGTGGGCGTCCACGTCGGCCTCGGTGGTGGCCGGGCTCATCAGGGCCATGTTGTGGAACGGCGTCATGAGGATGCCGCGGTTCGCCATCCACAGGTGCAGGAAGTCCTCCAGCTCCGTGTCGCCGGCCTGCGCCGACTCGGTGCCGGTGCGGGGCGCCGGGGACGCGAACCGGTACTCGGTGCGGGCACCGAGGCGGCTGACCGACCAGGGCAGGCCGTGTGCGGCGACCGCCGCGCGCACGCCGTCCTCGAAGCGTCCGGCGAGGGCGCACATGCCCTTGAACGCCTCGTCCGTGAGGACGTGCTCGAGAGTGGCGCGCATGGCGGCGACAGACAGCGCGTTGCCCGCGAGGGTGCCGCCGACGCCGCCCATGTCGATCAGATCGAGATCGGTGCGGCCCAGCAGCCGGTCGGCGAGTTCGGCGGACAGGCCGTAGGCACCCGCCGGGATCCCCCCGCCGATCGCCTTGCCGATCGTGAGGATGTCCGGGTCGAGGCCCCACGCAGCCGTGCAGCCCCCGGGCCCGGCGGAGAAGGTGTGGGTCTCGTCGTTGATCAGCAGGACGCCGTACTCGCGGGTGAGTTCCCGTACGGAGTCGAGGTAGCCGGGCTCGGGAAGCACGATGCCGATGTTGGTGAGCGCGGGCTCCATGAGGACGGCGGCGACGTCCCCGTGGGCGAGCTGCCGCTCCAGGCCGTCCGTGTCGTTGAACTCCGCGACCCGGCTGGTGAGGGTCACGTCGCACGGCGCCCCGACGTTTCCGGGGCGGGGCACGCCCCGGTCGTCCGTCCCGCCGGTGACGATCAGCGACTCGTCCACGCTGCCGTGGTAGCAGTAGGCGTTGACGAGGATCTTGGGACGGCCGGTGACGGCACGGGCGAGGCGGATGGCCCAGCGGTTGGCGTCGGTGGCGGTGAGCGAGAAGGACCAGCGCGGCATACCGAACCGGCGGGTCAGTTCGGCGCCCACCCATTCGGCGTCCTCGGTGGGCAGCATGGCGGTCGCGCCGCCCAGTTCCCGGTAGCGCAGGTCGACGGCCTCGGTGACGGGGTCCGGGGAGTGGCCGGCCATGGCCCCGGTGTCACCGAGGCAGAAGTCCGTGTACTCGTGCCCGTCGATGTCCCGGACCCGGGCGCCCCGCGCACTGTGCAGATAGAGCGGGAAGGCTCCGGCGCTCTTGTTCATCCAGGTCATCGGGACACGCCCGAAGAGATGGCCCGCGTTGTCGTACGCCGCCCTGGAACGGGGGTTCCCGGCGCGGGCCAGGTCCGTTTCGCGGGCGAGCAGGTGGTGCAGTCGATTCCGGTCCATGCGCCGACCGTACAGACGATTCGACTGATCCATCAAGGCATCACGCTCGTTTCGCTTTCGCCGACGCGCGATCCGAGCGCGCACCGCTTCGGACGGCATGCCCGGGCAGCGTTGGCGGACGTTGTCTGTTTCCCGGTTGCGGAAGGCGACGGGAAACCCCTCCAGGCCGGTCCCGGTGCCGCCGAAACCCGGATTACCGAGACGGTCGGGCACCGCCGTCTCACCGCCGCCTCACCGGCGCTTCGCGGGAAAGACCAGCAAAGGAAGAACCATGCGCAAGACACACGCCATCGCTCTCGCCGCCGCACTGGCCCTCGGCACCCTCGGCTCGGCGACAACGCCCGCCGCCGCGGTCCCCGGATGCGAGGCCAATGCCATCTGCCTGTGGACCGGGGAGAACGGAGGGGGCGACCTGTACGTCTGGAAGGGCGGCTACGTCGACGTCCCGGCCGCCTTCCACGACCACGTCTACTCCTTCCGCGCCAATCGCCCGGGCTGCTTCATCAACTACGCGGAGGGCACCAAGGAAGTCCGCCCGGTGAACCCGGGCGACTACGCCGACCACTACGACGAGGGGTTCGGTGCCGTCCTGGACGCGGTCGGCGACGCCCCCTGCTGACCGCCACCCCCTGCTGACCGCCGACTCCGCGCCCCCGCCCGGCTCCGCCCACGCGGGCCGGGCGGGGCGCGGCGCAGCGCGGCGACGGCGGGCGGAACCGGGATCTTGACAGACGGCCCCGGGGCCGGGAAGCTGACCGACCAGTCGGTATGGAGAGGTGAATCGTGACGGGTCATACGAGCATCCCAACCCCCGCGGGCGTGTTCGACGCGGTCGTGGAGGGCCCGCCCGGCGGCCGCCCGGTGCTGCTGCTGCACGGCTTCCCGCAGAGCGGCCTCACCTGGGAGCGGCAGGTCGCCGCGCTGGCCGCGCAGGGCCACCGGGTGGCGGCGCCCGACCTGCGCGGATACTCGCCCCGGGTGCGTCCGGAGAATCCTTCCGCGTACCGCATGGACTTGCTCGTCGACGATGTCCTGGCGATCGCCGACGCTCTGGGCTGGCCGGCCTTCGACCTGGTCGGCCACGACTGGGGCGGAGCGCTGGCATGGTGGACCGCCGACGCCCACCCCGGCCGCCTGCGCACGCTGACCGTGGTGTCGACCCCGCACCCCGGAGCCCTCGCGGAGACCCTGCGCACCGACGACGACCAGCGGCGCCGTTCGCAGTACATGCGCGACTGGCGCGCTCCGGACACCGAGCGCCGCATGCTCGCCGACGGCGCGGCGGAACTCCGGGCCCTGGTCGACGGCGCTCTGCCGCCGGGCAGGCTCGAGGCCTATCTGCGGCGCCTGCGCGAACCGGGCGCGCTCACCGGCGCGCTGAACTGGTACCGGGCCGGGCGCCCCGGCCGCGAGATCGGGGTGGTCGAGGTCCCCACTCTGTACGTCTGGAGCACGGACGACACCGCCTTCGGCCCGGCCGCCGCGCACGCGACCGGCCGGTGGGTGAGCGGGCCGTACCGGTTCGAGACCCTGCGGGGCGTCAGCCACTGGGTCCCCGAGGAAGCACCCGAAGCCCTGAACGAACTCGTGCTGCGGCATCTTCGGGACCACGCACAACACTGACCCGCGGGGCGGCGCGGACGCGCGGGGCCGGACACCGCCGGCGGTCGCGTGGGGCCGGACGCATGGGGCCGGACTGGCGCGATGACTTTTCGACGGCGCGGCAGTCTCCATTGCCGTACAGCCCGGAAACGAGGAAGTGGAGTGAGCCCCATGCGCATCGTGGTCTGCGAGTTCATGAGCCTGGACGGTGTCGTGCAGGCGCCGGGTGGGCCGCAGGAGGACACCGACGGGGGCTTCGCCCACGGCGGCTGGTCGCACCCGTTCTTCGACCCGGAGGTGATGGGCGGCGCCTTCGACGAGGCGCTGGGCAAGGCGGATGCCCTGCTGTTCGGACGCCGCACGTGGCAGACGATGGCCGCCGCGTGGCCCGGGAGGGCCGGCGACCCGTTCGCCGACCGGATGAACGCCATCCCGAAGTACGTGGTGTCCCGGACACTCGGCGACGACGAGCTGACGTGGGAGAACACCAGCTTGGTCCCCGGCGACGGGGCCGTCGCCCGCGTCCGGGAACTGCGCGACGGCGAGGGCGGCGACCTGCTGATCATGGGGAGCCCCACACTCGTGCGCACACTGCTGCACGAGGGCATGGTCGACGAGCTGCGGCTGATGATCGAGCCGGTACTCCTCGGAGGGGGCAAGAGGATCTTCCCCGAGGACGGTGTGCTGCGCACGCTGGAGCTGGTCTCCACGGTCACCAGCGGCACGGGCGTGCACGTGAGCACGTACCGGCCCCGCGCCGCGGAGTAGGCCGCGGCCGGGGCCGTGTACGGGGTGTCTCCCTGTGTACTGCCGCTCGTCGCGGCAGCGGACCGTGGAAGCCGCCGGAGCGGCGTCGGTCAGCGGGCCGTGCCGAAGTCCTGGGTCCAGTAGTCGCCGGGCTGTGCGAGGCCCACGCCGATCTCCTTGAAGGCGCAGTTCAGGATGTTGCGCTTGTGGCCTGGGCTGGACATCCAGCCCGCCATGACCTGCTCGGGGGTGTCGTATCCATAGGCGACGTTCTCGCCGTAGGTGCTCCAGACGTAACCGGCGCGGGTGATCCGTTCGCCCGGGTCCGAGCCGTCGGAGCCCGTGTGCGACATGTTCTTGTGGTCCGCCATGTCCTGGCTGTGGTCCTGAGCGGCCTTCGAGAGCTTCGCGTTCAGTGTCACCGCGGAGCATCCGGCCTTGGCGCGCTCGCCGTTGACGAGGGCGACGACGCGTGCGACGGCGCCCGTGGCCGGCGGGGCGGCCGGGGCCGTCGCCCGCGGAGCGCTCGGGGTCGCGGCGGGCGCGGCAGGGGCGGCGGGCGCGGCAGGTGTCTCGGAGGCCTTGGGGGCCTCGGGCGTCCGCGTCGGTGCCGGCGTGGTGGTCCGCGATGCGGAGGGAGAGGCCTTCGCGGTCCACTCGCCGTTCTTCCACCTCTCGCGGGAGGCCGCCTCGTCCCCGTTCTTCCACCGCTCGCCGGAGGACGCGTTCTTCCAGGTCCTCCACTGGCCGTGGGACCTGGTGTCCCCCTGCCCGTCCTCCAGGCACGCCATGGCGGCCGACGGCAAGGCCAGAGCTCCCAGCGTGACGACAGCAACGGTTATCTGCCGGTGACGCGTCTTCCTGCGGTGCTTTCTCATGCGGACCTCGCTCGGTGATCGCGGAAGGTCTCCCTTGCGGCCGTCGGCACCCGTGCTGTGCCTGAGCTGCGGAGACTCCTTGCGGGGCCGTCATTGTTAAAACGTGTTCGAGCGGTGGGCAACGAGCTGTGGTACTACCGGGGCTCGTAGTGGACGTCACCCCTTGAATCCGGCGCGCGGGCGTGCTGGCCCGGCTCGGGAAGCACCCCGGCTTGCTGACCCACCGTCAGAATTGCCGCGTGGGCGACAAAAGGGCGAACCGGCCGCCACAGGCAAGCGACATGGGATCTTGTGCGGCGTATGTCTGGTTCGATGCGGAAAAATCACGCATGTCACCCAAGGGGTATCTACTACCCGGGACGCTCAGTACGCGAAGCGGGTATGACGGATGTCACTGACAGGAGCGCAACCATCCCCGATCGGGACATCGGCGGGCACCCGCCACACCGTTGAGCCTCTCACGTTCCCGCCGAAACAACCGAAATCACAACAGGAGCCACAATATCCGGTTACCACGGAAATCGATCGCGGCTCCGGATCGACGGCGGGGGTCTCACCCGAATCAAGGGCGCCAGAAGTGTTGACGCACCGTCAGTCCAAACCTATCTTCTGATCGACTCTTCGCACATCGTTCGAAATCTCGAATGCTCGCGGCATCGAAGGGAATTCGCGTGCTCCTCACCCGTCAGGGTTCCGCGCTCCCACGTCCCGCCCGGTGCCGGCGATGCCGGCCCGACACGGGCCCCGCTCCCCTGCCGGGCCCACGGCCAGGAGGAAGGCAGTGAGGTTGGTGATCGCCAGGATGCTCACCGCGCTGCTCTTCGCCGGGGCCGGCACCCTGGCC
>NZ_JAAAXQ010000298.1 GCF_009916105.1 Streptomyces sp. GC420 | reverse complement strand
CGGGGGAGGAGGGCCCGTCCATGACCCGCGGAGGGGCCGCAAAGAGGTCGCCGAGGACCTGTAAGAGGGCGGTTGAAGCGCTTCGACTGGGCCTGGACAGGCCACGGTCATCGGTCTACTGTCGAACCACCCTCACCACGTCAGGCCTAGACAGCCCCTGTCGAAGCGCTTCACTACCATCGCCTGGAGAGCTGGATGGTCACCCTCGCCGAGGTTGCCCGGCACGCCGGAGTCTCCGCCAGCACGGTGAGTTACGTCCTCAGTGGCAAGCGGTCGATCTCCGCGGAGACCCGGGAGCGGGTCGAGCGGAGCATCAGACAGCTCGGATATCACCCCAACGCGGGAGCCCGCGCGCTCGCGAGCAACCGCAGCAACATCATCGCCCTCATGGTGCCGTTGCGCACCGACATGTACGTACCGGTGATGATGGAGATCGCGATCGCCGTCGCCACCACTGCCCGGACCCACGGGTACGACGTGCTGCTGCTCACCGGCGAGGAGGGCCCGGCGGCCGTCCGCCGGGTCACGGGCAGCGGGCTCGCCGACGCCATGATCCTGATGGACGTCGAACTGGAGGACGAACGGCTGCCGCTGCTGCGCGAGTCCGACCGGCCCGCCGTGCTGATCGGGCTGCCGGGCGACACCACCGGACAGACCTGCGTCGACCTCGATTTCACGGCCACCGGCGCGCTGTGTGTGGAGCACCTGGCCGGTCTCGGCCACCGGGAGATCGCGGTGGTCGGCGAGGCCCCGGCCGTGTACGAGAGGCACACCGGCTTCGCCGAGCGGACCATGGACGGGCTGCGCTCCAGGGCCGCCGAGCTGGGGCTGCGGCTCCTGCACCGGCCCTGCGAGGGCTCCTTCGACGCGCTCGCGGGAACGCTCGCCCGCATCTACGACGAACGGCCGGGCACCACCGGCTTCATCGTCCAGAACGAAGCCGCCGTCGAGCCGCTGCTCGGGCTGCTGCGGCAGCTCGGGCGGGCCGTGCCGGAGGACGCCTCGGTGGTCGCGATCTGCCCCGACCAGGTGGCCACGCAGGCGTCGGTGCGGCTGACGTCGGTCGCCATCCCGGCGCAGGAGATGGGGCAGCGGGCGGTGGAGCTCGTCGTCGCGAAGCTGGAGGGCCGGGACCGCGACGAAGTGGTCCTGCTGCCGCCCCAGTTGACGGTGCGATCGAGTTCGGGCCCGGCACCGGTGCGCGCCGCGGACGGCTGAGCCGGTTCCGAGGGGGCGTTGGTACGATCGTCCGCCCATGGACACGAGCGCAGCAGTCGCGACCACCGCCGTCCCCGGGGGACGGGTGACCCTGTCGGACCGGCGCACGCGGCGCAGTTGGACGGTGGAACTCACCCCTTACCGGCTTTCGGTCGCGCCGATCACCCAGGAGCGGTACGCGCAGGTCACCGGCGGGCGGCCGAGCACCGCGCAGGGCGACCGGCTGCCCGTCGAGAGCGTCTCCTGGCTGGACGCGGTCCGGTTCTGCAACGCCCTCTCCGAACAGGAGGGACTGGCGCCCGCGTATCGCCTCCACACCGGTGACGAGTCGGTCGAGTCGGTCGAGTCCGTCGAGTCCGTCGAGTGGGACGTCTCCTCCGGCGGATACCGGCTGCCGACCGAGGCCGAGTGGGAACACGCGTGTCGCGCCGGCACCGCCGGCGCGCGGTACGGGGAACTCGACGAGATCGCCTGGCATCGCGGCAACTCGCGCGAACGGATCCACGAGGTGGGCGGCAGGCAGCCCAATGCCTGGGGCCTGCACGACATGCTGGGCAACGTCTGGGAGTGGTGCTGGGACATCTACGACGCCGAGGTCTACGGCAGCTACCGGGTGCTGCGCGGCGGCGGGTGGTTCGACGAGCGCTGGAGCTGCCGGGCCTCGGTGCGCCGCCGCAGCCATCCGACCTTGCGGATCGACGACGTGGGCTTCCGCGTCGCACGGTCCGGCCACTGACCGCCGGGCCGCGACCGAGCCCCGGCGCCCGCGGACCCGGCGCTCCGCGTACGCCCGGACGCCGGTCGGCGCATGGCGGGGAGCCGCCCGGCGAGGGGCGGCTCCCCGCCCGGGCCGGGCCGGGGATCAGCTGCCGGAGACCGTCAGGCTGTTCGTGACGAAGTCCAGGCCGCCGGAGGAGCTGTTGCCCACCGGTGCGGTCGTCGGCATCGACGTGGGCACCGTGCACTTCCTCACCACCTCCGAGGGCGAGCACGAGCCGAACCCGCGCTTCCTCGCAACCGTGGCCGAAGAACTCGCCGAAGCTCAGCGGCACCTCGCGGCGTTCCCGAAGCGCACCCGGCAGCGCACCAGGGCGCATCGGGCCGCCGCCCGCAGGGTCGCCAGGCCGCACGCCAGGATCCGGCGGAAGCGCCTGGACTTCCACCACAAGACCGCCCGCGCGCTCATCGCCGACAACGACGTGGTCGCTCACGAGCGGCTGAACACGGCCGGGATGACCAAGAGCCCGGCACCCAGGCCCGACCCCGGGAACGACGGTGCGTTCCTCCCGAACGGTGCCGCCGCCGAGGCCGGGCTCAACCGAAGCATCCTCGACGCGGGCTGGGGGCAGTTCCTCGCGATCCTGGCGAACAAGGCTGCAAGTGCCGGTCGCCTCGGGACTACGACGTCGTCGGCTCCCGCCAGACCCACCTGTACTTCGACGGGGAACCGCTGTACTCCTTCGGCCACGGCCTGTCGTACACGTCGTTCAGCTACGAGGAGCTGACCGTCACGGAGGACGGGGACGCGCTGGAGGTGACGGTCACGGTCACCAACTCCGGTGCGCGGGACGGCGACGAGGTGGTGCAGCTCTACGCACGGGCCGTGGACCCGCGGGTGCCGCGCCCGCACCGGGCGCTGGTCGCGCACGAACGCCGCCGGCTGGCCGCCGGGCAGTCCGGCACCTTCCGCTTCCGTGTGCCGCGCGGGGAACTGGGCCACTGGGACGTGGCGCACGGCCGGTGGACCGTGGACCCCGGGACGTACGTCATCGAGGCCGGCGCGTCGAGCGCGGACATCCGGCTCGGCAAGGAGATCACCGTGGACGGACCGGCGCCACGGCCGCGCCCGGTACTCGAAGTCGGCCTCCGGGCGGCCGATTTCGACTCGGCGCACTCCGTGTCCCTGGTGGACCTCAGCAGGGTCTCGGGGGACGCGGTGGCCGCCCACGAGGACGTCGCCGGGCAACTCCTCTACCGGGGCTGCGACTTCGGTCCGGCACCCGGCCCGGGCGACGTCCTGGTGGAGACGGCGGGCGGGGGCGGCACGGTAGAGCTCCATCTGCCGGACGGCACGACGGTGGCCGCCGTCTCCGTACCGGCGACGGGCGGCCCCTACACGTACACCGCCACCGGCGGCGCACTCGCCGCCCGCCCCACGGGCGTGCACGACCTGCATGTCACGCTGCGCGGGGCCCTGAGACTGGCCCGCCTGGGCTTCTGCGGCTGAGGGTCCGTCAGAGGCCCCGGCGGGCCGCCCCACGGCAGCGGGGCCCGGCGGCGTGCCGGGCCCCGCTGCCGGTTCCGGTCCGGTTCGGCCGGATCGGGGTCCCGGGGTCGCCGGACCGGGGAACCCCGGGCATCAGGAACTCAGAGCTGGAGGCCCGTCAGCACCATGACGCGCTCGTAGGTGTAGTCCTCCATCGCGAAGCGGACACCCTCACGGCCGACGCCGGACTGCTTGGCACCGCCGTACGGCATCTGGTCGGCGCGGTAGGACGGGACGTCGCCGATGACCACACCGCCGACCTCGAGCGTCCTGTGCGCCCGGAACGCGGTCTGCAGGTCGTGCGTGAACACACCCGCCTGGAGCCCGTACTTGGAGTCGTTGACGGCGTCGAAGGCGGCCTGTTCCCCATCCACTTTCTTCAGCGTGAGGACCGGGCCGAAGACCTCCTCGCAGGAGATGGTGACCTCGGCGGGCACATCGGCGAGCACGGTCGGGGCGTACGACGCACCCTCGCGCTTGCCGCCGGTCAGCAGCCGCGCACCGGCCTTCACGGCCTCGTCGACCCAGGATTCGACGCGCTTGGCGGCGTCCTCGCTGACCAGCGGGCCGACATCGGTGGCATCGTCCGAGGGGTCGCCGGTGACCTGCGCCTCGACGGCCGCGACGACCTTCGGGACCAGCCGGTCGTAAACGCTCGCGTCGGCGATCACGCGCTGCACGGAGATGCAGGACTGGCCGCCCTGGTAGTTGGAGAAGGTCGCGATACGGGTCGCGGCCCAGTCCAGGTCCTCCTCCGAGGCGAAGTCGGCGAGGACGACCGCGGCCGCGTTGCCGCCCAGCTCCAGGGTGCAGTGCTTGCGCGGCACCGAGTCCATGATCGCGTAGCCGACCTTGTCTGAACCGGTGAAGGAGATCACCGGCAGCCGCTCGTCCCTGACGAGGGCGGGCATCCGGTCGTTCGGCACCGGCAGCACCGACCAGGAGCCCTCGGGCAGGCCGGTCTCGGCCAGCAGCTCGCCAAGGACCAGCGCGGACAGCGGGGTCGCGGGGGCCGGCTTGAGGATGATCGGGGCGCCGACGGCCAGCGCCGGGGCCACCTTGTGGGCGCACAGGTTCAGCGGGAAGTTGAACGGCGCGATCCCGAGGACGACGCCCTTCGGGAAGCGCCGGGTGAGCGCGAGCCGGCCCACGCCGCCGGCGTCGGTGTCGAGGCGCTGCGCCTCGCCGCCGTTGAAGCGGCGGGCCTCCTCGGCGGCGAACCGGAACACGGACACGGCGCGGGCGACCTCCCCGCGCGCCCACTTGACCGGCTTGCCGTTCTCGGCGGAGATCAGCTGCGCGATCTCCTCGGTGCGCTCGACGAGCCGCTTGGAGACGTGGTCGAGAGCGGCGGCCCGTACGTGCGCGGGCGTGGCGGCGAAGGCGTCGCGCGCGGCGTACGCGGCGGCGACGGCCTCCTCGACCTGCGCCTGGGTCGGGACCGCGGCCCTGCCGACCACCCGGCCGTCCCAGGGTGAGGTGACGTCGAAGGTCTCCTCGCCGGTGGCCTGACGGCCGGCGAGCCAGAAGGCATGGGTGGAAGTCACAGCGGATCCCGGCCCTTCCGAGTGTGGGGTTGATCTGTCTGCGTCCACGGTAGGGCCGTACGGGTGAGCGGGGGCTTGTCCACGATGGAGCGGAAGCGGTGACCCGTGCTCCACAATGGACGACGCGCACGCCCTGACCACGGCGCGTTCCCAGCCGCCCCGCAGCCCCCACTCTGCCCCGGGCAGCGGCGTGGTCGGCGTGGCCGCGACGGCGCCGACGGGCCGGAACGCCGGCCCTCGCGGCCACACGGCAGGCGGGCCCGGCCGCAGACGGTGCCCGCCTTGCACACCAACGCTGCGCGCGAGCACCTCGGCGCACTCGTGGACGCCGGCCCGGCCGCCGGCGAGCGGGCCGCCGCAGCCGAACCCACGGGCACGCCCTGCCCCGCACCACCGCAACTGCACCGGTACGCGGATACACCGCTCCCGCCTCCGTGCCCGGTTCCGGCATCGGCGAGGCGGGCGCCGTCCGCGCGCGGACGGCGAGGTCGACGGCACATCCTCACTGTCAGTCCTCGGTGCCCGTCGCCTTCAGGGCGAGCCACAGCTCCATGCGGGCGTCCGGGTCGTCCAGAGAACGGCCGAGGATCTCCTCCACGCGGCGCATCCGGTAGCGCAGGGTGTGCCGGTGCACGCCCAGGTCCGCCGCGGCGGCGTCCCACTGGCCGTGGTGGGAGAGCCAGGCGCGCAAGGAGGCGACGAGATCGCCGCGGCCCCGCGCGTCGTGCTCGCGCAGGGCCCGCAGCATGCCGTCGGCGAAGGCTCGCACGGCGTCGTCGGCGAGCAGCGGGAGCAGCGAGCCCCCCGCGAGTTCCTCGTGCTCGACCAGCGCCCGGCCCCGCCTGCGGGCAACGGAAAGGGCCTGCTCCGCCTGCCGGTAGGCGGCCGCGGCACCGATCGGCCCCGCGGGTGCCGAGACCCCGAGGACGGCGGCCGTCCGCTCGCCCAATCCGGAGCATGCCGCGGCGACCGCCCCGCCGTCCGCGGCGAGGAGTACCAGCCGCCCGCTCTCCGGCACCACCAGCAGCGTCTCCCCCGCGCGTGCCGCCGCGGCCTCGAGCGAGTCCGTGACCTCGGCGAGGGCCTCGGCCGCACCGGGCTCCGCCGGTTCCACGGGTTCGGCGACGACCAGCCGGAAGGGCGCGTCGAGCAGGTTCCCGTACAGCTCGCCCGCCACGGCGCGGGCGTGGTCCGGCTCGCCGGCCAGCAGCATGGCGAGGACCGCCGCGCCGAGCCGCTGTTCCGCCGCACGCAGGGCGCGGGACCGCTCCGTCGTCAGGGTCAGCAGGGCGACCGCGGAGTGCAGGGCGTACCGCTCCGCGGTGCCGAGGGCGGCCGCGGTGCCGACGGCGAGGACTCCGCCGACCCGTTTCCCGGTGCCCAGCGACTGGAGTTCGACCCGGTCCTCGCCGCCGTCGACGACCGCGCTGGTCGGCGCGGGCCGCCCGCGCAGCCGTTCGACGTCGTCGGTGAGGCGGGCGGCGCGGCGGGCCGCCCAGTCGGGTGCGGCGGCAGTTAGGGCACCAGAGGCGTCGTAGAGCGCGGCCCAGCCGTCGATCTGCGTAGCGAGCCGGGCCAGCAGTTCGCCGGGCCCGTCCGCGGACAGGGCGGCCCGGGTGAGGTCCCGCTGGGCCTCGAAACCCGCGGTCACCGCGCGGTACTGATCGGCGGCGATGGCCGCGGAGACGGCCTTGCTGATGGCGAGGAAGGGGGTGCGCCGCGGTACTTCGAGCAGCGGCAGCCCTTCTTCCCCGGCGGCGGACAGCAGCGCCTGCGGCACTTCGTCGTAGTGCACGCCGACGGCGAAGCCCAGCCCCGCCACCCCGGCGCCGACCAGCCGGCGTACGTACCGGCGCATCGCCTCCGGGTTCTCGGCGTCGAGCTTCATGGCGGTGACGAGCAGCAGCTCGCCGCCCTCCATGTACGGCACGGGGTCGGCGAGTTCGCTCGCGTGCGCCCAGCGGACGGGCGTGTCGAGGCGGTCCGCGCAGGCGCGCACGGTGAGCCTGAGCGCGGAGTGCTGGACGAGCGAGGCGAGCGTCGGCGGCATGAGCCTGAGAGACCTTCGGCGTCGGTGGAGAGCTTCGGATTTCGCCGTACCGTATGAACGGCTACCGCCGATTCTGCCTCAACGTAACGATCCCTTGCGCCCTCGCACCCTTGCGCCCTCGCACCCTCGCACCCTTGCGCCCTCGCACCCTCGCGCCCTCGCGCACGGTCACCGGATGCCGCGGCCGGCCGCCGCCCGCCCGGGTTCAGTTCCGCAGATCCACCAGCAGCGGCGGCGCGTGCTCACCGCGCACGGTCGTCAGGGACACCACCGCGTGCCCCGGCGGCACCGCGTGTGCCAGGTCTGAGGCGGACCAGCGTTCCCGCTCGACCTGCCGCACGGTGACCGACTCCGCGGTGACGTGCTTGCCCGTGACGACCCGGCGGATGAAGTGGACGGCCTTGCCGAGCGGTTCTTCGGAGATGATCTGCCGGTTGGTGATGTCCCGGGCCTCGACCCACTCCTTGCCCCATACGTCGGCGAAGTGCTGCCCGTCCCAGGTGGTGACCCCAGACAGCGCCATCCGGCAGCCCACGGCGCCGAGCAGCGCGCTGCGCAGCGGGCCGGGTACATCGTCGAGCGAGCGGAGCGTCATGACCACCCCCGCGTTCGCCGACCGCAGCCGCTGGATGCCGCGCACGGCGTTCGTGGTGACGGTGTGCGAGGCGTCGTCGAGGACGAGGCAGGCGAAGAGAGAGCGGTCCTCGCGGGCGGCGGCGCTCTCCGTGAACTGGGCGAGCACGAGGCGGGTCAGGATCCGGCAGGCGTCGGAGTGGCCCCGTTCGGGCAGGTCGACACGGACCCGGACCGGGTGCTCCAGCGAGCGCAGCGAGAAGGGGCGGCTGCGGCCGGTCGTGTCGAAGAAGCCGCTGAAGGCGGGCCGGTCGAGCAGCGCGATGCGGTCCGCGAGCAGGACGCCAGGGTCGCCGTGCGAGCCGGCCTGGCGTTCCCTGGCGTCGAGTTCCCGTTCCAGGGAGCGGTTGCCCGCGGCGCGCAGCCCTTCCCTGAGCTCGGCGATCGCCTCGGGCGCGCCGTCGAGGAGTTCCCGCAGTTCCGGGACGGAAGGGAAGCGGCCGTGGACGGCTCGGAAGGGGCCTAGGAGCTGTCCGAGTGCGGTGGTGGCACGGCGTCCGCCGTCCTCGGCGAGATCACCGACGAGCGCCTCGGCGAGGATTCCGGCGGCCTCGTCGGGGTCGGCGGTGCCCCCGTACAGGTCGAGGTCGTGGACGGAGTCGGGATGGCCGACGCGCACCACGACGTCGAAGTCGGCGGCGGGCCCGCGCCCGGCCCCGGCCGCGCCGACGACGACGACGGCCGCGCGGTTGGCCAGCGCCTGGAGGCACAGCGACTCGACGACCGGCCACACCAGCCGTCCGGTCTTGCCGGAACCGGCGGGGCCGACGGCGAGCAGTGAGGTGCCGAGGAGTTCGGGCCCGAGGGCGAGGCCGGTGCCCCGGTGCTGGTAGGGGTTGCGCGGGTCCTCGGCGGTCGTGCCGAGGCGTACCTGCCGTACGGCCAGGTCGTGCGCGGCGGCCCTGGCCGGCAGGTCCCGGGCGCCGGACGGGTGGGCGCACGCCCCCGAGCCGTCACGCAGGACGGCGTCGGTGAAGGCGCCGAGGGTGTTGCGGCCGGACCGTACGGACTCCCAGGCGCGCTCGATCCTGCTGTGGTCCACGTCGTTCATCAGCCCGGCGCGGGCGTCGCCCGCCAGCCGCTCGGCCGCGTCCGCGGCGCCCGCCGTGCGCAGCTGCGGCCACTGGGCGGGATCCTCCTGCGGCGCGGGCGGCTGCGTGGCGGCGTCCTGCTCCCGTACGCGCCGCAGGGCTGGGGCGCCGTAGCGCCGCCACACCTCGGCCCACCGGCCGAGGCGTCCGAAGACGACGAGGAAGCCGATGACCCACGCGGCGACGTAGACGTACTGCGCGACGGCGAAGGCGATGACGGGTTCGCCGTCGTGCGAGACCCGCCAGTCGTCCGGGAGGACGGCCAGCAGCGGCCAGAGCCAGTAGTCACCGAGGTAGCCGTTCCACAGGAGCGACCAGAGCAGCCAGCCTGCCAGGAAGGCGATGAGCGCGCCCGCGAGCAGCTGTCGACCGGGCACGCGGTCGGGCTCCTCCGGGGGCTTCGCCTTGTGCCCGTACCGCCAGATGCCGGGGGCGGCCTCGGGGCGCGGTGCGCGCAGCCAGGCGAGGAACCCCTCGCCCGCGGCCAGGGGCGGCCGCTGCGGCGGCGGAGGCACCACCGGCTGCTGCCCGGCCCCGGCTCCCGTTGTCCCGGCACCGCTCCACGCGGTCCCCCGGGTCCCGGCACCGCTCCATGCACCGCCGGACGTCCCGGGGCCGCCCACGCCCTGCGCGGGCAGTCCCGGATCCGCGGGCCCCGGTGGCAGGCCGGCGCTGCCCCAGTCACCACTCACCGGCCCGGCAGGCCCGGCACCGCTCCCGCCCTGCGGGGACACCCCCGGCACGTCCCCGGCCGCCCCGGCAACCGCGTACGGAGACGGCCCAGGCTCCGCGGGCCCCGGTGACCGGCCGCCTCCGCCCGGCGGTGGCGGGACGGGCACCTCTCCGGCCTGCGCGCGCGGCACCGGTTCCACGGCCGAGCCGGGTCGCGTCGTCGGCACCCCGGGGGACGAGGCGTCACCGCCCCACGCCGCTCCCGCGGAGACGGCCCCGCCCTCCTCCGGGCCCTCGGAAACCCGGGCGGGCCCGGGCTCTCCGGTCCGGCCGTCGGAGCCCCCCCCGGCTGTCGGGGCCGGACCGTCCGGAGTTGCCGGACCGGCCATCGGGGCCGAGGTGACCCGTGGAGGGCGGGCGGGGAGCAGCCCCGGCGGAGCCGGGCCACGCACTGCCCGGGTCGCGCGCGCCGCCCGCGGCCGGCGGAGCAGCCGACGCCGGGCCGGGCCGCCCGGCCGCCGGAGCGGACCGTCCGGGCCACGGCTCGGCGGACGGCGGCGGCGGGACGGGGCCGCGTCGGCCGGTGTCCGGCCAGGGCGGCGGCCAGGCGGGGCCGGTCCGTGTGCCGCGCGGGTCGTGCGTGCCGTGGGTGTCCATGCGGTGTCCCTTGCCCCCTGACCAGCAGGTCCGTTCGTGCGTACGCCTCGTACACGTGCCGTCGTTCAATGTAGTGCTCGGGCACGGGTAGTTCACCGATACCGGGCCCGCGAGGCGCGGCAGCGCCGGACGCCCGGAAGGAGCCGCACAGCATCCGCACAGCACCGCGTAGGGCAGCCGGGTGACACCCGCACGGCACCCGCGCCGAGCGCACGCGGACCCACGCCTTCTATGTCCGCCGCGGACAAGGCGCGCCCCCCACTGCTCCCGAACGGAACATGCCGACCC
>NZ_JAAAXQ010000297.1 GCF_009916105.1 Streptomyces sp. GC420 | reverse complement strand
GGGGTGGGCGGGTGGCTCCGTCAGGTCCAGAGAACCGCGATGAAGATGTTGGTGAGCGTCAGGCCGCCGACCGCCGCGAAGACGCCCTTGCCGACCTTCTCCTCGTCGCGCTTGAGGTAGACGAGGACCAGGATCACGAACAGCACGGCGAGCTTGACACCGATCTTGACGTTGTCGACCGTGCGGTCCTCGGCCTGGTTGAGACCGACCAGGGCCACACCGGTGATCAGCATGGTCAGCGCCCCGTGCAGCATGGCGGGCACGAAGCGCGCGGTGCCGGCGCCCATCGCCTTCATCTGGGTGAGGAACCCGCCGAGCAGCGCGGCGATGCCGACGATGTGCAGACCGACGAAGACATTGATGAGTACGTCCATGCGCCGGAGCCTAACCAGTGCCCCGGCAGGGGCCGTCGGCCAGGTCCGCCTCATCGGCCGCACCGGTCACGGGGCGGGGAAGAGCTTCCCCGCATTCCGGGAGCAATATCCGCACAAGGGACCAGTGGTCGCTCCGGCACGGCTGCGACCGCTGCTCCCGTCCCGTTCGACCACCTCCCGGGCGGGCCCGGCGTCCTCCCCGGGCCCCCTCAGACGAGGCGGCGGGCGGTCGCCCACCGGGTGAGTTCGTGGCGGTTGGAGAGCTGCAGCTTCCGCAGGACCGCGGAGACATGGGACTCGACGGTCTTGACGGAGATGAAGAGCTGCTTGGCGATCTCCTTGTAGGCGTAGCCGCGGGCGATGAGGCGCAGGACCTCGCGCTCGCGCTGGGTGAGGCGGTCGAGGTCCTCGTCGACGGGTGGGGCGTCGGTGGAGGCGAAGGCGTCGAGGACGAAGCCGGCCAGGCGGGGCGAGAAGACCGCGTCGCCGTCCTGGACGCGGAAGACGGAGTCCACGAGGTCGGTGCCGGTGATGGTCTTGGTGACATAGCCGCGGGCGCCGCCGCGGATGACGCCGATGACGTCCTCGGCCGCGTCGGAGACGGAGAGGGCGAGGAAGCGGACGGGGTTCTCGGGGTCGGCCATGAGCGGCGCGGAGCGGCGCAGGACCTCGACGCCGCCGCCGCCCGGGAGGTGGACGTCGAGGAGGACGACCTCGGGGCGGGTGGCGGTGATGACGGCGACGGCCTGGTCCACGTCGGCGGCCTCGCCGACGACCTCGACTCCGGTGCGCTCGGTCTGGCCGATCTCGGCCCGCACGCCGGTACGGAACATCCGGTGGTCGTCCACGAGGACGACCCTCACCCGGCGCCCGGTGTGCTCGGTCGGCCCCGTCTGCTCGGTCTGCTCGGTCATTCGCCCGCCCTCTCCATCTCCAGCTCCACCTCGGTGCCGCCGCCCGGCACCGGGCGCAGCCGCGCCGTGCCTCCGTTGCGCCGCATCCGGCCGATGATCGACTCCCGTACGCCCATCCGGTCCTCGGGGACCGCGTCCGGGTCGAAGCCCGGACCGCGGTCGCGGACCGAGACGAAGACGGTCCGCCCCTCGACCTCCGCGTACACCTGAACGGCCCCTCCGTCGCCACCGTACTTGGCCGCGTTGACCATTGCCTCGCGTGCGGCCTGCATCTGTGCCGTCAGTCTCTCGTCGAGCGGGCAGTCCCCGACGACCACGACCTCGATCGGGACGCCGTGCTTGTCCTCGACCTCGGCGGCGATGGTCTTGACCGCGTCGGCCAGTGTCTCGGGCTCCTGGTCCTCGTCCTTGCCGGTGCCCTCCGGCCGGTAGAGCCAGGCGCGCAGCTCCCGCTCCTGCGCCCGGGCCAGCCGCTTCACCTCGCCCGGGTCCTCGGCGTTGCGCTGGATCAGGGTGAGGGTGTGCAGCACGGAGTCGTGCACATGGGCGGCGACCTCCGCCCGTTCCTGGGCGCGGATGCGCATCAGCCGCTCGTCGGAGAGGTCCTGGGTCATCCGCACGACGTAGGGGCCCGCGAGCAGGGCTATGCCCACCAGCACGGCGAGCGAGGCCTGCAGGACGGCGCCGAGGTGCTTCGCGGAGCCCTGCATGACGACGATGCCGGTGATCCCCGCGCCGACCAGCAGCACGCCGGCGGCGCCGCGGGCCAGCGGCAGCAGCCGGGTGCGGCGGCCGACGGCCATCCAGTGGGCACGGCGGGCGTTGTCGGCCTGCCGCCACACCAGGGCGACACCGGCCCCGATCAGCAGGGCCGGCCAGATGTACGCGTTGGCGGCACGGCCCAGTTGGACGTTCTGGACGAAGACGACGGCCATGACCACCAGGACCAGCAGCGCGAAGATCTGGCCCTTGTCCGGCTTGCGCGCGAGCAGGCGCCGTCTGCCGTCCGGGGCGGACTCGACGGTGAAGTGGCGCTGGGTGTCCGCTCCGACCCCGCCGACGCCCAGCGGAACGACGAACCAGAACACGGCGTACAGCAGCGCCCCGAGGCCGTCGGCGAGGAACAGGGCCGCGAACACGATCCGCACCCACGCGACGGGCAGCCCGAGATGGCCGGCGAGGCCGCGCGCGACACCGCCGAGCATCCGCCCCTCGGCGCTGCGGTACAGCTTGCGCGGGGGCACGTCCTCCGTGTCCGGCGCGCGGGATACCGATGCGCGCGGGGTCGCTGCTGCTGACATGCTCCGATCGTCACACGGACGGCCCCCGCCGGACATCAGGGCGACCCCCTAGTCGTCCCTGATCCCGGGCATGGCCGTCCCTGACCCCGCCCCCGCCGCCGCGGGCCGCGGGAGGGCCGGCGACCCTGACTCCCCCGGGGACGGAATCAGGGATCGACCAGGGTCGCCGGCGCTCCCACCCGGGCCCGGCGCCCGTCACCATGGACGCATGACGGAAGAGCCGATCGCCGACACGGCGCCCGGGACCGGGGGAGCCGGGGCCGGTGCCGTTCAGGAGCCGCAGCCGCAGCCGGTGCGGCGCAGCAGCAGGCACAAGGTCTTCGCCGGCGTGTGCGGCGGGCTGGGCCGGTATTTCGACGTCGACCCGGTGATCTTCCGTATCGTCCTCGCCGTGCTGGCCGCCGCCGGCGGCGTGGGCCTGATCTTCTACGGCTTCGCCTGGTTGTTCGTCCCGGAGGAGAACGAGGACGAGAACGAGGTGCGCCGGCTGCTCACCGGCCGGGTCGAGGGGGCGACGCTGGCGGCGCTGCTGACCGCGCTGGTCGGCTGCGGCTTCTTCCTGTCGATGCTCAACAACGGTGCGGTGCTCGGCTTCGCGGTGATGCTGTGCGCCGCCACCGCGGCCGCGGCGTACTGGTCGCAGAAGCGGCGCCGGCCGGTCCAGGACGGCACGCCCGCGCCGGGGCCGGGGGCGGTGGGCGCGTCCGGCGCGCCGCCGGAGACGCAGGCGCCGCCCGTGCCGGGTGCTCCCTCGTGGTGGCGGGACCCGCTGGTGAAGGACGGCACGACGGGGCCGGCCGGTTCCGGATATCTGTGGGGTCCCGAGGACGCCGCCGACGTCTCCTTCTCGTCCTTCTCGCGCGGGCCGGCGCCCGGCCTGAGCGTCCAGTACGCCCCGCGGAACGGTCATGGGGCGTGGACCGCGCCCCCTGTCCGGCCGCGCGGGCCGCGCTGGATCGGCGGCTGGGTCTTCCTGTTCGCGCTGATCGCCTTCGGGCTCGGCTCTGGGCTGTCCTGGGAGGAGCGGCCGCTGGGGACGAGTCTGGAGACAGGACTGGCGTTCGCGCTGGTGGTGTTCGGCACCGGCATCGCGGTGAGCGCGTTCCTGGGGCGTACGGGCGCCGGGTCCCTCGTGCTGGCGCTGACCACGGCGGGGCTGCTGACCGCTTCGGCCGCGATACCCAAGGACATCGGCACGGACTGGGTGCGCACGGACTGGCGCCCGGCGTCCGCGGCCGACGTCCGTCCGCGGTACGAACTGGGCACGGGCGAGGGAACGCTCGACCTGGGCCGGGTGGACATCGCGCCGGGCAGGACCGTCACCACGGCCGCGGAGGTCGGGGCCGGTCGGCTGCTGGTGATCGTGCCCGGGGACGCGACGGTGCGGCTGGACATCGAGGTGGGGCTCGGGGACGTGCGGCTCCCGGACGACAAGCAGAACGACGTGGACATCTCGCCGGGGCAGGAGAGGACGCTCACGCTTCCGCCGGCGGCCGAGGAGGACGGTACGGGTGCCCGGGACGGGAACACGAAGGACAAGGGCGCGGAGGACGGCGCGGATGCCGGGCCCCGCACGCTCGATCTGCGGCTCGAGGTCGGACTCGGACAGGTGGAGGTGACCCGTGCTGCGTCATGAGTTCCAGCCGGGAAAGCTGGTGGCGGGGCTGGTGCTGCTGGCCGGCGGCATCATGTACGCCGGTGACTCCGGTGACGCCTGGGAGACACCGGCGTGGGCCCTGATCGCCGTGCTGGTCCCGGGCCTGCTGCTGGCCGGCCTGGCCGCGACGATCGGCTACAGCGTGCGCCGCCGTCGTCGTTCTGCCAGGGCGGCGTCCACGGAGAACACCGAGGCCCCGGCGAGCACCAGCGGCAGCCAGGCCATGAGGTAGGCCAGGTCGTTCCCGTAGTAGTAGGGGTCGCTCTGCCAGCTCACCGTCAGCCACAGGCTCAGCGAGATCAGCGCACCGCCGAGGGCCGCCAGCCGGGCCAGGAGTCCGACGAGCGTGCCGACGCCGACGGCGATCTCGCCGAAGGCCATCGCGTAGCCGAAACCCTCGGGGTTCTTCAGCGCCAGGTCGACGAGGGCGGGAACGGCCGCACTGTCCCGCACCTGGTTCATCAGTTCCCCGATCGAGCCCGGCCCGGAGGCCTTTGTGAAGGCCTCATCGGTGATCTTGTCCAGCCCTGCGTAGATGAAGGTGATGCCGAGGAAGAGCCGCAGTGGGAGCAGTGCGTAGCGGGAGGCGGCTTCCCTGAAGCCGCCTCCCTGGGCAGTGCCGACGGCGCTGCCCGTGTCGTATCCGTATCGGTCGGTCCGGTATCCGTGCGCCATGATGTGCGCCGCCCTTCGCTTGACCTGTCAACAGTCCATACGTACGACGGCTTCGCCCGGCTCACCAGGCGTACGCCCGATCCGGGTCGATTCATGACGTCCGTCGGCCCGGTTGGGCCGGCCGGCCCGTGGCCGGGCGCCGTCAGTCGGTGATCTCGATCCGGCAGCGGTTGGACTCGGTGCCCACGGCGGTCACCACCTGCACGTCGACGGTGCCAGGCTCGACCTCCACCGGCACCGGCACGGTGAGCACGGTGTCCGAGGGGTTGGTGAAGCCGCCGGTGACCGGGACGAGCGGCACATGGACATGGACCGCGCCGATCCGTACGGCCAGTCGGCCCAGCAGCTCCGGCGTCTCGGCGCCGGGCGGTACGAAGCCCGTGCCGCGGATCTCGATGTCGTCACCGGTGCGGATCGGGGCGTCGAGATCCCCCGCCTCCCTGGCTCGCACCACCGACAGGACGACCGGCCTGCCGCCCTCGGTGAACTTCCCGGCCAGATAGGTCGCGGCCGAGACGACCATCAGCAGCGCCAGGCCCCACGGCAGGTCGGGCAGTTCCGCGGGCCGCCGCGCCAGCCGTACACAGGCGAAGGCGAGGACGACCCCGCCGACCAGGACGTACTGCGTGTCGGCGAAACTGCCGCGCCCGGAGTCGTCGGTGAGCAGATCGGCGGCGCGGGGCCGTTCGGCGCGCACCTTCTGCAGCCGCCCCTGCCGGGCACGCAGCGAGACGATGCCTCGTGCGGCCACGGTCACGGCGCAGCTCACCGCGAGCACCGTCAGGAGGCCCGCGGACCGCTCGGCCGCGAGCCCGCCGAGCAGCCGGTCCCGCTCGCCGGGCGTCCCCGCGGCGGCCAGTCCGGCGCCGACGACCAGGACGGCGTACCCGGCGAGCAGCACCCACAGCGCGGCCACCGTCCGGGAGGTCGACAGCCGGTTGTCCTCGCCGACGACGGGCGCGAGGACGCCGCCCCGCTCCCGGTGGGCGTACGCGGCGGCACTCAGCGGCACGGCGACCCCGAGCGCGGCCAGCAGCCCCGCCGTGCGGGCGGTCGTCCAGCCCGCCGAGCCGAGTGCGGTCAGCAGTTGCAGCAGGAACAGCAGCGCCGTCCCGCCCCAGACGACGAGCAGCGCCGTCCGCCAGCCCCGCTCGCGGCGGGCCACGCCCGCCTCGCGGGCCCGCTCGACGACGAGCCGGGCCGACTGCGTCAGTTCGTCGGAGACCCACTGCCGTGACGCCCCTGCCGAGTGCGCCACTGCCGCGGGGAGTCCTTTGCCGGCCGCGAGTTCGTCGCGCCGGGCGAGGAATGCCGCCACCGCGCGCCGGTGCCCCTCACGTGCGCCGTGCGGGCAGCCGCCGCAGGCGCAACCCCCGTCGTGCGCACCACGGTCCGCCGTATGCACCGCCACCCGAAAACGCCGCCTTCCCACCCAGTGACCGATCACGTACGACGCTTGCGCCCACCGCTTCCCGGCAGGCGTCGAGCGTCACTGTGATGACTGGGAATTGTGCCGTACAGACCATGCGATCCACCCGGCAGGGCGACCCCGAAAGAGTGATTGACGGTGCGGCGAGTTGACGTCCTGCGGTGATCGGCGCACAGCGGCGATCACCAGCGTCTCGCGGGGCCGGGAGTCAGCCCGGTGACGGTGTGCCGGCGACCCGCTGCCACAGCGGCTGGTAGCTGATCCACGCCGCCAGATCGGTGCCGAGCCGCTCCCTCGTCTCCGTCGCGCTCCGCCGCCCGATGATCACCGGCTTGCCCGCCGCCCGCGCCGCGAGCTGTATCCGGCAGCAGCGTTCCATGCTCAGGAACCACCAGGCGGCCGCGTCCACCGAACTCCCGACCGTCAGCAGCCCGTGGTTGCGCAGGATCAGCGCCTTGCGACCGCCGAGCGCCGCCGCCACCCGCCGCGCCTCCTCCGCATCGACCGACACACCGGTGTACGCGTCGTACAGGGCGTGGTCCTCGTAGAAGGCGCAGGACTCCTGGGTGATGGGTTCGAGCAGTTCCCCGAGGGAGGACAGGGCACCCCCGTAGGGGGAGTGGCTGTGCGCCACGGCCACGACGTCGGGCCTCGCCCGGTGCACTTCCGCGTGCACGGTGAACGCGGCCTGGTTGACGCGGTACCGGCCCTCGACGACCTGTCCGCGCCCGTCGACCAGGACCAGGTCCCCGGGGGTGAGGTCCGAGAACGCCAGCCCGAACGGATTCGCCCAGCAGTAGTCCCCGAACTCCGGGTCGCGCACGGTGAGGAGGCCGGCGACGCCCTCGTCGAAGCCGTACCGGCCGAAGAGACGCAGCGCCCCGGCGAGCCGCTCCTTGCGGTACTCCCGCTCCCGCGCGGCCGACTCGTGCACGGGCGGCATCTCGAGGTGCAGCTTCTCGACGGGTATCGGCTCGTGCATCCGCGCCCCTTCCGTATGCGGGTGCCGAAAGTACCCCCGGGCGCCGCGAGTGAACAGGGTCTCAGCCGCCCAGGACGAGATAGGCGAGGCCCAGGACGCCCCGGTAGCCCCCGAGATAGTCCTCGCGCCGCCGGTCGGCGTGGGCGAGGACCTTCGCCCGCAGCGGATGCCCCGGGTTCTGCCGGGCCCACTGCTCGGCCCGCCCCGGCTGGGAGTGCGACTCGAAGAGGTCCCATTCCCGCTCGTCGGCGACCGTCACCTGGAGCGGTCGCAGCCCGGCCGCGCCGGCCCGGCGCACCAGTCCGGCCAGGCTCCCGAACTCGTCGCGCTCCGCGCCCAGCCCCTCCAGCGCGGCCGTGTCCGGCTCCCGGGCCCAGAAGCCGTCCCCGTACAGCGCGACACCGCCGGGCCGCAGCGCCGCCCTTACGGCCTTCAGCGCCTCGTCCGTCGACCCGGGCCAGGCGTGCGCGGAACCCACGCACAGCACCACGTCGTAGCCCTGCCCGGCCCACTCGGCGGCGGGGCTCCTGTGGAACCGCACACGCTCGTCGAGACCCCGCTCACCGGCGAGCCTCTCACCCCTGGCCAGCGCGTCCTCGTCGGTGTCCACACCGTCCCCGGTGGCACCGGGTGCGGAGTCCACCACCCGCATCAGCAACTCGCCCCATCCGCAGCCGAGATCGAGGGCACGGCCGCCGGGCGGCAGCGCGCACGCCCTGACGAGGAGCCCGGCGTGCTCCTCGCTCAGCGGGGTGTTCCAGCGCAGCAGCGGATTGCTGGGGGCGGCGAGCAACCGCCGGATCAGAGAGGCATTTTCGTCGTCATGGGGCGCCATGCGGGGAAACCCTAGGCGCCGCGACGACCGGCCGCACAGAATTGGCGGCATGACGGAGAAGATCTCGAAGCGGTCGGAGCTGGTGGAGCTGCTGGGGCTCGAGCCCCATGTGGAGGGCGGCTGGTTCCGCGAAACCTGGCGTACGGCGGCCGAGTTCACCCCACCCGGCTACCCGGGCCCGCGTGCCTCCGCCACCGGGATCTACTTCCTGCTCCACCCCGGCGAAGTCTCCCGCCCCCACCTCGTCCGCTCCGACGAGCTCTGGCTCTGGCACCGCGGCGGCCCGCTGCGGCTGCGCGTCGACGGCACCGAATCCGTGCTGGGCCCCCGCGTCGAGAACGGCGAACGGCCGCAGCTCCTCGTCCCCGGCGGCGCCTGGCAGTCCGCCGAACCCGCCGGCGACGAGCCGGTGCTGGTGAGCTGCGTTGTCTCGCCGGGGTTCCACTACGAGGACTTCACCCTGGGGCAGGAGCCCGGTTCCGGGTCATGAGGCTCAGAGATTGTCGATCTCGGTGAGGTCGATGTCGATGTCGATGTCGAAGGGAACCTGGAGCTTGAGCTGTGTGCGGTGCATGCCGCTGAAAATGTACGCCTTGGTCACCGGGTCGAGCTCGTAGACGTAGACGACCGGCTCGTCGTTTTCCCCACCCATCTCGACCCGCCAGTAGTTCGGGATGCCTGCGGCGGCGTACTTGTGGGGCTTGGTGTCGCGGTCACGGGACTCGGAGTCCGGCGAGACCACCTCGACGGCGAGCAGCACGTCCGCAGCGTGGAAGTAGGCGCGGAGGCAGCGGCGGGCAGCGGCTCGGCGGTCATGATTCCTCCCATGGACGGGATCCTGCACCGTACGGACAGCGTACCCAGCGGGAACGACGACGCCGCCGCCCAAACGAATGAGCGACGGCGTCGAAGGTTGACCGGTAACCGGTTACGGGAGGTGGGTCACTCCCACTCGATGGTGCCCGGCGGCTTGCTGGTCACGTCCAGGACGACGCGGTTGACGTCCTTCACCTCGTTGGTGATGCGGGTCGAGATGCGCCCGAGCACGTCGTACGGCAGGCGCGACCAGTCGGCGGTCATCGCGTCCTCGGACGAGACGGGCCGCAGCACGATCGGGTGGCCGTAGGTACGGCCGTCGCCCTGGACCCCGACACTGCGCACATCGGCCAGGAGTACGACCGGGCACTGCCAGATGTCGCGGTCGAGGCCGGCCGCCGTGAGCTCCTCGCGGGCGATGGCGTCGGCCTCGCGCAGCAGGTCCAGGCGCTCCTTGGTGACCTCGCCGACGATGCGGATGCCGAGGCCGGGTCCGGGGAAGGGCTGGCGCTGGACGATCTCCTCCGGCAGGCCGAGTTCCTGGCCGACCATCCGGACCTCGTCCTTGAACAGCTTGCGCAGCGGCTCGATCAGCTTGAACTCGAGGTCCTCGGGCAGCCCGCCCACGTTGTGGTGGGACTTGATGTTCGCCGTGCCGGTGCCGCCGCCGGACTCGACGACGTCCGGGTACAGCGTGCCCTGGACCAGGAACTCGACGGGCTCGTCGGAGCCGGAGGCCTCGGAGATGATCTCGGCCTGCGCCTGCTCGAAGACCCGGATGAACTCGCGGCCGATGATCTTCCGCTTCTGCTCGGGGTCGGAGACCCCCGCGAGCGCATCGAGGAACCGCTCCTCCGCGTCCACGACCTTCAGCTGCACGCCGGTCGCCGCGACGAAGTCCTTCTCGACCTGCTCGGTCTCGCCCTTGCGCATCAGGCCGTGGTCGACGTACACGCAGGTCAGCTGGGAGCCGATGGCCTTCTGGACGAGGGCGGCGGCCACCGCGGAGTCCACGCCGCCGGACAGCCCGCAGATGGCACGCCTGTTGCCGACCTGCTCGCGGATCGCGGCGACCTGCTCGTCGATGACGTTGCCGGTCGTCCAGGTCGGGGACAGGCCCGCGCCCCGGTAGAGGAAGTGCTCGAGGATCTGCTGCCCGTGCGTGGAGTGCATCACCTCGGGGTGGTACTGCACGCCGTACAGCTTCTTCTCGTCGTTCTCGAAGGCGGCGACCGGCACGACGTCCGTGGACGCCGTCACCGTGAAGCCCTCGGGCGCGGCCGAGCAGGCGTCGCCGTGCGACATCCACACGGACTGCTCGTCGGGGGTGCCCTCGAAGAGGGTGGAGCCGGACTTGCAGACGTGCAGCGGCGTACGGCCGTACTCGCGCGCTCCGGTGTTGTCGACCGTGCCGCCGAGGGTCGTCGCCATCAGCTGGAAGCCGTAGCACATGCCGAAGACGGGTACGCCGGCCTCGAACAGTGCCGGGTCGACGGACGGGGCGCCCTCGGCGTACACCGACGAGGGACCGCCGGAGAGGATGATCGCCGCAGGGTTCCTGGCGAGCATCTCCGCGACCGGCATGGTGCTGGGGACGATCTCGCTGTAGACCCGGGCCTCGCGGACGCGACGGGCGATGAGCTGGGCGTACTGCGCGCCGAAGTCGACGACGAGGACGACCTCGGGCGTGGCGGGGG
>NZ_JAAAXQ010000296.1 GCF_009916105.1 Streptomyces sp. GC420 | reverse complement strand
AAGAGACAGCCCCCAGACCTGCCAGTGCCGTCCGTCCTTCGGCCGACGGCCGATACCCGCTCAGGCGCACGGCCGGACCCCCAGGCTGTCGGGCAGCGGCAGCCGCGGGCGCGAACGCGCCCGTCAGGCTGAGCGCGGTCCCGACCCTTCGTCCGGCGGACGAGGTGCGCGATCGCCGAAGTCGACGGCGTCCGGAGAGCCGGCACCTGCCGTTTCGAGCACCCCGCCGGTCCCCCGGCGGGTGTCCGGATCGCCCGTCCGGGTGCTTCGTCCCCCGCCGCATGAGGGCGCCCTGCGCGGCGCTCATGCGGCGCGGACACCGCGCGGCGGGGGCACCGGGGCAGCGGTCCGGAAGGCGGGAGCCACTGCGGCGGGACACCATGACGGGGTGGAGGACTGGTGGCACCGGAACATCACCGAGCCCGGCAAACTGCCGCTGCTGCTCGCCCTGGCCGCCTTCCTGGCGGCCTTCTTCGTCGCGCGCGTCATCACCCGGCTGATCCGGGCGGGCCGGGGCCCGTTCCACGACGTCAGCGCCGGGGCGACGCACGTCCACCACGTGGTGCCCGGCATCGTGCTGGCCACGGTCGGCGGCTTCGGGATGGCGACGGTCTCCGGGCAGGGTTGGGCCGAGGCCCTCTCGGCGGCGGTCTTCGGCACGGGAACCGGCCTGGTGATGGACGAGTTCGCCCTCGTTCTGCACCTGCACGACGTCTACTGGAGCGAGCAGGGCCGCGTCTCGGTCGAGGCGGTGGTGCTCACGGCGGCCGTCGTCGGCATGGTGCTGCTCGGCGCCGTGCCCTTCGGGGTCGAGGACGTGGGCCCCGAGGAACACGCGGGACGCACCATGGTGGCGGCCACGATCGCGGTGAACTTCCTCTTCTGCGTGGTGGCCTTCGCCAAGGGCAAGGTGCCGCCCGGGGTGCTGGGTGTCGTCCTCCCGCCGGTCGCCTGGGTGGCCGCGGTGCGTTTGGCGCGGCCCGGCTCGCCATGGGCCCGGCGCCGCTATCCCGAGGGCTCGCGGAAGGCCCGCGGGGCCGTCGAGCGCGCCGCCCGCCACGACGCCCGGTGGGGCCGTGTCGGCCGCCTGGCGGAGAACCTGCTGGGCGGAAAGCCCGACGGCGAGTGACCGGAGTGACCGGCACGGAGGCGGCCCGGCACGGTGAACGCCGACGGCGAGTGCGCGACGGCGGGCCGGGGCGACGGCGGGCCGGGGCGACGGCGAACGCTCCGCGGTGGCATTCGCGGAGCGCGCGGAATTCACCCGGACGGACCTGCTCGGTGGTGGGCGCCGGTGCCCGGTGATGGGTTGGGAGGGCAATCCCCCGCCCGAGCGAGGAGACACCCGTGACAAAGTACGCAGCCGCCCGCGTTTCCCGAGGCCTGGCAGCCGCTCTGGCCGGCACCGCGCTACTCGCGACAGCGGCGTGCTCGGAAGACGACGAAGCCTCCGTGTCCACGGCCAGGGCCTCCGCGTCCAAGGTGGCCCAGAGCCCCACCGGCTCCCCCACGGCCTCGCCCACGTCCACCCGTTCCCCGTCGCCTTCGCCCTCGGCGCTGACCGAGGCGCAGGCGGAAACAGCGCTGATCGGCGCCTCCGACCTCGGTGCCCCCTGGGAGCAGACGGAGAAGGAACCCGACCACGACGACCTGCTGAAGGGCACCGCCCAGGGCGAGGACTGCCAGAAGTTCCTCAACCGGCTGAACGACGACAACATCCTCGGCGACAAGACTTCGGTCGAGGCCGACCGGAGCTTCCACAACAGCGACAACAACGCCGACCTGGAGTACGAGGTCGCCACCTACGAGGACCAGGCCCAGGTGGAGAAGCAGATGGCCTGGCTGAAGAAGATCCCGCAGACCTGCGACCAGTTCACCGCGAAGGTCGGCCCCGACAAGACGGACGCGACCGTCCAGGTCACCGAGATCACTCTGCCGGGCGTCGACGAGAACCACACCGGGATGCGTATGACCCTGAAGACGAAGGTGGACGGCGAGGACGCCACCCTCACCCTGGACGCCGTGGCCGTCCTCATGGGGCCCAACGGCATCACCTTCACCCACGGCGGTCTCGACGGCGCCGTCGGCGACACCACCGAGCAGGCCGCGAAACTCGGCACCGAACGGCTGAAGCAGGTGCTGGAGGGCAAGACGCCCTCGGAGCTCCCCAGCGAGCAGGACTGACAACGGGGTGTGCGGTGGCTCCCCTCCGCCGGGGTCCCGCGGAGGGGAGCCACCGCATTGCACCCGGCCGCCACGACCCGGCCGACGGGAGCTCCCTCCGCCGGAACGGGAATCCGGGGACACCGGGGACACCGCCAACCGTCCGCGTGGCTGGAGTCTTTCGACGTCGGGGCCGTATGACACCGGAGCCGCGGGACTCCGGAGCCGAGCGGCGTGACCGGTGCGGACCGGTCACGCCGTAATCCGGTTCCGCCCAGCCCTGCGGGCTGCTAAGTTTCCCGCCGGGGACCTGCAACGGGTCCCGCACGAGGGACACGGCCGAGGGATCGGTCCGTGAGACACGTCGAGGAGGCGAGTTGATGGCCGTCATGCCGGCCGCCGCCATTGCCATGCGCGGCGCACACGCCATCCTCTGCCCCGGGGTCCCCGCCTGACGCCGTAGCGATCCGCGCGGTCATCCGCTTCACCGGTCGGGCCGGACCCCTTGACCTCACGGACAAGGACTCCATCTCGCGATGAGCGACGCCTTCTTCACCCTTCACCACGGCCTGCCCCGGCAGGGACCGGGCTCCGACGCCACCACCCGCCGTCTCCTGGCATCGGCAGGCCCGCTGCCGCCCCGCCCCCGCATCCTCGACCTGGGCTGCGGCCCCGGCCGGTCCGCGCTGCTGCTGGCCGCCGAGACGGGCGGCCACGTCACAGCCGTCGACCTGCACCAGCCGTTCCTCGACGAACTGACCGCCGAGGCGGAACGCCGCCGGCTGTCCGACCGGGTCGAGACCGTCCACCGCTCCATGGGCGATCTGCCCTACCAGGACGGTTCCTTCCACCTCGTCTGGGCCGAGTCGTCGGCCTACTCGATCGGCTTCGACAACGCTCTGCGCCAGTGGCGCAGGCTGATCGCGCCCGGTGGCGCCCTGTGCGTCACCGAGTGCGAGTGGTCCACCGGCACGCCCTCGCCCGAGGCTCGGGCGTTCTGGGACGAGCACTACGCGCTGCGGACCGGCGAGCAGAACATCGCCGCGGCCCGTGACGCGGGGTACGAGGTCGTGGCCGTGCACCCGTTGCCGGACTCCGACTGGTTCGACGAGTACTACGACCCGCTCGCCGCCCGCGTCGCCGCGGCCGACACCACCGATCCGGACATGGCCGCGGCCGTGGACGCGACCCGCGCGGAGATCGCCCTGCGCGAGCGCCACGGCGCCGACTACCGCTACACCGGATATGTGCTGCGCCCCGCCCGCGACCGCGACACGCCCACGCCGCGTCCCTCCCGGACGCCGGAGAGGTAGGCAGGAACCCGCGTCCACCGGCCCGGCCGCGGCCGCCGAGCCGCCGCCGGAGAAGTCCGTCCCACCGGCGTCACGGGCGGGCGCCGTCCGGGTGGTTTACCCGTCGCCGGTGGGGTACCCGGCGCGCGGCGGTCCCCGCACGGGTGACCGCCGGTGTCACCGGGTGTCCGCGAACGGCGTCTGGCGGCAGGGGGGTTGGTGAGAGCGCGGAGCCCAGTGGCCGGGGAGCCACGGGCTCCGCGCCTGCGGCCGCCGCCTGACGGTCCGTGAAACGGCGGCGGTCGCACCCCTGCTCCTCCGGATTCGGCCCGTGCCGGTCGTACTCGCCCCGGGGCCCGTTCCGTTCCAGCGCCACCGCGAGTTCCGTACCGTGACCATGCCTCGGTCGCCGGACGCCAGGAGCACTTCACGCGGGGGTCACTTCGCCGCCGCGTTCGAGCCGGGACGCCTGCGGGTTCGGCTGCTCCTGCTCGCCGTCAGGAGGCGTCACCGTCTCCGGGTCGCCGATGCGCGGCTCAGAGGACTCGGGAGGAGCGACCCGATGCGCCGTACCCCGTCCGCGGAACCATCAGCGCCGTATCGGCGGGCATCGTCCCGCTGACGGCGGCCGGCCCGGCCGCCGCTCACGTCGGCGTCCGTCCCGAGAGCGCCGAGGCCGGGAGCTGGGCCAGGCTCACCTTCCGGGTCCCCACCGAGCGTCCCGACGCCGCCACCACGAGGATCGAGGTCGTCCTGCCGGCCGACCAGCCGGTCGCCTCCCTCTCCGTCCGCCCGGTTCCCGGATGGACCGTCAGGACGGAGAAGCGGAACCTGGCGCAGCCGCTGGCCCACGGTGGGAAGAAGACCGACAAGGCCGTCTCGCGGATCATCTGGACCGGCGGAGAGATCCACCCCGCGAGTTCCACGAGTTCGACGTCTCCGTCGGCCCGCTGCCCGAGGACGGCGACCGGATGGTCTTCAAGGCACTCCAGACCTGTGGCACCGGCCAGGTCGTCCGCTGGATCGAGGTGCCCGGCAAGGACGGAGCAGAGCCGGAGCACCCCGCGCCCGTCCTGACGCTGACCCCCGCCGTGGACGAGGCCGCCGCTCCGGCCGCCTCGGCCTCCGGCGACCCGGTCACCGCCGCGAAGAAGCCCACAGGGACGGAGGGCGGTGCCGCGGAGGCCGCTGCCCGCACGGCGGACGGCCGGGAGGAGCGGCCGGTGTCCACCTCGGGGGACGCACAGGACGGGACGGCCCGGCTGCTGGGCGGCGCGGGTCTCGCGGCCGTCCGCCGTGCGGGCCTGCCGGCAACGCTCGCCGTGACACGGCGGCGTTCCGGCCGGAACTCCGGTCTCGCCGGATGGTGAACTCCCGGCGGGGCGGAAGCGCAGGCCGACCGCACCTCCGGTCGGAAGGCCGGCGGCTCCTCCGGTGCGAAGGCCGACCGCCGCTCCGGTGCCGGCACTCCCGGTCCGGCCGGCGGACACCTCCGCGCCGCCCACCCGGCTCCGGGTACCGCCCACCCGGCTCCGGGTAATGTGCGCGCTGCTCTGCGCGCTCGCCGCCGTGGCCGGGACGGCCGCGGCACCGCGTCGGCCCGGATCGTCCGGCGGTCCGACGGCGGTGCCGCGGTAAAGCTACGCCTGACCGACCGCTCCGGCGCGCCGGCACGGCCGCGGGAGATCACGGCGTCCTGGCCACTGCCCGCACTGGGCCCGGGCCCGCTGTCGGCCGGCCTTGCGCCCGCCGGGCCCGGGACGCTGGAGCGGCACTGTGCGGCTGACGCCTGCCGGGGACTGGCGGCCGGCCGTCACCGTACGGACGTCCGACGTGGACACGGCGACCGTGGTGTTCGAGGACGTCAAGGCTGGTGCGGGTACGGGCCCGGCCGGGGCGACGCCTGCGGATTCCGGGCACGCCCCGGGCGGGACGCCCGCCGAGCGGGGCCGTCTGAAGGTCCGTCGCGGCCGGCCGCGCCCAAGCGGCGGAGCCGCTTGGGCGGCCCGCTCAGCCGAGGTCGATCTCGTTGTGGATGTCGCCGGTGTTGAAGCTGATCAGCGCGCCGCAGGCGAGCAGACAGGGCAGCGTCGGCGTCTGCCCGGGCGGCGTCGGCGCCTCGGACACGTTGACCACGGTCTCGTCGAACGAAGACCCGCAGGCGTCATTCCCGTTGTAGACGGCCGTGATGAGGTGCGCGCCAGGGGTGGCGAAGGCGGTCTGGTACTGCACCGTGCCGTCGGGTCCGATGGGCAGTCCGTCCACCAGGATCTCGGTTCCGTCTCCGATCACCACGCCCCAGTCACGGCTGGGATCCTGGGCGCACGTCACGTTCACCGTCAGCAGGACCGTCTGCCCGACGGTCGCCGAGGAAGGCGACGCCACCACCGTCGTCTGCGACTGGGAGAACTGGGCCGCTGCCGGCGGGGCGGAGACCAGGACCGCGACCAGCGCCGCGAGAACGGCCATGGTCCAGGATTTCCATTCCTTCGGACGTCTCACTGATTCGGCTCCTTGATCGCCGTGTGCGGGAATCCCTGAATCGAATGGGCGATTTCACCCTAAGACGCGAATTACCGAAATCCCGGTCTATTTCGGCACGGTCAACCCGCTCGGGTTACAGGCACGCCCGAACGGACGTGGCGGTCACGGGCGTCTAGATCGCGGGGCGCGGCACACGGGTGTATGTACGGGGGGCGCTGGTGCCGCCGGCGGTGGTGACCGTGACGGGGACCGGGCCCGCGGCACCCGCCGGGGCGACGGCGACCACGGTGGTGTCGGACAGCACGGTGAAGGCGGCGGGCGTGGAGCCGAAGCGCACGGCGGTCGTGGTGGTCAGACGGGCGCCGGTGAGGGTGACGGCGGCCCCGGCGTCGGCCGGCCCCTCGGCGGGGGAGACGGCGCTGAGAACCGGGGCCGCGACATAGGTGTAGACGGCGGAGTTGCTGGTGCCGCCGACGGTGGTGACGGTGAGGGCGACGGAGCCCGTTCCCGGCGGGGCGACAGCGGTGATCCGGGTCGGCGAGTCGACCGTGTAGCTCGCGGCCGGCGTGCCGCCGAAGGACACCGCGGTGGTTCCGGTGAGGTCGGCGCCGGTGAGGGTGACGGCCGTACCACCGGTCGCGGGGCCCTGATCCGGCGAGACGACGGCGATCGTCGGCGCGGTGACGTAAAAGAAGTACACGGGGCCGCTGGTGCCGCTCACGTTGGTGACCGTGACGGGCACCGCGCCCAGCCCCGCGGGGGCGACGGCGGTGATACTCGTGGCCGAGTTGACGGCGAAACCGGTGGCCGCTGTGCCGCCGAAGGAGACGCCCGTGACTCCCGTGAAGCCGGTGCCGGTGAGCGTGACGGTCGTACCGCCGGAGGCCGGGCCCTGAGTGGGCGACAGGGCGGTGAGCGTCGGAGCCGCGACGTAGGTGTAGGTGACCGGGTTGCTTGTCCCTCCCAGCGTCTTGACGGTGACTCCGACGGCGCCCGTTCCCGGCGGCGCCACGGCGGTGATCCGGGTCGCGGAGACGGGCGTGTAGCCGAGGGCCGCGGCGGAGCCGAAACTGACCCCGGTGATGCCGGAGAAACCGCTGCCGTTCAGGGTGACGGTGTTGTTGCCCGCCGCGGGGCCCGAGTTGGGCACCACGGAGCTGAGCACGGGCGCGGCGGCGATGCCGATCGAACGCTCCGCCTCCGTCTCGTGGGCGCTGTCTTTCATGGCGACTCCGTTGGGTGTCGGCTGAAGGTGGCCCCCGGCCGGCGGGGTGTACCGGGCCGGGGGCCCTCGAGGAGCGGGCGCGGCGCGCTACGCGGCCGACGTGCCCGCTCCGGGTCGGACCCGTCAGACGCCGGGCGGGGTGATGTAGGTGAACGCGCCCACCGCGGTGTCGCTGCCCGCGTCATTGGTCACGGTGACGTCGACCGCGCCGGCGGCCCCGGGCGGCGTGACGGCCGACACCGCGGTGTCGGAGATCACCGTGAACGGCGCCGGGTTGCCTCCGAAGGTGACCGAGGTGGTGTTGGTGAGGCCGGTGCCGGTCACGGTCACGGCCGTGCCGCCCGACGTCGAGCCCTCGTCGGGCGCGACCGCCGTCACCGTCGGAACGGGGACGTAGGTGTACGAGAGCCCGTTGTGGGTGCCGCCGGCGGTGGTGATGGTGACACCCACCGAACCGGCCGCGCCGGCCGGGGCGACAGCCGTGATCTGGCTGTCGGACACCACCGTCGGCACCACCGAGTTGGCACCGAATGCGACGCTCGTGGCGCTGGTCAGGCCGATGCCGCTGATGGTGATCGTGTCACCGCCGGCCGTCGATCCCGCGGACGGGCTCAGCGTCTGCTTGAACGGCGCTCCCACGTAGTAGAAGGGCACCGGACCGCTCGTCCCTCCCGGCGTGGTCACCGTGACGCCGACCGCCCCGTTGCCGGAGGGGGAGACCGCGGTGACCTGGGTGGGTGAGACGACCGTGACGCTGGTGGCGGCCCGGGTCCCGAAGTGCACCCCGGTGGTGCCTGTGAGGTTGGTGCCGGTGATGGTGACGAGTGTGCCGCCACCGCTGGATCCCTGAGTCGGACTGATGGGCATGACAGATTCCTCCCCGCCCGGAATGCGGTACATTGCCGAGCAGTGTTTTGAGGCGTTCGTACCCCCATTCCTCCCTGGCGGGTGCGAGTCGGCTCTCGTGTCCACTGGTCAGGTGGTGAGTCGGCGGCCTCGCACGAGGCGCGGTCACGGTCTGCACCCGTTTCCGCGGCCTGCGGGGCCGTCGTGGAACACATCCCTGCTCCGGGTACCGTTTTCTCACCCGGGCAGGGGCTTTCTCGTGCGGATGGGGATATGCGCGCCGCCTATGCGGACATATGCAGTAACCCATCGGGGTGATAGCGAGGACAAGACGTAAGGCGCCTGAGTCAACCTTTCAGGCGAGCGCCAAGAGGTGATCACGGCGCACCGAACAGCGCTCGTATGAAAATATTTCGATAATTCGAATTCCCGCCTGACGTATACATTCAGGCCCCGGGAAATTCCCCCGCAACCGCACGGTGCCGGGAGATAGGTGCGGGGAACACGGTGCGGGAGGCGCGGTGTGGGAGGCGCGGTGCGCCCGCGAAGACCAGCGGCCGTCCGGCCACGCCGGGGTGACCGGCCCGAAAGGCCGGCGTCCGGTGACGCACCCACCGGGAAGGGACACATCCTGGGACCGGTGACCGCACACGGACCGGGACCGGCCGCGCTGCGGGCCGGACCGACTGCGGGCCGACCCGGGCGGATGGCGGCGCAGATGGCGGCGCGGATGGCGGCGCGGCCGAGCCGGGACGCCGGGCTCCGGGGCGGTGCGGTGCGGTGCTCGGGCCGGGCGCGGGCGTCAGGTGGTCCGTCGCGGGGGTCGGCCGTGACGTTCCTGCCACTGCCGGACGGCCTGCTCGACGTCGTACGGCCGCAGATTGAGGGGCGGGCCCTGCGGCGGTCGGCGGAGAGCGGCGGCGATCTTCTCGTTGATGTCGGAAAGGATCCGGCGGACCGCCCGCTCGGAAGGGGCCCGGGAGGCCGCTTCGAGGGCGTCCTCGGCCTCCTTGCGCAGGGCGAGGGACGGCGGCAGACAGGAGAGCTTCTCCGCGGCCATCTTGCGTCTGATCCACCACAGCTCGTCGTACGGCGCGGCAAGATCGTCGGGCAGGGGCTTGCCGAAGCCGGGCAGGGACGAGAAGTCGCCGCGTCCCTCGGCCTCACGGATCTGCCTGTCGACCCAGGACTCGAATCCGACTCCGGGCGGTTTGCGCTCCGTCATGCCCCCAGTGTGCCAAGGCCCGGCGGACGGCGGCAGCCGTCCGCCGGGTGTCTGCCGGAGGAGCCGGCTACGAGGACAGGCCCGGCAGGGGGATGCACGCCGCCGCCATGCCGACCCCGGACGGAAGCCCGGTGCCGTACCGGCCGGGGACGCCGGGAGTGCCCGGGGTGCCGGGAGTGCCGGAGGTGCCGGCCAGGCCGCGGGCCGCACCGGGTACGCGGGCAGGCGGGCGGGGACGGATCCGGTGCCGCAGGTCCTCGGCGCCGTAGCGGTGGCAGTCCCGGTGCCAGATGCGGATGGCCGCCATCCAGTGCTGGAGCTCGCGCACATACCCCTCGATCGCCGCCCGCTCGTCCGCCGGCAGCGCGTGGTCCTCGTACAGGACGGGCAGCTCATGGGCGACGACATGCTCGAACTGCCTCATCCGCGCGGTCATCAGGTCGTTGACCATGGCGAGCGCCGTCGGATAGTCGCAGTTGAAGAAGTTCTGCACGACCAGCAGGCAGTTGTGCACCTCCCCCTCGTACTCGATCTCCTTCTGGTACGAGAAGACGTCGTTCAGCAGGGCCGCGAAGTCGGCGGCGGCGTGCTCCAGGTTCTGCAGTGGGGCGCTGCGGTGGACCTCCGGGCGGATCCGCCGCCCCTGCCCGAGCCGGGCCAGCAACATCGTCAGGTGGGAGCCGAAGGTGTGCCGCCGCATCTCGATGTAGTCCACCGGATCCGGAACACGGTGCTGCGCCTGGTTGTGCAGCTCCCACAGCCAGGAGGCGGTCATCTCCTCGACGGCCGTGCGCAGTTCGCGCCGCGCCTCGTCGGTCATCGGCGCCGCGGTGCGCAGCCAGACGTCGGCGAGGGCGCGCTCCATCGCGTTCGCGGGAACGGCCGGGACCTCCGCCGTGCCCACGGCGGGCCCGGCGAACGGGGTGAACCCGCCGGACCATGCGGTTGTGGCCCTTCCGGCGCCTCCCGCGGACTCGTCGGCCCTGTCGGCCCCGCCGAACTCGATCGGCATGAACAGCCGGAACCGCTCGTGCTGGAGCTTCGCCGCGGCCAGGTCGCGGCGGTGGCCGAAGACTGCCGGGAAGTAGTCGTCGGCGTACGTGCCCCAGGTCAGCCACATGGAGGAGGTGTCGAGCTCCTCCGGTGTCGCCTCGGGACGGATGCCGGCCGCGCACAGCGGCAGGTCGTACGCGATCAGGTCGCTCTCGTCCCAGATCCCCTCCCGCGTGATGCCGACCTCGGCCGCCCAGCCACTCAGGCCGCGCCGCGCGGCGTCCAGGTGCGGGCTGTGGGTGGTCTCGAACGGGAGGTGGAAGTCGGGGATGCGGGACGGGCCGACCTTCTGGAACGGGACATGGGCGTGCCTGCGCAGCCGGGCGGCGCCTGAGTGGTCGTACAGCCCTCTGGGGCCGACGGGGCGGGCGGCCGCCGTTCCGGGGCCGACCGGTCCGGGGGGCAGGAC
>NZ_JAAAXQ010000295.1 GCF_009916105.1 Streptomyces sp. GC420 | reverse complement strand
CCCGCGGATCGCGTCGGTCCGCTCGTAGACGTGGTTGTGGCCGTTGATCACCAGGTCCACCCGGTGTTTCGCGAACAGCGGCACCCAGGCGTCCCGTACGCCGCCGTCGGAGGCGTGGGCGGATGTCGAGTAGGCGCAGTGGTGGAAGAAGACCACGACGAAGTCGATCCCGTCCCGTGCCCGCAGCTCGCCGAGCCGCCGGTCCAGCCAGGCGGTCTGCCTGCCGTCCGTGCAGCCCCTGTTGACGGGGATCTCGTACGAGACGTCGTTCGCGTCCAGCGCCACGACGGCCACATTGCCGTAGCAGAACGAGTAGACGCCCGGGGCCTTCGCGGCGTTCGGGCCGTTGTCCGGCAGCGACCAGCGGGCCGACTGCCCGCCGTAGCCGTTCGGCGAGTACCACGCCTCCATGTCGTGGTTGCCGGTGGTCACCATCCACGGGACCCGGGAGGCCACGCTTTCCGTCTGCGCCAGGAACTGGTCCCACACCCGGGCGTCGTAGACGTCGTCCTCCCGGCCGTGACCGGTGGTGTCGGCGTAGCAGATGTCACCCGCGTGCAGGTGGAAGGACGGGTTCTGGCCCATGATCACCTGGTCGTTGGCGAGCGCGTGGTAGCTCACGCCCTGGTCGCCGAAGGCCGTGAACACGAACCGCCCGGGCGTGGCGGGCGCGGTGCGGAAGGAGCCCACGGTCCCCATCCGCTCGGGCGCCGCCGGGTCGAACCCCCGGTGCCCGACGCCGTAGTAGTACGTCGTCCCCGGCCGCAGGCCGTCGAGCGCGGCGTGCAGGTGGAACTGGTCGACGGCCGGCAGCCTGGAGGAGAGGGCGGGGGTGTGCAGGGTGCGCACCTCGGCCTCGATCCGCCGGTCGAGTTCCCAGGGCTTCAGTCCCACCCTGACGAACGGCCGGCGCACCGCGAACGGCACCTGCCAGGAGATCCGCATCTGCGTCTTCGGGTCGGCGCCGAAGGCGAGATGCCGCCCGAAGGGCGCGACCAGCGCGCCGTCGACCCTGGCCGTGACGCCCTCGGGGACCAGGGTGGGGGAGGAACCGGCGCGGCCCTCGCCGCCGGCTCCCGTGCAGCCTGACAGGCCGAGCCCGCCGGCGGCGAGGCCGCCGAGCAGCACGCTGCGCCGGGGGACGGCGGTGCGGCGGTGCTCGGCACGCAGGTACTCGTGCTGCTCGGGCATGCTCATCCGGCGGGCGAGCCGCTCCGGAATGCCGGTCCTGGGGAGGTCGGGGTTCCCGGGCGCCGCGTCCCGGCGTGATGCGCTCATGGTGCGAACCTTCCACCGGCCGCGGCCCTCGTGGCGTACGCGGGGTGAACGGAACGCGGCATTTCGGCATTCGGCCGGAAGGCCGGCGCGTACGGCCCGCACGGCCGCCCGCCCGCCGTCCGGTGGGTGTGCGCCCTGGTGTCCGCAATGTGGACTGTGCGTGTCACCGGATGGGACGGGAGGTAGGGTCTGTGCCATGTCTCGCAGCATCGATCTCGCAGTGATCCCCGGCGACGGAATCGGCCAGGAAGTCGTGGCCCAGGGCCTCAAGGTCCTCTCGGCCGTCCTGCCGCAGGACGTCAAGCTGGAGACCAGGGAATACGACCTCGGCGCCCAGCGCTGGCACCGCACCGGAGAGACCCTCCCGGACGCGGAACTCGTCTCCCTCAAGCAGCACGACGCCATCCTGCTCGGTGCCGTCGGCGACCCGTCAGTCCCCAGCGGTGTGCTGGAGCGGGGTCTGCTGCTGAAGCTGCGCTTCGCCTTCGACCACTATGTGAACCTGCGTCCGTCGAAGCTCTTCCCCAACACCGCGACCCCGCTGGCCGGCCGCCCCGACATCGACTTCGTCGTCGTCCGCGAGGGCACCGAGGGCCCGTACACGGGCAACGGCGGCTCCTTGCGCACGGGTACGCCCGCCGAGGTCGCCACCGAGGTCAGCGTCAACACGGCGTACGGCGTGGAGCGGGTGGTCCGCGACGCGTACGACCGGGCCAACGCGCGCCCCCGCAAGAAGCTGACGCTCGTCCACAAGAACAACGTCCTCGTCCACGCGGGCAGCATGTGGACGAAGATCTTCAACAAGGTCGGCGAGGAGTACCCCGCGGTCACCACCGACTACCTGCACGTCGACGCCGCGACGATCTTCATGGTCACGCAGCCCGAGCGTTTCGACGTGATCGTCACCGACAACCTCTTCGGTGACATCCTCACGGACCTGGCCGCCGCCGTCACCGGCGGTATCGGGCTCGCCGCCTCCGGCAACATCAACCCGACGCGCGAGTTCCCGTCCATGTTCGAGCCGGTGCACGGCTCCGCGCCCGACATCGCGGGCACCGGCAAGGCCGACCCCACCGCCACGATCCTGTCCGTGGCGCTGCTCCTGCGCCACCTCGGGTACGAGTCCGAGGCCGCCCGCATCGAGGAGGCGGTCGCCGCCGACCTCTCCGAGCGCGACGGCGCCACGACGCGTACGACGGACGAGATCGGCGACGCGCTCGCGGTACGAGTAGCGAGCTGACCCGTCGACTTCATTTCACACAGCCGCCGGGTCGTACAGACGCCCGGCGGCTGTTCAGTTCATGCGGCCGGGTGCGACCATCGACCATGGACCGTTTTCACTCCTGTTTCCGCCTGCCCGGCCCCGGGCGATAATCCGAACGGGGCCGCGGCGGGACGGGAAGCTCGGACGTCCTAGTACACGCAGCAGTACGAGGAGTGAGCGCGGTCCGCCACACACAACCGGTGAAGGACACGCACTCATGACGACGCCCACGACGATCGAGCTCAAGCCCTCCTCGCATCCGCTGTCCGACGCGGATCGCGAGGCGATCCTGGCCAACCCCGGGTTCGGCCGCCACTTCACCGACCACATGGTGACGATCAAGTGGACCGAGGGCCGCGGCTGGCACGACGCCGAGCTGGTTCCGTACGCGCCGCTGTCCATCGACCCCGCCAACATGACGCTGCACTACGCGCAGACGATCTTCGAGGGGCTGAAGGCGTACCGCCGCCCCGACGGGACCGTGGCCACCTTCCGGCCCTTCGCCAACGCCGAGCGCTTCAACGCCTCCGCCCGCCGCATGGCCATGCCCGAACTGCCCGCCGAGCTCTTCGTCGAGGCCTGCGACGCCCTGGTCAAGCAGGACAAGGCATGGGTCCCGGGCGGCGGTGAGGAGACCCTCTACCTGCGGCCCTTCATGTTCGCCACCGAGGTCGGCCTGGGCGTGCGTCCGTCCAACTCCTACCTCTTCATCGTCATCGCCTCCCCCTCCGCCCCGTTCTTCGCGGGCGGCGTGAAGCCGGTCACCGTCTGGCTGAGCGAGGAGTACGTCCGCGCCGTCAAGGGCGGCACCGGCGCAGCCAAGACCGGCGGCAACTACGCGGCCTCCCTCGCCGCCCAGGCCGAGGCCGCCGGCCACGGCTGCCACCAGGTGGTCTGGCTCGACGCGGTCGAGCACCGCTGGGTCGAGGAGATGGGCGGCATGAACCTGTACTTCGTCTACGGCGACCGCATCGTCACCCCCGAGCTCACCGGCTCCCTCCTGCCGGGCATCACCCGCGACTCGCTGCTCACCCTCGCGAGGGATCTCGGCTACAGCGCCGAGGAGCGCCGGATCTCCACCGAGGACTGGGAGCGGGACACCGCCGACGGGACCCTGACCGAGGTCTTCGCGTGCGGCACCGCCGCCGTGATCACCCCGGTGGGTGCCGTCAAGTCCCGCCGTGCCGACTGGACGCAGGGCGACGGGCAGCCGGGCGAGGTCACGATGAAGCTCCGCAAGGCCCTGCTCGACGTCCAGACGGGCCTGGCCCCCGACACCTACGGCTGGATGCACGAACTGGGCTGACCCGGGGCCCCTTCACCGGTGAGGGCCGCCCCCGCCCCGCAACCGCGGGCCCGGGGGCGGCCGTTCGGTACGGGCCGGCCGCACGGGGACCGCCCCCGCCGACGCCCGGCCGCCCCGGCGCGGGGGGCGCCGTCATTCGGGCGGCTGCCCGCATGGTGAGACTCCGCTACACCGCGTTCCGGGATGTGGCAGACTGCCACCGTGCTCTCGTTCGCCACGATTATTGGCAGCAGGCGCGCCGGTCCGCAGTGACCGCCCCGTACCCCACCAGTACGTACGGGCGGACACCCTCGTCCTCGACCCGCGCGCAGACCTCTCGCACCCGCGAGAGGTTTTTTCGTTTCCCGGCCCCATCACGGCAGGGACGAAGCGTGAGGGATGATTGGGAGGACGGTGGAACCGGTCATTCCGGTAGACCGAATCCGACACAGGAGCCAGACGAGATGACGGACGCACCCGACGACAATCAGCACAGCACCCCCCGGGTCGACGACACCTTCCACGTCTTCGACACCACGCTGCGCGACGGCGCGCAGCGCGAGGGGATCAACCTCACCGTCGCGGACAAGCTGACGATCGCCCGGCACCTGGACGACTTCGGCGTGGGCTACATCGAGGGAGGCTGGCCCGGCGCCAACCCCCGCGACACCGAGTTCTTCGCCCGCGCACGGGCCGAGATCGACTTCAAGCACGCCACCCTGGTCGCCTTCGGCGCCACCCGCCGCGCGGGCGCCAGGGCAGAGGAGGACCCGCAGGTCGCGGCGCTGCTCGAGTCCGGTGCCCCGGTGGTGACCCTGGTCGCCAAGTCCCACGACCGCCATGTCGAGCTCGCCCTGCGCACCACCCTGGACGAGAACCTGGAGATGGTCCGCGACACCGTCTCCTACCTGCGCTCGCAGGGCCGCCGGGTCTTCGTCGACTGCGAGCACTTCTTCGACGGCTACCGCGCCAACCCCGAGTACGCCAAGCAGGTCGTGCGGGCCGCCGCGGAGGCCGGCGCCGAGGTCGTCATCCTCTGCGACACCAACGGCGGCATGCTCCCCGCCCAGATCCAGGCCGTCGTCTCCACCGTGCTGGCCGACACCGGGGCCCGCCTCGGCATCCACGCCCAGGACGACACCGGCTGCGCGGTCGCCAACACCCTTGCCGCCGTCGACGCGGGCGCCACACACGTCCAGTGCACCGCCAACGGCTACGGCGAGCGGGTCGGCAACGCCAACCTCTTCCCCGTGGTGGCGGCCCTGGAGCTGAAGTACGGCAAGAAGGTGCTCCCCGAGGGCGCGCTCGCCGAGATGACGCGGATCTCCCACGCCATCGCCGAGGTCGTCAACCTCACGCCCTCCACCCACCAGCCCTACGTCGGTGTCTCCGCCTTCGCGCACAAGGCGGGACTGCACGCCTCAGCCATCAAGGTCGACCCGGACCTGTACCAGCACATCGATCCCGAGCTGGTCGGCAACACCATGCGGATGCTGGTCTCCGACATGGCCGGGCGCGCCTCCATCGAGCTCAAGGGCAAGGAACTGGGCGTCGACCTCGGCGGCGACCGGGAAGTCGTCGGCCGGGTCGTGGAGCGCGTCAAGGAACGCGAGCTCGAGGGCTACACCTACGAGGCCGCCGACGCCTCCTTCGAGCTGCTGCTCCGCTCGGAGGTGGAGGGCCGGCCGCTGAGCTTCTTCCGCACGGAGTCCTGGCGTGCCATCGTCGAGGACCGCCCCGACGGCACCCACGCCAACGAGGCCACCGTGAAGATGTGGGCCAAGGGCGAGCGGATCGTCGCCACCGCCGAGGGCAACGGCCCGGTCAACGCCCTCGACCTCGCCATGCGCGTCGGCCTGGAGCGGATCTACCCGCAGCTCGCCAAGCTGGAGCTGGTCGACTACAAGGTCCGCATCCTGGAGGGCAAGCACGGCACGCAGTCCACGACCCGGGTGCTGATCACCACCAGCGACGGCGACGGCGAGTGGTCCACGGTCGGTGTCGGCGAGAACGTCATCGCCGCCTCGTGGCAGGCACTGGAGGACGCGTACACCTACGGCCTGCTGCGGGCCGGGGCCGTACCGGCCGAGTAGCACCGGCCGAGCGGTGCCGGCCGGGCAGAACCGGCGGGCACCGGCGCCGGGTGGAACTCCGGAAAAGTCGTAGCCTCGAAGTATGAAAGCTGCGGCATGGCGAGTACTGATCGTACCGATGCTGGCCGCGGCGGCCGCGCTGCTCCCACCGGCCGCCGCCGCCGGGGCCGCGACGGGGCTGGAACGCGCTGCCGCGGCCCTCGAGGAAGGGCCCGTGTACGTCGACCCACGGGCCTCGGACCAGCTGTCCGACACCCAGGCCGACGCGCTGGAGCGGAAGATCGAGAACGCGGACAAGCCCGTCTTCGTGGCCGTCCTGCCCGCGAACTCCGACTTCCCGCCGGACAACCTGCTGCGCAACCTGCGTACCGAGGTCGGCATCACCGGCGTCTACGCGATACGGCTGGGCGACGGCTTCGACGCCGCCGCCGACCGGACCGTGCTGTCCAACCAGGCGGTCGACAACATCACCACCGCCGTGAAGGCCACCCCGGTCGACGCCGAGACCCAGCTGAACAACTTCGTCGACCAGGCCCTCGCCCAGGCCCGCGGCACCGCCCCGGCGAGCTGGAACTCCTCTGCCGCGGACGAGGGCGTCCCGGTCGGCGGGCTCGTCACCCTCGGGGCCGTCCTGGCGGCCGGCGGCGCCGGCGCCTACGCCCTGAGCCGCCGCAGCCGGCGTCGCCGGGAGGAGGAGGAACAGGCCGCGCTGGAGAAGGTGCGGGTCGTCGTGGACGAGGACATCACCGCCTTCGGCGAGGAACTCGACCGGCTCGACTTCCACCCGGGCGAGCCGGGTGCCACCGACGCGATGCGCTCCGACTACGAGAAGGCCCTCGACTCGTACGACCGGGCGAAGACGCGGATGGCGGCCGCCCGGCGGCCCGACGACGTCCGCGAGGTGACCGAGGCGCTCGAGGACGGCCGGTTCGCACTGGCCGTGCTCGCCGCCCGCCGCGCCGGCTTCAAGGAGGGGGAACTGCCCGAACGGCGTCCGCCCTGCTTCTTCGACCCGCGCCACGGGCCCTCGGCGCAGGACGTCCCCTGGACCCCGGCCGGCGGAGCCGCCCGCGACGTCCCGGTGTGCGCCGCCGACGCGGCCCGGCTCGCCGAGGGCGAGGACCCCGTGATCCGCACCGTCGACACACCCTACGGGCGGCGTCCCTACTGGGAGGCCGGACCGGCGTACGGGCCCTGGGCCGGCGGCTACTTCGGCGGCGGCATACTGCCCGGCCTCCTCATCGGCACCATGCTCGGCAGCGCGATGAGCGGCCCCGCCCACGGGGGCGACTTCGGCGGCTTCGAGGGCGGCGACACCTCGGGCGGCGACTTCTTCTCCGGTGACTTCGGAGGCGGTGACTTCGGAGGCGGCGGAGGCTTCGACGGCGGCGGCGGCTTCTGAGGCCGGCCGCCTCTGCGGCCCCCGCCCGCCCGGGGCGCCGGTGGTGGACGCCTTCCGCAGCGGTATCCCGTGGCGGAGGAGAGAGTCCCTGTCCGCCGCCCGCACCCGGTGGCCGCGCTCGGCCGCGTTCAGAGATTGAACGAGTAACGGCCCCAAGGGTCACGCAAGTTGGCTCCGTACCACTTCTGGTTCAAAGTCTTGACGGCGCTCGGGCCGCTCAGTTAACTCACGCCGTGAACTAAGTGGATGGATCGTGGACCCAGCCGGCGCCGACCAAAGGGAAATCCATGCGCAAGGCACAGCCCGCACGAACTCCCGCACGCCCGCTCACCCTCCGCAGAACCGCCCTGCTCGCCGCGGCCGCCGTCCTCACCGGCCTGCTGCCGCTGGCCTCCGCCGGCGCGGCCTCCGCCGAGGACCCCGCCCCCGTCTCCGTCGACCGCTTCGAGGGCGAGGTCCCCTTCGCCCAGCCGCCCGCCGAGGGCATCTTCACCTGGGGCGGCGACGCCGACGACCACCCCGCCCTCGAACTCGCGGAACGCTCCGACGCCCCGGAGGGCGGCAAGGTCCTCGAAGGCTCGTACGACATCGACAACTGGGGCGGCTTCACCCACGACTTCGCCTTCGACCGGCCCGCCCACGACTGGACCGCACACCAGGGCATCCGCTTCTGGTGGTACGGCCAGAACACCGCGCCCCTGCCGCCCGGTTCGGGGAAGCGCATCAACTTCGAACTGAAGGACGGCGGCGCCAACGGCGAGGCATCCGAACTCTGGACGACCTCCTTCACGGACGACTGGGAGGGCTGGCACCTCGTCGAGATCCCGTTCTCCCGGTTCGAGTACCGCACCGACTACCAGCCCGTCGGCGGCATCGACCAGGTCCTCGGACTCAACGAGATCTGGGGCTACGCCCTGACCCTGCCCACCGGGCAGCCGGGCCGGTTCGCCCTCGACCACGTCGAGCTGTACGGCAGGGCCGACCCCGCGCTGAAGGCCAAGGTCGTCACCGACGCCGCCGTCCACCCCGTGAAGGAGGGCGCCACGGCGGACGTCGAGATCTCCGTCGCCACCACCGGCTCCGGCCCGATCGACGAGCCCGTGACGGTCGAGTACACCACCGAGGGCGGAAGTGCCACGGCGGGGAAGGACTTCACCCCCGTGACCGGCACGGTCACCTTCCCCGCGGGCACTCCCTCCGGCACCTCCCGCACGATCTCCGTCGCCACGCTCGGCGACCGCGGCGCCGAGGCCGCCGAGACCGTACCGCTGAGGCTGACGGTCACCGGCGCCGCGGCCCCCGCCGAGAACCCGCAGGTCGTCATCGACGCCCACGGCCTGCCGTACCTCGACCCGAAGCTGCCGGTGAAGAAGCGGGTCGAGGACCTGCTGGGCCGGATGAGCCTCGCGGAGAAGGCCGGGCAGATGACCCAGGCCGAGCGCAACGCGCTGAGGACACCGGGCGACATCGCCGCGTACGGTCTGGGCTCGCTGCTCTCCGGCGGCGGTTCGGTGCCGACGCCGAACGCGCCCGAGGCCTGGGCGAAGATGGTGGACGCATACCAACTGCGCGCACGGGCCACCCGCTTCCAGATTCCGCTGATCTACGGCGTGGACGCGGTCCACGGCCACAACAACGTCATCGGCTCCACGATCCTGCCGCACAACATCGGCATCGGGGCCACGCGCGACACCGGGCTCGCCGAGCGCACCGGTGCCGTGACCGCCGCCGAGGTCCGGGCCACCGGCATCCCCTGGGACTTCGCGCCCTGCCTGTGCGTCACCCGCGACGAGCGCTGGGGCCGCTCGTACGAGGCGTTCGGCGAGGACCCGGCCCTGGTCACCGCCATGGAGACGGTCATCAGGGGCATGCAGGGTGCCGCGAACGGCAAGGACCTCGACCGGGCCGACAAGGTCCTGACCACCGCCAAGCACTTCGTGGGCGACGGCGGCACCGGGTTCGGAACCTCCAGCACCGGCTCGTACACCATCGACCAGGGCGTCACCCGGGTCACCCGGCAGGAACTGGAGGCCGTGCACCTCTCGCCGTACCGGGACGCGGTGAGGAAGTACGGCGTGGGGACGGTCATGCCGTCCTACTCCTCCGTCGACATCGTCGGCGACGACGCCGGACCGGTGAAGATGCACGCCCACGCCGAACTGATCAACGGGGTCCTCAAGGACCGGATGGGCTTCAAGGGCTTCGTCATCAGCGACTGGCAGGCCATCGACCAGATCCCCGGCGACTACGCATCCGACGTCCGCACGTCGGTCAACGCCGGCCTCGACATGATCATGGTGCCGACGGCCTACCGGGACTTCCACGCGACCCTCGTCGACGAGGTCGAGGCGGGCCGCGTTCCGCGGTCCCGGATCGACGACGCGGTGTCCCGGATCCTGGAGCAGAAGTTCAGGCTCGGACTGATCGAGAAGCCGTACGCCGACACCTCCCGGCTGTCGCGGATCGGCTCCGGCGCGCACCGGGCCGTGGCCCGGGAGGCGGCCGCCAAGTCACAGGTCCTGCTGAAGAACACCGGCCGGGTGTTCCCGCTCGAGCCTTCCCAGAAGGTGTACGTCGCGGGCTCCAACGCGGACGACCTGGGCAACCAGGCGGGCGGCTGGACCATCAGCTGGCAGGGCTCGTCGGGCGACATCACCGAGGGCACGACGATCCTGGAGGCGATGCGGAAGCGGGACGCGGACCTCACGTACTCCAAGGACGCGTCCGAACCGCTCGAAGGCCACGACGTGGGCGTGGTCGTCGTCGGCGAGACGCCGTACGCGGAGGGCGTCGGCGACGTCGGAAACGGCCACGACCTGGAGCTCTCCGCCGCCGACAGGGCAGCAGTCGACAAAGTGTGCGCCGCCATGGAGTGCGCGGTCCTCATCGTCTCCGGCCGCCCCCAGCTCATCGGCGACCGCCTCGGCGACATCGACGCCCTCGTCGCCTCCTGGCTGCCGGGCACCGAGGGCGACGGCGTCGCGGACGTGCTCTACGGGCAGCGGGGCTTCACCGGCCGGCTCCCGGTGACCTGGCCGAAGTCGGAGGCACAGCTGCCGGTCAACGTGGGCGACGCGGCGTACGACCCGCAGTTCCCCTTCGGCTGGGGCCTCACCACCCTCCGCCCGGCCGTCCCCGGCGGCGCAGGCGCCCTCAGGGCCCTGGCCGCCGCCGCGAAGCACGCGGACGCGGACTCGGCGGCCGGCAGGGAGATCGCCGCGGCCGCCCGCGACGTCGTCCAGCGCGCCATGGCAGGTGAGATCACCGAGGCCTCCGCGAAGCCCTTCGCGGAGGCCGATCACCTGCTGCTCACCGGTGACCTGCCGGGCGCGCTCGCGAAGCTGGCCACCGCCTACCGCGCGGCCACGACCTGACCCTTTCCTACC
>NZ_JAAAXQ010000294.1 GCF_009916105.1 Streptomyces sp. GC420 | reverse complement strand
ATGTCCGCCTCGCCCGTGGAGGAGCGCCCGCGGCCGATGCCGGGACGCTGACCGAGTCGGGGAACCGTAAGCGAGCGCACGGACGGGGGCAAGACCGCTGACCGAACCGGTTCGGCGGTCCTGCCCCTGGGGTGCGGCTGCCGGCGGGCGCCGCGGTGGAGCGGGAGGGGGAGCGGGGATCAGATCTTGCCGACTCCGGCGCCCGCCGTCACGATCGACTTCACGCCGGAGGCGGTGTCCGCGGTGTAGCTGTACGGGATCGCGGCCACGCTGCCGCCGGTCTGGCCCGCCGGGGAGTTGACGAAGTGGTTGTTCTTCGCCGCGAGCGAGCCGGGGTCGGAGCTGCCCTCACCCAGGTGGTACGTGTCGTCGGTGTTCTCGAAGTAGTTGCCCTCGACGAGGACGCCGGCGTTCTCGGTGGCGGCGACGCCGTACGAACCGACGTTGCCGAAGTAGTTGTTCAGCACGTGCACCGGGTTGCCGAAGCGGACCCTGGGGTTGCGCTGGTTGGTGCCGTCGAACCAGTTGTGGTCGTACGTCACCTTCAGCTTGCCGGTGTCCTCGGAGGAGTTGCTGTCCGAGTGGCCCAGCAGCATGTTCTTGTCCTGGTCGTGGCAGCGGTTCCACGAGACGGTGATGTTGGTGGAGGCCCGCTTGATGTCGACACCGCCGTCGTAGGCGCCGGAGATGTCGTTGTGGTCGATCCAGACCTTGGAGGAGTACTGCACGTTGATCGCGTCGTCGTTGGACCCGGTGAACGTGAGGTTCTGGATGATCACATTGCTGACTTCGCTGATGTTCAGCCCGCTGCCCGTGATCCTGCCCGCCGTGCCGACACCGACGACGGTCTTGTTGGAGGCGACCTTGGTCATGCTGCTCAGCGAGATGGTGCCGTTGACCCGCACGATCACCGCGTCGGTGCGCTGAACGGCGGCGATGAACTGCGAGGCGTTGGTGACGGTCACGGTTGCGCCGCCGGCGCCGCCCGTGGTCCCGGCACCGAAGCCGATGGGGCCGGCGGCCGCCACCACGTCCTGCTGGTCGGGGGCGGCGCCGGCGCCGGTCGCCCCGGTCAGCGCCAGCGTGGCCGCCAGGGCGGTCGCCGCGGCGGCCGTGATGGTGAACCGTGCGCTCGTCCTGCGCATGGAAATCTCCGTCCGTGGGGTTTCTGGAGAGTGTCTGGCTGTGCACCGGTGCCGCGCGGCCGGCATGCCAGTGATGCTAGAGCGGTCGCCGTGGACGATGACGCGACCGATGTGGACTATTGCGCGCGGCCCCCGTGGACGGGGAAGCCGCCGAAGCGGGACCGGTCCGGGCGCCGGGGCGAGGCGCACCCGCGGACCCGCCCGCCGCCGCGGGCAGAGCCGTGGCCGCAGTGCCGGGGGCGGCGAGCATCGCGAGGGGGCGCGGGGCGGCTCGGCGTGCATCTGGTGGGCGAAGTGCGCAAGGAGCCGACCGCCCTCCTCCCCGAGACTCTGGCGCACATCCTGTTCCACCGTTCCTGTGGACCGAGCGGGAGTGAGTCCGTTCAGCCGCACGCGCCGAACGGTCTTGGGCGCACTGGTCCCCGGCGTACTCGGCCCCGGGTGGCGACACGGATCCTGTCCGTGGTCCGGTCCCGGGAGGCCGGTTCCGACCCGGCCAGATGGATACGGCCGGCGACCTGCTCTTCGGCCACCCGCAGCCGATCTGACAGGCCGTCGGCCACCCGCCCGGTTCGGAAGCGGGGCGTACTCGTTTCCGCCGCACGACCGGATCCCGTGCGCCGCCACGCGCGCGGGATCCGGTCACGTCAGCCGCACGAGCTCGTCAGCCTCCCGAGGGACTGGTCCAGCCGGCGGCGACATGGCCGAGACGCACCCGCTGGGGGTGGTCGCCGACCGGGACCGACACGGCCTTCTCCCCTGTGGCGAAGTCGATCGCGGTGACCTGGTCGGCACCGGCCTCGGAGATCACGCAGGACCTGCCGTCGCCGCTGACGGTGGCCCAGTACGGCTTCGAGGCGGTGACCAGCGGTCCTTCCTGGAGCGTCGCCCTGTCCACGACCGTCGCGTAGTCGTCCATGGTCCCGGCGACGCACAGCTTGCGGCCGTCGGGGCTCATCGACATGCCGTGGTGGCGGGAGTCGTTGACCCAGGTGGTCCGGTCCTCGCTCGTGGCGGGGTTCTTCGGGAGCGTCTTGATCCGCTCGATGCGGTCGGAGGCCACGTCGTACTCCAGGAAGCCGTTGAAGAACGACACCTGGAAGTAGAGCTTGGACTCGTCGGGCGTGAAGGCTATCGGGCGGACGGAGTCCGAGAGGTCCTTGCGGCCGAAGGCGTCGAGCCGCTCCCGCATGTCGATGACCTTGACCTGCTCGAAGGTGGCCGCGTCCACGACCGTGATCCGCCGGTCGCCCTTGGTCCAGTCCAACCAGGGGTCGTCGAGCGCCGTGTTGACCTCACCGATCGACATGTTCCACAGGTACTTGCCGCCGTCGGTGAAGACGTTCTCGTGCGGCTTGTCGCCGGTGGAGAAGGAGCCCAGCTGCCGGCCGGTCTCGATGTCGAGCACGTGGACCTTGTTGGAGGTGGAGGCGGAGACGGCGACGCGGGTGCCGTCGGGCGAGACGGCCATGTGGTCGGAGCGGTACCCGGAGACCGGGAAGCGCCAGTTGATCCGGCCGGTGGCGAGGTCGATGGAGACGACGTCGGCGAAGCTGGGGCGGGAGACGACGACGGACGAGCCGTCCGGTGTGGAGTACATGTCGTCGACGAACTGGTCGTGGCCCTCGCCCGGGCCCTGGCGGATGCCGAGGAAGTAGGCCAGCTTGATCGGGTTGAGGTAGATCTCGGTCAGCCGCTGGTCCTTGTCGGGGATGACGTTGATCCGGCCGATCCTCGTGAAGTCCCCGGTGGACTTGATGACGTCGGCGGTGCCGTCCCAGTTGTTGCCCACGAACATCACCTCACGCAGGCCGGACGTGTCGGCCTGCTGAGCCGTGGGCGGCGTCGCGGACGCCGCGGTGCCCGTAAGGGTGAGGGCGAGCGCGGCGGTGAGGGCGCCGAGGGCTCTGTGGCGCACTGGGTGCCGACGGCCGCGGGCCGCCGGGCGGGCCTGCCCGGTGCTGGAAACCGACATCGTCGTCGTTCCTTCCGTGTGGGGGACCGGTCAAGGGTGCTCGGTCGTGGGTGCTCGGATCGTGGTGGGGGGACTGCTGCGCAGGCAGAGGTGGTGCGGGCATGACAATCGGGGAGCTGTTCGGGTCCGGGGTGTCCCGCCTTCCGCCGGGAACCGGCGGACGCCTCGCCGGACCCCGGGCGTTCGGCGGAAAACGGGCGAACCCGGTCTGAATACGGGCCCGTTCAGATTCCGCTACTTGAAAGTAACGACGGGCGGCTGCCGCTACAAGGGTTGCGACGGGAGAAGATGACCACGCAACCACCGAGGGAGGGTCAGTGACGGGAAGGCGCAGCAGGCCGACCGGCCGCTACGGGGGCAGGACCGCCCAGGAGCGCCAGGCCGAACGGCGCCGCCGGTTCCTGGAGGCCGGCCTGGAACTGTTCGGCGGCAGCCCCGGCTACCGGAACACCACCGTGGCCGCGCTCAGCGCCGCCGCAGGGCTGTCGACCCGCCAGTTCTACGAGGAGTTCCGCACCCTCGAGGACGTGCTCAGCGCTCTCCACCTCCAGGTCAACGACTGGGCGGAGCAGGCGGCCGCGGTCGCGCTCGCCGACGCCGACGCGGCCGGCCTCCCGCTCGCGGAACGCGCCGCCGCCGTCTTCCGCGCCTACGCCGCCAATGTCACCGGCGACCCCCGCCGCATACGCATCACGTTCACGGAGATCGTGGGCGTCAGCGCCCGCATGGAGCGCCAGCGCCTCGTCCGGCGGGCCCGCTGGATCGACTTCATCTGCGCCGAGGCACAAGCCGCCGCGCGGCGGGGCGAGGCGGTGGACCGCGACTACCGGGTGGCCGCCGCCGCCTTCATCGGCAGCGTCAACGGTCTCCTGCACGACTGGAGCACCGGGTGGGTGGACGCGAGCCTGGACCGGATCGTCGACGAACTCGTGCACCTGCTGCTCGGCCTGCTCCGTCCGCTCGACGCGTAGGGGGCTCCGCCCCTCGCCCGCGGGCGCGCGTCCCCTCCGCGTCGGCCGCCGCCCCCGCGCCACGTGAGCCGGCCGTTCCATGAGCCGAGCCCCTTCGCGGGAGCCGGCCGTCACGGACCCGGCCGCCGGGCGATCGGCGCCGACCCGGCGCTCCTGCCGGCCGGCTCCGCCCCGGCGGCCCGATCCCCTGGGCCGGCCGGGGCGGTGGGGTCACCGGCTCATCGGGCCTGTTCGTCGAGTCCCGTACGGACAGGGGCCGGTTCGCCGGCGCTGCCCCCGGCCTCGGCGCTCCCGAGGGCGGCGGAGGCGGCTTCCAACGGGGACGGAGCGCCGACCGGAGCGGCCGGGCCGACCGCCGGGTGGCAGGTGAAACCGAGCCGGGTCAGCGCCCGCGTCACCTCACCGGTGGTGAAGTCCCTGCGGTCCTGACCGGTGATCACTTCGCCCACCTGCTTGACGGGGAAGACGCGGCGGCCGATGGTCACGGACTCGCCCGTGACGGGTTCGGGTTTCACGCCCTTCATCGACTGCTGCACCTCGCTCTTGATGAGGTCGAAGGGGAAACGGGCGATAACACAGCGCATGGTGCCTCATGGGGTTCGGGGAGAAAGAGCCGGAAGGCCGGGGGCGGCAGGCCCGGGGCGTGGAATGGACATGGAATCGGCGTGGATTGAGGCTTCCCCGGGACGCCGGCGAATTCCGGGGTCGGTCGTCCGGTCGGGGTATCGCGGGAACGAGAGGGACCGGAGAAGGACACGAATCCCGGTGATACCGGCGCGCGGGAATTGACGTGTCCGGTGGCGCGAAATTCCGGGCAGCGGTGGGCCGGGGCGGCCGGTGCCGTGTCGCGGCCGGCGTCGGGCGGACTCCCGCCCCGCCCGGTTCCCGGGCGGAACTCGCGCCTCACGGGTGGGTCGTCACGGGCGGGCCCCGGGGCTCGCGTGCGGCACGCCCGCGTACGCGTCGTACGCGGAATGCGCCGGGGCGGTGCTCACACGGCCCGGCATGAGAACGAGCCGGGGCCCGCACCCGAAGGTGCGGGCCCCAACCACGTCATGCGCCTGGTCAGGCGGGGACGATGTTCTCCGCCTGCGGGCCCTTCTGGCCCTGCGTGACGTCGAAGCTCACCTTCTGGCCCTCCTGCAGCTCGCGGAAGCCCTGGGTGGCGATGTTCGAGTAGTGGGCGAAGACGTCGGCGCCGCCGCCGTCCTGCTCGATGAAGCCGAAGCCCTTTTCCGCGTTGAACCACTTCACGGTGCCAGTAGCCATGCCATATCTCCTTCGGGGCAGTGCTCGAGGATCCGCACTGTGCGGGCCCTCGCGTCGCCGCGATGATTACCCCGTCCGGAAACCCGGAAATGCAGAGTGCACGTCCCCGGAGCGAATCCGGAGAAGTGCACTCGAAGTCTTGGGAACCACAACTGCAACTGATGACCACCGTAGCATGGTGAATGTGAACGGGCACGGCGAGTAATTTCGCTGACTCTGTCAGCGTATAAACCCTCACCGTGCACCGTGCGAATTTCTGTGCTTGCGGCGACAGGTATGGCCGTGCGGGCGCTGCCCGCCCGCGTTCAGGAAGAGCGCGAACCGGCCGTGCCGCTTGCCCCGGGCGCCGACCGGCGCAGTTCCTCGTTCATCCGCAGGGCCTCCTCGAGCTGGTCCTCCAGCGCGACGATGCGGCACGCCGCCTCGATGGGCGTACCCCGGTCCACGAGGTCACGGGCGCGGGCGGCGATGCGCAACTGGTACCGCGAGTAGCGGCGGTGGCCGCCCTCGGACCGCAGCGGAGTGATCAGTCGGGCCTCGCCGATCGCCCGGAGGAACCCGGGCGTGGCGCCGATCATCTCCGCGGCGCGGCCCATGGTGTAGGCGGGGTAGTCCTCGTCGTCGAAACGGTCGCCGGCACTCTGGCTGGTCTCCGGGGGCATTGCACCTCTTCTTGTACGCGTCCGGGGCCCGCGGCGCCCTGCGGCGCCGGGGTCTCGAGGGGCCCGGCCGGTGGCCCTCGCGCGCGATACACGCCCGCGCGGGTGATCCACATGGCCTTGGTACCCCAAGGTTCACATGCCTACCGTAGCCATGGCAGATTTTCTCGGACCGGCAGGTCAGCTCCCGGCAGGGCCGGGCCGGCGCCGGGCGGGGCTCCGGGTCCGCGGTCTCAGCCCGTTCCTGGACCGCCCGCGCCCGGTTCGCGGCCGCCGGATCCGGCCGGCCCTTCGCGTTCGCGCTGCGTCACGACGGTGCACTTCGGATCACGACGGTGCACTTCGGATCCCGGGCCGAGGCGATCCCCGCGTGGAACACCCCGAACCGGGTGCACGCCGGGGCCGCGAGCAGGGCGGCCCCTCCCGCCACCGCCGCCGCGCGGCCGCGCCCGCCGCCCGCTGCCGTGGCCGCGCCCGCCGCGGTCAGGACCCTCGCGGCCCGCATCAGCCGGCCGGCGAGGCCGTCCCGGTAGGCCTGCGCGACCATCCCCAGGCGGCGCTCCGGCACGGCCGCGGCCGTGAGGTCGAGCGCCGCGCCGAACAGCGCCGCGCCCCGCGCCGGGGCGTTCTCGCGGACGGGGGAGGCCACGAGAGCCATGCCGGCCGCGGCGGCCACCGCGGAACCGGTGAACAGGAAGGGCAGTTCCCGGTACCCGTCGTGCCAGGCCGGAACGGCGGTGTCCGAAGCGAGAACGGCGGTGTACGAGGCCACGGCGGGACCCAGCAGCGCCGCCGTCGCGGTCGCGCGCGGCCGGTCCGCTGAAGGCGGCCGGTGACGTCGAGGGCCGCGGCCGCGCCCGCCGCCGGGCCGTACGCCGCCAGCAGCCAGGAGCCGACGCTCATCGGCGAGGTGGGCTTGAGTACCCGCAGCATGTGGTGGAAGCGCGCCGGGCGGCCCAGGTCGTGGACCAGGGCCGCGGTCGAACCGGCGACGGCGGCGAGCGAGGACACCTTCAGGGCGCGCGCCATACCGGGCCATCACGTGGATGACCTCCCAAGGACCGGGCCTTCGCACCTGGGCGGGCGCGTCCTTGATGTCCGGGCGGGTACGGGCGCGGCAGGCGGTGCCCCGACCCATCGATCGGCGCATGCTGGGAAGACGGTGGGGAGCCCCGGGGCCAGGCCACCACCGGAGCGTCCCCCAAGCCGTCCAGCGAGGGAGGGTTCCCATGCCCATCGCCAGCAGCAACCCGGCCACCGGCGAGACCCTGAAGACCTTCGATCCGCTCACACCCGAGGAGATCGAAACCAGGCTGGCCCGTGCCAGGGCGGCGTTCGAGGACTACCGCACCACCTCTTTCGGGGACCGGTCCCGGCTCGTGCGCGCCGCGGCCGACCTGCTGGAGGCCGAGCGGGACGAGGTGGCCCGCACCATGACCACCGAGATGGGCAAGACGGTGGTGGCGGCCCGAGCGGAGGCCGCCAAGTGCGTCAAGGCACTGCGCTGGTACGCCGAGCGGGCCCCGGAACTCCTCGCCGACGAGCACCCGTCGCCCGCCGACATCGAGGACTCCGGCGGAGCGGCGGCATTCGTGCGCTACCGGCCCCTCGGCGTCGTACTCGCCGTCATGCCGTGGAACTTCCCGCTCTGGCAGGTGATCCGCTTCGCGGCGCCCGCGCTGATGGCAGGCAACACCGGACTGCTCAAGCACGCCTCCAATGTGCCGCAGACCGCGCTGTACCTCGAGGACCTGTTCCGCCGGGCCGGTTTCCCCGAGGGCTGCTTCCAGACCCTGCTGGTCGGCTCCGGCGCCGTCGAGGGCATCCTGCGCGACCCCCGGGTCGCGGCGGCCACCCTCACGGGCAGCGAACCGGCGGGCCGGTCGGTGGCGGCCGTCGCCGGTGACGAGATCAAGAAGACCGTGCTGGAACTCGGCGGCAGCGACCCGTTCGTCGTGATGCCGTCCGCCGACGTCGACAAGGCGGCCGCGGTCGCCGTCACCGCCAGGACCCAGAACAACGGGCAGTCCTGCATCGCCGCCAAGCGCTTCATCGTGCACGCCGACGTGCACGACGCCTTCGCGGCCCGGTTCACCGAGCGGATGCGGGCCCTGCGCGTCGGCGACCCGATGGACGAATCCACCGACGTCGGCCCGCTCTCCAGCGAGCGGGGCCGCGCCGACCTCGAGGAACTCGTCGACGACGCCACCGCCAAGGGCGCCGAGGTGCTGTGCGGCGGCCGCCGCCCCCGGGACCTCGGCGGGAACCTGGACGCGGGCTGGTTCTACGAGCCGACCGTGCTCGGCGGGATCACCCCGGAGATGCGCATCCACCGGGAGGAGGCCTTCGGGCCCGTCGCCACGCTGTACCGGGTGTCCGGCACCGACGAGGCGGTCGCCCTGGCCAACGACGTTCCCTTCGGCCTGTCCTCCAACGTCTGGACCGACGACGCGGAGGAGCAGCGCCGCTTCACCCGCGACATCGAGGCCGGCGGGGTCTACTTCAACGGCATGACGGCCTCGCACCCGGCGATGCCGTTCGGCGGGGTCAAGCGCTCCGGGTACGGGCGCGAGCTGTCCGGACACGGCATCCGCGAGTTCTGCAACGTCACCACCGTCTGGTTCGGCACGGCGCCGGCCCAGGGCCCGGGCGCGACCGCCGCCGAATAGCCGGTCGCGTCAGTGCCGGCCCCGGACCGGGCGGTCCGAGGCCGGCCACAGGTACGGAAGGTCGTCGGGGACGCCGGGGAACATCCCGGCGTAGAACCCGGGGTCCTTCCGCACCAGCGCCGACCGGTGACTGAGGTGGAAGTCCGGGTTCCCCAGCCAGGGCGGCAGCGCCCCGGCCCACTCCAGGGCCTCCTGCGTACGCGGTACGGCGATTCCCGTGGTCGACTCGAGGTCCGAGCGCAGCGTGGCCGCGCAGGTGTCCGCCCGGCCGGTCCTCGACCACTCGGCGCAGATCTCCAGGCCGTACCTGACCAGTGCCTCCTCGTACCCGGCCCACATCCGCACCACCGGGTGCCGCCGCCACCCGTACCCGGGGACCACCAGCCCGCGCAGCACCTGCACCGCCTCCACGCGCTGTTTGCCCAGCCGCCGCGGGTCGAGCGCACGGGCGGTCCTGGCGAAGTCCGGGTACGGCAGGAAGGTCTGCATGCTCCTCGCAACGGCTTCTCGCGACGGCCGGCTGTCCCCGGCCGCTCCCCGCCGCCTCGTGCGACAGGTCCGCACCGGGTACCCCGGCCGACCCTCGAACATGCCACCTTGCGTGTCCCCGGCGGCCACGCGCGCCGATACGCGCCGATACGCGCCCGACCGGGGCCCCGGACCGGCCGGGCGCAGCGCCGGCTGCGGCCGCCCCGTCGCCGCTGCCGCGCCGGGCCCGGGACGACGGCGATCGGGGCGGCGGTGGTCACCGCGACGGTGCGCCGCGTTCCGCCTGGGCCCCGGGCCCGGATCGCGGCGCTCGTCGTCGCCGTCCCCCGGCGGCCTCGTGCCGTCGGCGCGGCCAACGGTTCACCGGCGGCCTTCGCCGCCGTCCAGCACTTCCTCCGGGGGCACCCGAGCGCCCGAGGAACCGGCCGGGCAGCGCGCGAATCCTGCCGCTGCCGGCCCCGGGCGCGCCACCAAGGGCTCAACGGGACACTGTGAGGCGGGCGTTCACCGCCTCACTGGTCTCCTCGGCGATCAGGTCCCCGTTGATGGCCGCGCCGGCCCGTACGCCGGCGGCCGCCGAGCCGATCACCACCTCGTTCAGGGACGCCGCGTTGCCGACCGCCCACACACCGGGAACCTCCGTGGCACCGGACGGGTCCGCCGGGAGGTGGGTTCCGACCACATGGCCGTTCATCTCCTGCTCCCTCGCCTCGAGACCCAGGCCGGCCAGCGCGCCGACACGGGCCGTCAGCCGCGGGGTCACCGCGAGCGCGTCGCAGGGGAACTCCCGGCCGCCATCGAGGCGTACGGCCGCCAGCCGGTCGTCCCTGACCTCCACCGACGCCACCCTGCCCTCCACCACCGGGATGCCACGGGCCGTCAGCTTCTCGTACTCCTCGTCGCTCGGCTCGGGGGCGGTGTGCAGGAAGAGCGTCACGTCGCCGCTCCACTGCCGCCACAGCAGCGCCTGGTGCACGGCGAGCGGCCCGGTCCCGAGGATTCCGATCCTCCGGTCGCGCACCTCCCAGCCGTGGCAGTAGGGGCAGTGCAGCACCTCGCGCCCCCACCGTCCGGCGAGTCCCGGGACCTCGGGCAGTTCGTCGGCCAGGCCGGTGGCGATCAGCAGCCGCCTGCCCGAGACGGCATCCCCGCCGTCGAGGCCGACCGAGAACCCGCCCGTCGCCAGACGCCGCGCCGACACGGCACGGCCCTGCCGGATCTCGCCGCCGTACCCGGTGACCTCGGCACGGGCGTCGGCCAGCAGCCGCGCGGGAGGCACCCCCTCCCGGCCGATGAACGTGTGCACGCCGCTCGCCGGCGCGTTGCGCGGCTCACCCGAGTCGATCACCAGTACCGATCGCCGCGCCCGGGCCAGGGTGAGCGCGCCACTCAGCCCCGCGGCCCCACCGCCGACTACCACCACGTCGAATTCCGTCTTCAGTCCGCTCACAACTGCTCCTTCCCTCCGGGCCGATGCTGCGCCCGGACCGGCGAGGACGGCAAACATGGTTGCCGGAACGGCAAAAAGCGGGACTGCTCGGCGGAGGGC